>JALHOS010000186.1 GCA_022842905.1 Myxococcaceae bacterium | reverse complement strand
CCGCGTCGGTCACCACCCGCGCTGCCCAGCCGAGCGCTCCCCGGGCGCCGCAGCGCTTCGAGCTGGTCCTCGCGCCCGCCTCGGTCCAGCTCGGAGGTGTCTGGACGCAGCACGTGGGGACCAGCGCGGCGCTCTTGGTCCACGTGCACGAGCGCTTCGCGCTGACCCTGAGCGGCGGCTACCTGAGCTGGCTCACCGCGCGGTCCATGGCGACGGAGGTCGAAGAGAAGTTGCGGGTGAGCACGGGCGACGACTGGCGACCGACGTGGTCCATGCTCGCCGGGCTCGAGGTCGCTCCTGGCCAGGGCACGCTCGCGCTCGCAGACGGTGAGGCCGAGCTGCGCTTCGTCGTGAGCGGCGCCGTCGGCGCGCAGGCGCTGCAATTCCGTGCGCCGGGACGCCCCGGGTTGCAGTCGAGCCCCACCTTCGTGGGCGACATCAACCCCGTCTTCGCGGCGCAGGTCGGGGTCGGGCTGCGGGTGAAGTGGGGGCGACACTTCGCGCTGCGCGCCGAGCTGAAGGACGTCTTCGTCACCGGCGGCGCCGCGACGTCGGTCAACGGGTGTAGTGCGGCTGACGCCGACGCGATGAACCGGGCGCTGGGCAGTGGAGGCACCACGCAGAGCGCCGCCGTGTCGAGTGGCTGCGCTGTGGGCACGTTCGAGACGGGTGAGCTTGGCCGGATTCTGCCGAGCTGGGATGCGGCCTTCCGCCCGCGCGCCCCCGCGCACTATCCGACGCTGGCGCTGGCCGCGTCCGTGTCGTTCTGAAGCGGTTGGCGCTTCGCGTGCTGCGCGATCCTGCAGTCACCAGGTCCACACCCGGCCCGCCGAAGAGGTGCAGGAACGGTGTCGGGGCACGAGCTCCAGCGGCGTGGTGTCGGGTCGACGCGAAGCGGTGTCCTGTGCGTTCGTCGCGAGGCTGTGAGCTACCGCGCAGCGAGGGCTTCAGTCTCCAGCTCGTGCACCACGATCGGGAAGAAGCCGCGCGGAAGAGGCACTGACGGCCTGGCGTGGCGACGCTCTCCGCCAGGAAGACTCGGAGGGTCGATGCGAGGCGCCGTCGGCGTGCTCCCCGGAGAAGAGGCTCACGCGTTCGGCATGGACGCGTCGCCCACCATCACCGCGAAGAGCTTGCCCAGGCGCTTGGGCAGCGGCTGCTGCACGTACGGAATGCCGTACTGCGCGCAGGCCGCCTTCACCCGCGGCGCGATGCGCTGGTACTGCCGCGGCGGCAGGTCCGGGAACAGGTGGTGCTCGATTTGGTAGTTGAGGAAGCCGTGCAGGAAGTCGTTCACGTCTCCGCCGGTGCGGAAGTTGACGGACGCGACGACCTGCCGAGCGAACCACTCGTGCCGGTGCTTGGGCGGCGCGGCGAAGCGGTACAGGTCGTCGCCGGCGTGGTTGGGGACGACGACGGCGTAGCTGTGCAGGTTCGTCAGCACCTCGGCGATGAGCGACGAGACGAGCACCCAAAACGCGGCCGACGGGCCCAGCGGCAAGAACAGTGCGGGCATGACGACGAAGCGGCCGAAGGCGTACGGCAAGAGGCAGCGCCACCAGACTTCACGGCCGTCAGCGGTGCGAAGGTCGAACGCGGCGAAGGTGGACTCTGGGCCGCGGGCGTCGGCGCGCACGTCGTTGCCCTGCGCCTGCTTCCGGCGCCGCTTGCGCTGGAGGATCTGCATGGTGTTCGGCACGTAGTACGTGAACTTCCACGTGCAGGCCGAGAAGAAGACGCCCACGAGCTTGAGCCAGCGCGGCAGCGTGGAGTTGCGCATGAACCCGACGTTGTCCTGCACGAGGTCCGGGTCCGCCGCTTCGTTGGTGTACGCGTGGTGGAGCACGTTGTGCTCATGGGACCAGGCGCCGGGGTGAATCCAGTCGAACCAGTCCAGGAAACGCCGCCAACCTCGGGCAAAGCCCAGGGACGTCAGCCGCGCGGGGGTGCCGGGCACGCGGTCCATGCCCTTGTGCAGCACGTGGTGGGTGACGCAGGTCCACCGCCCGGTCGCGCCCAGCGAAATGAGCAGCGGGGCGAGGGGGTTGGGGAACCACGCCAGCGCGTAGCCCAGCAGCGCCGCAGCGCGACCCCAGCGCTCGAGCTTCTTCAGGTGTGCGAGGTCTTCCGGGCCGAGGGACGCGAGGACCTCCTCCTTGAGGGCGCGCATGTCCGCCGCGAAGGCCTCGGTGTCGACGCCGTGGAGTGGATCAGCCCCGAGCGGGACCGAGAGGGCTTGCTTCGAGGCAGGTGCAGTCACGTGAGCGTCAGACCAAAACGCCAGATCGAGCGCGGGAGCAAGCGCCGCGTGCGCGGGTCTGACGGAGGCGTGACGTCAGCTTGGGGGCGCAATCAGCGGGGCTGTCTTTGAGCGGCAGAGCCCGTCACGGGCGCAGCGGGTCTCAGTCGACACCGCGCCACCGTCGCGACGCGCCGTGGAGTGAGCAACCCGGCCACGGCGGCCCTCCCTCAATAGTTGGCGAATCGGCAGGGCGAAGTTTGTTAAGTCCGAGTCGATGAGTGCGCGCGTCGACCTCGAGCTGCTGGCCCGGCGAGAGAACGAGCAAACGGAGTGGAAAGAGCGCGTCGCGGACGTCAACGATGTCGCCCAGACCCTCAGCGCATTCGCCAACGACCTCCAGAATCTCGGAGGCGGCTACGTCGTCTGTGGCGCCAAGGAAGACCGAGACGAACACGGCTTTCCTCGCCTGGTTCGCGTGGGTCTGTCGGCGTCGGAGCTCAAGGAAGTCGAAGGCCGCGTGTTGGCGCTCTGTCGAGAGCGGGTCACGCCGTCCATCGCGCCGCTGGTCGAAGAGTTGCCCACGTCGGATCCCTCGAGGCGTGTGCTGGTGTTCATTCAACCGGCGACCGCCAGCGCCCACACCTTTCGACGCCAAGACCACGGTGCCAAGCACTTCGTGAGGGTGAGCCGTTCGACGATCGAGGCTCGCAACGGCGTCCTCAAAGACCTCCTCGTGCGAAAGGGGGCGCTCGAGCCGTGGGACCGTCGGCCGTGCCTTTCTGCGACGGAGGCGGACATCGACCTGTTGGCGATGCGCGATGCGTTTCAGCGCATGGGGGTGTTCTCCCCCGAGCGCGGTGTCGAGCCATACATCTCCGCTGAGGAGCAGCTCAGTCCCTTCGTGCCTCCACTCTTCGCACGCGAGCCGCTCACGGGCGTGCTTCGGCCACGCAACTTCACGTTGCTGCTGTTCGGCCGCAACACGCAGCGGCACATCCCCGGCGCCGTCAGTCTCTTCGCGCTCTACCCTGGGTCGGACAGGTCGACGCCGCACGCCGAGCGGCACGAGCTGTCCGGGACCCTGCTCGAACAGGCCAAGCGGCTCCAAGAGTTGCTGGATGTCCAGAGCTACACGGCCTTCGACAAGACAGACCACGCGTCTCCGAACGCCCTCAAGTACCCCAAGCGCGCTCTCTACGAAGCGATGGGAAACGCGCTGGCGCATCGCGACTACGAGCTGGTGGACCCACTGCGCATCACCGTGTTCGTCGACCGAATCGAAGTCGTCTCTCCCGGCTCGCTTCCTTTGGGCGTGAAGCTCGAGCTGTTGCGTGGCGGTACGGCAACGCCGCGCTGGCGAAACCAGTCGCTCGGGTGGTTCTTCACGCGACTGCAACTGGGCCAGGCCGAAGGCCAAGGCATCGCGACCATCCTTCGGACAATGAAGGAGGAGGGAAACCCGCCGCCGGTATTCGATGCAGACGAGGCGCGCGTCAGTTGTGTGCTGCCCGCCCATCCCAGGCATGCCCTGCTGGGCGAGCTGCGCGAGGCGGAGCGGTCAGTCGCGCTCGGTCGGTTTCAGGACGCCGCCGAGCGTGTGACCCGAATCTTGGCCGCGGACCCACTGCACGCACGCGCTGTCGGGCTCTTCGCCGAAGTGCAGCAGGCGCTGAAGGAGCCGGAGCCCGTCGTCAAGTGGGCCGCCGAGCACGAAGCACGTTTGATGGCCCTGCCGTTCGACGTGTTGCTGCAGTTGGCCGAGGCCATCGAGACCGGGACTCGGTCAACGGAGCGTCTGCGGATTTCACGTCAGATCCTGGCCACGGCTTCTCGCGGCCGACTCGAGGAGCGCGAGCTGCGGCGGTTGGCCGTGGCGATGAGCCGCGCCAAAGACGATGACGGCGTTCTCGCCCTCGTCGAGCGGTACGTTGCCGAGCACCCGGGGACTGAACCCACTCCAGTCGTGCGCCAGCTTCGGGGCGACGCGCTGATCGGCCTGGCCAAAGAGTGCCGAGCGACCGCCACCCGGCCTGGTGTCTCGAAGCAGACCCGAGCGAGAGCTTGGAGAGATTTCCACAGGTACCTCGCCGACGCCGAGGCGCAACTGCGCGGTGCCCTCCAAGCTGCGACTGATCCCCACCTCAAGCAGCTCGTCGACAAGAACCTCGAGTACCTCGAGAAGCTCAAGGCCGAGAATCAGCCGCCGCATCTCGGCCAGGGCTGAGACGGCGCGTCGACCCAAGCACCTCGTGAAAGCCAGCTTTCCGCAGCCCACGTCCTCGGCCACACTGCGCGCCCCGTGACGACGCCCGCCATCGACGTGAAGGACCTGCGCCACCGCTACGGGAGCTCCGAGGTGGTCCGCGGCCTCTCCTTCTCCATTCCCGCGGGGCAAATCTGCGGCTACCTGGGGCCAAATGGCGCCGGCAAGTCGACGACGCTCAAGGCGCTGACGGGCCTGCTCACGCCGACCAGCGGGAGCGCCGCCATCATGGGGCACGACCTGCGCACCGCGACCCTGGCCGCGCAGCGCTGCTTCGGCTTCGTCCCCGACGGCGGAGGCCTGTACTCGCTGCTCACGCCACGAGAACACCTCGCGCTGGTCGCCGATCTCCACGACGTGCCGGCCGGGCTCGCCGCCGAGCGCACCGAGCAGCTGCTCCGCCGCTTCGAAGCGGCTGCCTTCGCGGACCGCCGCGTGGACACCCTCAGCAAAGGCCAGCGGCAGAAGGTCGCGCTCATCACCGCGTTCCTCCACGCCCCGCAGGTGCTCTTCTTGGACGAACCGCTCAATGGCCTCGACGTGACGGCCGCGCGCACCCTCAAGGAGCTCCTCGTCGAGCACGCCAAGGGCGGCGGCACGGTGCTCTTCTCGAGCCACATCCTCGACGTCGTCGAGCGCATTTGTGACCGCGCCATCATCCTCCACCAAGGGCAGGTGGTGGCCGACGCGCCGACGACTGAGCTGGTGGCCCGCTCGAAGGACAAGACGCTCGAGTCCATCTTCCACCAGCTCGTCACCACCGACCGCGTCGCCGGCCTCGAAGGCTTCTCGGCATGAACCAAGGGCGCGCGCTCAAGGCCCTGCTCGGCGCGTTCCTCCGCATGGAGCTGCGCAACCAGGCGTACGCCGCGGCCACCGGCGCCAAGCCCGCCGAGGCGCTCCCGCCGCTCTTCTGGGTGCTCGGGCAGTTTCTGGCGACGTCGATGCTCACGTCGCTGACGCTCTTCCTCCGCGTGCCGGCGGACTTCTTCGCCGTGGCGAGCCTCGGGCTCACCACCGTGCTCGTCGGCTCGGCGCTCGTCGTCGAGTTCCATGAGGTGGCCTTCCAGCCCGACGACGCGTTGGTGCTGGGCCACCGTCCCCTCCCGCTGGGCACCTACGCCCGCGCGCGGCTGCTCAACCTGCTCGCCTACGTCGGCCTCTTCGCGGTGGCGACGGCCATTTTCCCGAGCGTGCTGGGCGCGGCGCTCTTCGACGCTGGGCCCCACTTCGCCTGGGCGTTCCTGCTCGCCAACGTCGCGGTGAGCTTGGGCGTCGCCGCGCTGGTGGTGGGCGCCTTCGCGGCGTTCGGCGCCGGGTGGATGACGCGAATTCGTAGCCTGTTGGCCTGGGTGCAGATCGCCGCCATCCTCGTCGCCTTCTACGGCGCGCAGATGCTGCTGCGAAAAGCCGACGGCTCCCTCGAGGTCTTCGCCCAGCGCCCGCCGGACTGGCTGTGGCTGACGCCGTGGGGCGCGCTCGGCGCGGGCGTGGGCAAGGCGGGCGCGGGACAGCTCGTGCAGGCCGCGCTCCCGCTGAGCGTCGGGTTGCTCATTGGCTTCAGCCTCGTCGCGCTCGCGGCGAAGGCGCTGTCCAAGAGCTGGGCGGGGCTGCGGGCCGGCGCCGAGCCGGCCGCCTCGCACGTCGAGCACGTCGTCATCGCGGGCGGGACGGTGCGCGTCGGCTGGGTTGGGCGGCTGGTGGCTTCGCGTGCAGAGGCGGCCGGGTTCTTCCTGGCGCGCAGGCTCCTCGAGCGCGACGGTGACGCGCGGCTGCGGGCGCTGCCAGCGCTCGGCCTGCCAGTCTCCGCGCTGGCGCTGGGGCTCCTGTCGGATCAGCTCGCCGACCCCTTCGTCACGCGCGGCGGCGGCATCGTCCTCTCCTTGAGCGTCGGCGTCCTGTTGGGAGGCGCCGTGCCTTCCCTGCTCACCGCCATCGCCGCGGGGAAAGACGAAGGCGCGGCGTCGCTGTTCTGGACGGCCCCGCTCCCGTCCCTCGAGCCCGTGGTGACGGGCGCAGCCAAGGCGGCGCTGCTGCGCTTTCTGGGCCCGCTCTTCGTCGTCTTCGTCGTCGCGGCGGCGTGGTGGTGGCGCTCGGTGCTGCACGCGGGGCTCGAGGGCGCGTGGGCGTTGCTGCTGGTGCTCCACGCGTGGGCGCTGGCGCAGCCCAAGCTGCTCGACCGCGTGCCCTTCTCGGCGCGGCTGGTGCGCGGCGCGTCCATGGGCCCCGTGGCGCTGCTCGGCGCCGTCTGCACGGCCTTCGGCATGGGGCTGGCGGCCGTGCGCTACGCCGTCGGTCCATCCGTGGGTGCGCAGCTGGGGCTGCTGGCCGTGCTGGCGGTGGCCTTCCTTCCGCACCAACACCTCGCCCGGCGGCAGACGAGCCAGGCGCTGCTCCTCCGCCGTGCCCGTGGAGGTGAGGGGTGACGGACGTGGCGCGCTGGCTGTCCACCGTGCGCGGGCAGCTCGAGCTGCTCGGGCTGACGCTCGGGTTGGCGGTCGGCGTGGCCGTGTTCCTCACCTCGCAGCGGGACTTCTTCCTTCAGTACGTGGGCGAGAAGTACGCGCCGGCCGCGGCCACCGCCGAAGTGCAGGCCCAAGCGCTCGAAGGCGCGGAGCCGACGCGGCCGCTGTCCGACGGCGAAGCCGAAGCGCTGTACGAGCTGTGGATGCAGTCGGCGGAGGCTCGGCCGCTCTTGGCGCAGCGCTTGGTGGCCGCCGCGCCGGCCGTCGTCTCGCGACGCCTCGAGCGCACCCTGGCCGCGGGCAGTCAGCCGCAGCGTCAGCGCGCCGCGCGCTTGGCCGAGCTGGCGCCGTCACCCGCGCTCCGTGACGTGCTCCTCGGGGCCGCTCGCCGCGCGCGGGCCAAGCAGGAGACCGGGTTCGCCGTGAGTCTCGAGGCGGCGGCCGCGGCGAGTGACACGAACCGGTGAGGGAGCCTCGCTGGGGGTCGTTACGCGGCGCGTGTGTTGGGCACTGAACGAGTGTACACCCAGGCTCCATGGGCACCGAGCCGACCGAAATTCGCGAGCCGACGCTGTGGCGCAAAGACGGGTGGACCGCGCGCGTCATCAAGAACGAAGACGATGACGGGTGGGCCGTGGAGATTCGCAAGGACGGGCTGCCGGAACCCGCGCTCATCAGCCCGTGGGTGATGGGCCGCGACAAGAAGAACCCCAAGCCCTTCGACGGCCCGGCCTTCGCGACCTTCGTGAAGACGGCGTCGGAGGTGCTCGACCGCGCCGCGCGGCAGCGGGACCAGGCGCTCAAGAAGCGGCTGTCGATCGCGTGGGGCGGGCGGTGGTTCGACGTGCTGCTCGAGCTGGTCCCCGACGAGTCCGAGCCCTACGCCGAGCTGTCCGCGGTGGACGACGAGGGGCAGGTCGTGGCCAAGCACCGCGTCGCCGCGAACTTCAAGTTCACCCGCGACGTCGCCAATGACTGGGTGCGCGGGGGCTTCGAAGCGCCGTAGCGGCTGCGCCGCTCCTGCTAGGGTTCGCAGCTTCTCTTTGGAGGGCACATGTCGGACCAGGGCACGAGCGGTGGTGACGGCGGCGCGGAGGGCGGCGGGGGCGGAGGCATTCCCGGCTGGGTGTGGTTCGTCCTCATCTACGTCGTCGGCAACTTCATCCTCTACAAGACGACGGGCATTCTCCTGCTGCCCATTCCTCGCAAGTGACGGGCTGGGTGGCGTCGCTGGCGGTGCCTGCCCCCGTCGTCGCTGGCGCGCGCCGCGTGGGTGAGCTCGCCGCGCCGGCGTTTCATGGGTGGAGCTGGTTGGTGGCGGCGGCGCTAGCGGGTGCAGTGCCGCTCCTGTTGAGCGCGCTGGGGCCGCTGCACCAGTCGCTGTCGGCGGTGGCGCTCTTCTTCCTCCTCGTCGGCGCCGCGCGGGCCGATGCCTGGGGCAAGGCGGCGGGAGTGCTCGCCGTGGCCTTCGTCGCGCACAGCGCGGCGGCGATTCTGCTCGCGCGCACCGCTCCCACGCTGGCCGACGCGGCCTTCCCCGGCGGCAGCGCGTACTGGGAGCAGACGCGCACGTGGCTGCTGACGGGCGTGGACCCCGAGTACGAGCTGAGCAGCTGGGTGCCCGCGCACCTGCAGCTCGCGCTCGCCATGCTGCCGCTGGGCTACCTGTCGTTGGGCCTCATTCCCTGCCTCCAGGGCTTTCACGAAGTCGACTTGATGAACTTCTACGTGGGCCGGCTGCTTGCGCAGAGCGACGACTCCCTCATCTCTTTGGTGGTGGGCTGGCACCCCTGGAGCGTGCTGCGCGGCGTGGGCTTTACGCTGCTGACGGCCACGCTGGCGCTGTGGAGTTACCAGCGGCTCGTCGGCCAGGACCCGGGCTCCGCGCGCCGGCTGGGGTTGCGACTCGGTGCGGGAGCCGCGTTCCTGCTCGCCGACGGCCTGGCGAAGGTGTGGCTCATGGAGCCGGTTCGCCTTGCGCTCTCCAGCCGGCTCCTTACGGTGTCGGCGCCATGAAAAACGAAGAGGGCGTACGCACGCTGGGGTGGATGCTGGGGACGATTGGCAGCTTCCTCATTCTCAAGGAGGCGGGGGTGGAGCCGCACCTGCTGCGGCTGGTCATCGCCGTGCTCGTCGGCGTGCTGGTGGGCTGGCTGAGCAGCAAGGTGTACGGCTCTTCGAAGAAGGAGTGAGGCCGTCGACGCGAGCGGCGGTGCTCCTCGCCGCGCTCACGGTGAGCGTGGGGCGCCTCCCGCTGATCGGCGCGTGGCTCGTCGGTCGCAGCGCCGCGGAGTTCGAAGCGCCGCTGGTGTGGCCCACCGCGCCGGTCGGTCCGCCGGTGTGGTGGCTGGTGGTCTTGGGGCTCGTGGTGGCGGCGGCGCTGGCCTGGCCGGTGCTGTCGCGGCTCCAGCGGGCAAAGGCTCCACGTTCGTCCTGGATGTGGCCGCGCTGGGGCTGGGCGGCGCTCGCGTGGACGGGGTCTTGGTGGGTGCTCGCCTGGCTCGACGTGCCGGCGTTGGCGCTCGCGCGACGGCACGCCTTCGTGCCGCTGTGGCTCGGCTTCATCGTGTCGTGCTGCGCGGTGGTGGAGGCCTGGGGGCGCGCGTCACTGCTGCGCCGGCCGCGAGAGGCGTGGGCGCTCTTCGCGGTGAGCAGCCTCTTCTGGTGGTTCTTCGAGTACCTCAACCGCTTCGTCGGCAGCTGGGACTACCGCGGCGCGAGCTTCGACGGGCCGTGGGACGTGGTGCTGCACGGCGCGCTGCCCTTTGCGACGGTGCTGCCGGCCGTCGTCGCCGCGAAGGACGTGGTGCGGGCGTGGCCGCGGGCGGACGCGGCGTTCGCGAGCTGGCGCGTGGTGGCGCCGAGGTCTCCGCGGGCGCTCGGGTGGCTGGGCGTGGTGGGCGGCGCCGCTGGGCTCGTCTGTCTGCCGGTGTGGCCGACGGTGCTGTTTCCGTTGGTGTGGCTTGCGCCGTTGTTGCTGCTCACCGGCGCGCAGGGGCTGCTCGGCGCGCCGCACGCGTTCTCGGGGCTGGGGCGTGGCGACTGGCGCGACGTGCTGGCGTACGCGCTGGGCGCGCTGCTGTGCGGCGTGTGCTGGGAAGGGTGGAACTTCTGGAGCGCGCCGAAGTGGGAGTACCACGTGCCGTTCGTGTCGGCGCTCCACGTCTTCGAGATGCCGGTGCTCGGCTACGGCGGGTACGTGCCGTTCGGCTGGGAGTGCGCCGCGGTGGTGGCGCTGCTCGTCGGTGCGGCTGAGCGAAGGCCGGTGGCGGAGGCTCCGGCGCCGGCGCTCAGCCCGCGCGTGCTTCCAGGCGGGCCAAGCGGTGCTCGTGGTCGGTGACTTGGTGCCGCAGCTCTCGGTCCTCGAGCAGCGTCTCGCGCAGCGCGTTGACGGCTCCGACGACGCTCACCAGCTCGGTCGCCAGGCGGACCTCGGTCTCGGACTGGCGCCGCTCGAGGCGGTCGAGGCGTTGGTTGGTCTGGTCGAGGCGTTGATTCGTCTGGTCCAAGCGCCCGTTCGTCTCGTCGATGCGGCGCCCGTTCGCGCGGAGCTCGTCGCGGATCTGCTCGAGGACTTTCAGCGTGAGGTCGTTCATGTCCACGAGCCGTAGCATGTGGGGCTGACATGGCTGGCCGCAAGGGGCCGCGTGGGGTGCGCGACGGGATTGAGGAAGTGGCGTGATTGCAGGCGGATCGACAGGGCTCGCGGAGGCGTGACATCGCCGCGATGCAGAAAGCTGCTGCACGCCATCGACAGCGTGGCGAAGCACCGCCGCCCGTTTGCGCCGCAGCTCAGCGCGCGGCCTCAACGCCCGCTTGCTGCAGGAGACGGAAGCTCAGGGCTCGGTGCCGATGGCGCCGCTCATTCGGCTGACGCGCGCGCACACCGCGTACACGCCAAGGAGGTTGCCATCGTTCTGCCGGGCGCAGGTCCAGCCGTCGAGGCTGCCCCGGCGCATGGGCCGCGAGAAGCGAACCGCGTTGTCCGTCCAGCAGCCCCCGGAGAGCACCGTCTTGCCCGCCGGACACAGGCACTCGAGCGTCGAGGTGCACCGCACCATCTCCAGCCCGACGTCCAACGCGCCGGTGACGTTGAGGTTGGTGGCCGTGACGTTCGTGGACGAGAGGGTGCCGATGCTGCCGCTCGAGGCGTTGGCGGCGCCCGCGGCGGTGAGCGTGCCAGTGACGTTGAGCGCGCTGTTCGCGTTCAACGCGCCGGCGACGTTCAAGGTGCCAGCGACCGCGACGTTCGCGTTGCCCACCGTGCCGACCTTCTGTTGCAGCCAGGTCACCAGTTGCAGCGTGTTGGCGTTCAGGTCCGCCGCCAGCGCCGGCTGATCGGCGCACAGCGACACCAGCGGCGCGGGGAGGCTCGAGGTGCAGCTCTGCGCCCAGGCACGCGTCGCGGAGCCCACGGCGACAGCCACCGCCGTGAGGGCGACGATGAGCCCCGCGGCACGGCGTCGGCTGTGACGGCGCTCGTCTGCCAGGGCCTGTCTGACGGCCGAGTCGATCGCCTCGCGCGAGGCCGCGTCCAGCGGGGGGGTCGTGGGCATAGGCGCAGCACCGTAGCGGGAAAATTGGCGGCACGAAGAACACGGCGGTCAGCCGGCGTCTGCGCGAGCGCTCAGGGTCGCGTGGGCAAGTTGCCACCGACTCGAGCCCGACCGCGCGACGTCGAAGTGCGCCGTCACGGCCGGCCGGCTGGTGGCGGCCAGGGCCGATGCGAAGCACGGAGCTGGAGGTCGCCCGGAAGGTGAAGACAATGACGATGACGAGACGTGAGGTGATTTGAAGGCCATCGAGACACGGCTGACGTGGACGCAGGCGGCGAACGCCCTGCGAGTGTCGCCGCGGCAGGTTCGGCGGCTGTGGCACCCCTTTCGGCGGCGCGGGGTCGAGGGACAGCGCGACGGGAGAGGCAGTCCTCGGCGCCAGGCAGATCTTGAGGGCGAACCTCAGCTACTAGCACCGGCAGTGGTTTCCGGAACAAACCGGCAGGAGTCTCCGGAACCCACAGTGGTGCTCCGCCACTCGGAGCCGTTGCATGCAATGGGCGTCAACGAGCACCGGCACCGAGACGACGAGCTCGTCGATGGGCTGCGCCATGCCGAGCCAGGTCTCGTGGTACTGCCGTTCGACGTCAGACGTCCTTCGGCTGCTCCTTCTGCGCGCGCTTGGACGACGGCTCTGCTGTCGGAGGTACCGCGAGCTTCAAGAACTCCGCAGGTTCCACGAGCGCTTCGATTGGCAGGGAAGGGCTCGCATTCAGGACTCGAAGTGCGTGGGCGTATATGGCACGCCAGTGTTCGAGGCAGTCGCCAACAGACCATCGACCACGCGCGCATGTGAGCTGCTCCGTCACCTGGCGGATGACGGTCCACACGTAGGTTTCAAGGTGCTGTAGCAACTGCCGGAGCGCCAACGGAGGCTCGCCTCTGTGCACCAGCGCGTTGCGGGCCCGATAGATTCGCCCGAGTTGCCACTCGACGTTTCTGGCGTTCGCTTCAATGTACTCTGCAGCCGTTTGGCCTGAGCGGAGGGCTTTGTCGGCGAAGCGGCTGAGTCGATACCGGAGCAAGGGGTCGTGCTCGAGGAGCGCGAGCAGGGCCCTGGCCCTGGCCTCATCCTTCAGGGCAGTCAGAAGCCTTGCGGGCGGAATCACTCGCTCATCGTGGTCGAGCAAGAGCCCTGCGGCGCGCAGTTGCTTGAACTTGAGTACTCTCGTGAGTCTTCGGGCGAACCCCTTCAGAACACGTCGAATGTTTCGGACGGCGAGGACTGGGACCATCGCACCGATGCGGTGAAGCGTCGAACCGTGGGTGCTGCCTCGAACCAGGGTCTCGGCAGACACCCACAAGTTGACGAGCCGAACCTCGTCCGACTGGTGACCGACCGCCAGGCGGAAGTACTGGAGCGTGGCGCTGATCTGGTGGAGATCCTCGGGTCGAAGGAGTTGCTCGAGCGCGAGAAGGCTCGTTGCACGGTCGCGCCAGTCGCGAGGTCGCACCATGCCCGCGCGACGAGTCCCGTCCGCCGGAGTCAGCATGGCGACATCGCCCGGCGAGAGCACCAACGCATCCCCGTTCGAAGCGAGCGACGGCTCTTGTCGGGTCGAGAAAGCGACGGACGCGAAGTCGGTCATCAAGAGAGACTCCGCTCGACCTCTCGCGCCGAACGGGTCTCGTGCAGGAACCGAAACCGAGACAACTCGATCCGAGGCGGTTGTCCTTGCGAAGAAGTCGTCCGATCGGGGCGTCTGGGGTACGCGACCTCGTGCATCGTCGCGACTCGCAATCCACCTTGTTGCGCGTGGCGGCTCGATGCCGCGGTCCCATTCCCTGACGACGAAGAGGACCTCAAACCGCTGCTCCTCGTCGGCGCAAAGCGAAAGCAACTCGTCGACGCGTTCGAGAAATGGGCGCCCAGGCCGAACGAGTCCTTCACCAACTGCGCGAAGATGCTGCAGGGAGAACCCCTCGCGCGCCAATTCGGTCGCGAGTGTCATGGTCAGGTACAGCTGGTCTTCTTTCCTCCTGCCGTCGTTTGCGAGGAGGGTCCGGAGCAGCCGAATCGCATCCTGCCGATATGACCGCGAGAGCTGCTCACGAAGCACGCGGGCGCGACGTGCAACAGCCTCGAGCTGGGGTGGACTGAGCGAGCCTCCAGTAGCGACCGTCGTACAAAGCTCCAGCAGCTCAAGCCGACAGAACGGGAAACACTGTGTGTCGGTTCTCAGAGGGATGGGACCCCGGCTTCTCAAAACCATTCCCCCCGGGGCCCTCACGCCGCGTGACGGGTACTTCGTGCCTGATGTGATGCGGTTCTGTCCAGTCTGACGGTCG
>JALHOS010000185.1 GCA_022842905.1 Myxococcaceae bacterium | reverse complement strand
CCGGCGGCGCTCCAGCGCGAGGTCGGCACCGCCGCGGACGAGGCGGCGCGGCTGCAGTCCAAGGCGCGAGCGCTCGACCCCGCCCTGGGGCGCACTCAGCGTTTCAGCTTCGTGCTCGGCGTCCTGGTGTTGATGGTGCTGTTCAACGGCCTGCGCCTCATCTGGCCACAGCTCTACACCTGGCCGTGGGCGCTCGCCGCGGCGTCCGTCGTGTTTCTGGGCGGCTTCTTCGCGCTCAGCCGGGCGCACCGCGCGCTGCTGAGCAGCTCGGACTTGAACCGGCAGCTGACGCGGTTGGTGCTGGTGACGACCATCGCCCAGGTGTCGTCGCGCACGACGGCCGCGGTGTTCGGCTGGACGCGCGGCCAGGCGCTGACGGTGGATCTGTCCCTCATCGCCTTGACGATGATGGTGGCGGCGTCCGTATTCCACTGGGCCTTCGCGATCGGCGCGCTCGTGTGCTTCGCCGGCCAGGCGGTGGCGCTGCTCGTGCCGTCGTTCGCCGAGCCGGTCTACGCGGTCACCACGCTGGCGAGCGTGCTCGGTGCCGGCGCGGCGCTGCGGCGCTGGGGACAACGCGCCGCGGTGGTCGAAGGCTCCCCGCCGCGCGGCTGAGGCTCGGGGCTGCGGGCTCCTGGTCGTGCGTGTTCGGGAGCGACCGCGGTGGATCGCCCGGCGGACTGCTCAGCGCCAGAGCGGCTTCATGCCGGTGCGCAGCGAGTTGAGCGCCTTCCACGGCGCCATGGCCCGGTCCGTGCTCTTCTTCACGGTGTCGAGCTCCTCGCGGGTGCGCACCGACGGGCGCGCGTTCCGAAACTCGAGGTTCGACTGGTGCTTGCCGCGGGGGTTGGACGGGGAACAGACGCGCGTGACGGCCATGGTGAGCTCCGGAGGGCGGGTGGGGTTTCCAGCCCTCCAGATGCCCAGGCCACGCCGCGTTGATTGCGCGGTCGGTGTCAACCGCGCTGACAGTCCCCTCACCGCGCTTGCGAGTCCCTTCAGTTCTGCGGGTACGCCGTCCAGCCGGCGGTCCAGTCCGTGCCGCCGACCGCGCCGACGTACAGGGCCGACGTGTCGAAGAAGCCATCGCTCGGAGGCATGGCCGCGCCGTTCATCGCCTCAGCGCCGCTGGCCGGGGTGAAGTTGGGCTGCATCTCGGACATGGGCGCCATGAGGCCCGGGCTCATCCCCAACCGGTTGCTCCGCAGCGCCTCACCGAGCACCGCCGCTTCGTCGACGCGGTCCTCGACGCCGCCGTCGCCCAGGCTCTTGACCCAGTTGCGCGCGCCGGTCATCGGGTTCTCGAAGAAGATGCTGTTCTTCACGTTGAGCGCGCCCATGTTCCACTGCGTCACCGTGTTGCTGTGGTCGATGCGCAGGGCGTCCGCGGTGTGGTTCATGACGACGAAGTTCATCAGCGTGCCCGCCGTGCCTTCGCGCAGGATCATGCCGACCGACGGGCCTTCGCTCGGCGCCGTGCTCGGCTTGCGGCCGATGAGAGTGACGTTGCTGAGCGTGGGGTTGGAGCGGGGCAGCGCGTCGCGGTTGTCGCGGTTGTTGTCCGCTTCGATGCCGTGGTTCCCGCGGTCGCCGGTCTGCTGCACGACGATGAACTGGCCCTTGCCGGTCCAGCCCTTGTCCCAGTCCAGGCCGTCGTCGTCGAAGCCGGTGATGACCAGGTGCTTCACGTTGACGCTGCCGCCGAAGATCTCCACGCCGTCGTCCACGCCGCGGTGCACCTGCACGAAGTCCACCGTCGTGCCGCTGCCGCAGGCGTTCAACGTCAGCCCGTTCAGCTCGTTGTTGGCCGACAGCGGGCGCCCGGCGAACTCGATGCGCACGTACTTGAGCGTGCCGCAGTCGTGCGCGTCGTTGGTCGTGCCGGACACCTTGCCGTATTTGTTGCGGGCCTCGTCGGCCAACCCTTCCGCGTTGTTGACGCCGCCCATGTCGTTGATGCTGGCGGTGCCGTTGAGCACGATGCCGCCCCAGTCGCCGGTGGGCGTGCCGCGCTGGCCCGCAGGCAGGGCCGACGTGAAGACGATGGGCTGGCTCGCCGTTCCCTGCGCCACCAGCTTGCCCGTCGTGGTGACGATGAGCGCGCTGGGCTGCTCACCCTTGATGACGGTGCCCGCCGGGATCGTGAGCGTGCCGTCCTTCACGTAGACGAGGTTCGTCATCGTGTACTGCTTGGTCGCGTCCAGGCTCACGCTGCCGGTCAGCTCTCCGGCGATCTGACAAGCGCTGCCCATGCAGGTGATGGCCGACGAGCCAGTGCCGGTCCCACCGTCGGCGGTCGTCCCCGCGTCGGTGGGCGTCATCATCATCGGTGAGCAGGCCGCCGCCAGGCAGCCCGCGACCAGCCACAAGTGTCGTGTCTTCATTTGTTTTTCTCCAAGCTCCAGGACAGGTTGAACGTGAAACGAAGACCAGGTCGGTACTGCTGTACGGACAGCCCGCCTTGGGTCAGCCGAACTGATTGGTCGAGCAGGTTCTCGAGCGCGGCCTTCAGCTTGAAGCCACTCTTGCCAATGCTCTGTGACGCGCTGAGGTCGACTCTGTGAAAAGGTTGTTCGTAGATGTCTGGGATGCCGTTGATGCCGACTTCGGAGATGCGCGGGCCGTACACGTTGTAGAAGACGCCCAGCTCCGTGCCCCAGTCAGGCTGTTCCCATGTCACGAACGCGTTCCCGACGTAGGGCGACTGGCCCTGGAGCGGCCGCTTGGAGCTCGTCACCAGCCCCACGTCCGCCGGCAGCTGCACCTCGGACGAAATGAGCGCCACGTTGCCGCCCACCCGTACGCCGCTCAGCGGCTTGAGCCAGGTGCCCAAGGACAGCCGCGCCTCGAGCTCGAGCCCCAGCACCGTCGCGCCCGTCGCGTTGCGAAAGCCGAAGTCGTTCGACGACTGCGCCCCGATGATGACTTTTTCGATGGGCTGCTCGAACTGCTTGAAGAAGCCGGACACGGCGACCACGTCGGCGTCGGTCGGGAACCACTCGGCGCGCAGATCGGCGTGGTGAATGCGGGTGCGGTTGAGCTCCGGGTTGCCCGACACGTTGCGGCGCCGCACCGGGTCGAAGAAGAGGAACGGCCCAATCTCGCGGAACGTCGGGCGCGCCAGCGTGTACGCGTACGCGCCACGGAAGTTGACCTGCTTCCACGGCGAGACGACCGCGTTGAGTGACGGAATGAAGTCCGTGTACGGCTTCTGAATCGGGGCGATCGGCGCGCCCTGGGTGGCGAAGGGCGTGCCGCTGGTGACGGCCTGGGTGGCGCCTTCGTAGCGGAGCCCGCCGAGCAGCCGCAGCCAGTCCTTCGGCTTCCATTCCACCTGGCCATAGCCGCCGCCCACCAGCAGCGACGCGTCGTAGCGGTCGAACTGCGCCGTCGTCTCCTCGAGCGCCACCACCTGCTCACCGGTGAACGGCGGGCCGATGCGGGCGGGCACGAACACCTGCTCCGGCGAAAGCCCGTCGAGCGCGTCGGTGAAGCGACCGACGAAGCGGAAGCGCCGACCGTCGAAGTGTCGCGCCTGGTACTGGCCGAAGCCGCCGGCCTTGAAGCGGAACGCCCGCACCGGGACCGTCAGGTTCACCGCGCCGCCGCCCGAGTCTTCGCTCAAGTCGAAGAAGAAGCGCTCGCCGGAGTTCGGCTGAAAGCGCACCCGGGGCACGCCGTCGGCGCCGAGGTCGCTGCGCGTGTCTCGAATGTCCGGCTCGACGCGCACCACCCGCCCGTACGACGCCTGCCAGTCCAGCTCGGCGTCGTTGAGGAAGCCCAACCGGTGGAAGCCGCGCAGCTGGTGGAAGTAGAGCTGCCGCTGCACGAACTGGAGCCGCGCCGCGGTGAAGTCGGTCGTCTGCTGGTTCTCGTACGCCTGGGTCGAGATCGCCCGGCCTTCGGCGTTGAGCAAGTACAGCCCGAGCGCCGAGATCTCATGGTCGCGGTTGAACTGCACGCCCACGTTCGCCAGCAGGCTCGTCGCCCCGCCCACCGTCGAGTCCACCACCGTGCCCGGGTCCTGCAGCACCGGCTGCCCACCGGAGTCGAGCTTGACGTCTCCAATCGAGATGAAGCGCGTCCGGTCTTTGCGGCTCCACTGGCCGGCGACGAGGAAGCCCAGGCGCGCTTCTTTGCCCAGCCGCACCGTGTCGCCCACCTGCGCGCCGAAGCTGCCTTCGGGCAGGCCCTTCACCATGGACGGTGTCCATTGGTTGACGAAGGACTCGCCGGCGCGCTCCCGCTCGTCGGGCGCGGTGTTCTTGGCGATGACGCTCTTCTCGCGGTTGACCTCCGCCGGCAGAGCGCGGCTCGGGTCGCGCACGCCCAGCCCTTCGGCGAAGGCGAGGTCCATGGTCGGGCGAATGACGAAGCTGCTCACGTTGTCGACGCCGAACTGCGCCTTGAGCTTCACCTCGAGCTGCGTGGGGAAGGTGTTCGTCCCCACCGTCAGCGCCCCGCCGCCGAAGGCCGCCGGCAGATCCGCCGCGTAGGTCTTCTGCAAGTTGAGGTCGCTGATGAGCGCCGTCGGGAACAGGTCCAGCGGCACCGCCGGCTCGTCGGGCTCGGGGCTCGGCAGGGCGGCGCCGTTCAGCAGCGTCGTCACGTAGCGGCCGGACAGGCCACGCACCACGGGGTACTTGCCTTCCACCAGCGTCACGCCGACGACGCGCTTGACCGCGTCACCCGCGCTCGAGTCCGGCGTCTTCGCCATTTCCTGCGCGCCGATGCTGTCGCTGACGACCGCCGCCTTCTTCCGTTCCTGCAGCAGCGCCGTCTCGTTGCGCTTGTCGGCTTTGGCCTCGACGACGACTTCTTGCACCGAGCGCGAGTCGGGCAGCAGCTCCACGTCGAGCGTGGTGGCCTGGCCGGCCTTCACCTCCACGTTGCCGATGCGGCGGCCCTGGTACAGCTCGTAGAAGACGCGCAGCTCGTAGGTGCCCGGCGGCAGCTTGAGGCGGTAGTTCCCGTCGACGTCGGTCAGGGCGCTCTTCTTGGGGCCGCTGAGCAGCTTGACGGTGGCTTCGATCAGCGGCTCGCCAGACTTGCCGTCGACGACGCGCCCGCGCAGGCCGGTGAACCCTTGCGGGAGCGCAGGCCGCGCGGCGCTCACGCCCCCGTCGAGCTGGGCGAAGAGAGCAGTCGTCAGGAACAGGGGCAGCATCGCGCGCGGCTTGTGCCACGCTCGAGTGGCGGTGAGCGCAACTCAACGCAACGGGTGTGTCACGGTTTGGCTGCGGCGTGTGACGAACTGGCGACGGCGGGTGTTACGGGTTGGCAGGCAGCTCGTCGGCCAGCACCGCCACCGTCTCCACGCCCCCGCCCTTCACCAAGTCCAACACCGCGACGGCCTGCTCGTACGGGAGCTTCGAGTCCGCGTCGAAGAAGACCACCTTGTCCGCGCGGGCGTTGAGCATGCGCTTGAGCCGGTCCACCAGCTCGTCTTTGGGGATTTCTTCGAAGTTCACCCGCGTGCGGCCCTGGAGGTCGACGGTGAGCACCAACGGCGGCTGCGCGTCGGGTGGTGGCGCGGCGGCTTCGTCCTTGGGCTTGGGCGGCACGTTGAGCCACACCTGCTTAGTGAGCAGCGGCGTCACCACCATGAAGATGATGAGGAGCACGAGCACCACGTCGACCAGAGGGGTCACGTTCATCGTGGGGCGGACCTGCCCGCTCTTCGAACCGCCGACGTCGAAGGCCATGGCGGTCAGCTCCCCGCGCCCGACGGTTGCTGGTTCGCCCGGTCGATGACCTGCAGCGACACGCCGGGGGAAGCCGATCGTCTGGCACAGCTTGAACAGCGCGCGCACGTCGCCGTACTGCGCTTCACGGTCGGCCTTGAGCACCAGCCGCGCGTCGGGCTTGTCCTGGTGGAACGAGACGAGCTTCTGCTCGAGGTCCAGCTTCGCCACCGGTGCCTTGTCGAAGTACAGCGAGCCGTCCTTGGCCAGCGACAGCACCGTCGGCTGCACGTCGGACTCGAGCTCCGCCTTGTCGGGGTGCGACATGACCGGCAACTCGAGGTTGGCGCCGGACTCCATCTGCGGCGTCACCACCATGAAGATGATGAGGAGCACCAACACCACGTCGACCAGCGGCGTGACGTTCATCTCCGGCGCGACGGTCGCCGTCTGCCGCGGCTTCTCGTCGTCGAGCAGGTCAGCCATGGGCCGGCGTCCCCTTGCCGAAGCGGTTCTCGAGGAAGTCCAGGAACTCGCCCTTGGCCTGCTCGAGGTTGCGCAGAATGCCCTCCGACTGCGTGACGAGCAGGTTGTAGAAGACGACGGCGGGGATCGCGACCATCAGCCCGAAGGCCGTCTCCACCAGCGCCTCGGAGATGCCCGCGGACACCGCGCCGAGCCCGCCGGAGCCTTCTTTGGCGATGCCTTGGAACGCTTCGATGATGCCCATGACCGTGCCGAGCAGGCCGACGAAGGGCGCCAGCGAGCCCACCGACGCCAGCACGCTCATGCCGCGGCGAACGTCCGCCGCCAGCGCTTCGTTCTTGCGGACCAGCTCACGCCGCGTCGCCTCGAGCGGCGTCAGGCTGCCGCCTTTCTTTCGCATCTCGTCGAACGTCTTCATGCCGGTGCCGAGCAGCTTGGCCAGGTGGCTGCCTTTGATGCCTTCGGCCGCCTGCACCAACGCCTCGGGGGTCTCGCCGTTGAGCAGCGCGCGTGCGTTCTCTGCGAAGAGGCGTGACTGCTGCTTGGACCGCCAGAACGCCCACAGCCGCTCGAAGAACACCGCGAGGGACGCCAGCATCATTGCGAAGAGCACGAAGGCGATGACCTTCGCCGGCAGGCCCATGTGGCCGAGGATCTTGTTCAAGTCAAACATGCGAGGGCTCCTTGTGTTGGATTAGTCGGCGCGCAGACGGAAGGGGATGTTGATGATCTTGAAGACGCTCAGCGTTTGGCCGTCCATGGAGGCCGGGGCGCAGCGCCAGGTGGAGATCGCCGCGGTCGCGGCGCTGACGAAGGGCTCTTCACCCTTGAGGACTTGAACCCGGCCGATGCTGCCGTCCTTCTCGACCACCACCTTGAGGACGACCTTCGCTTCTTGCCCCGTGGCGCGGGCGCTCTCGGGGTACTCCGGCGCCTGGTTCTCGCTGCAGTCCGGCGGCTCCGCGTCTTCCGGCAGGCTGATCGGCCCCGCTTGGCCGGCGCTGGCGACGACGGGCGCTTGGGACTCGGGCTCTTCGTCGGCGGCGGCAGGGCCAGACGCGACGCCGACGGCGTTCCCGCTGCCGTCACCCTGGCCGCCGACCGCGACGATCTTCTCCGGCACCGCTTCGTCCGCGCTCGCTTCCTTGGGCTTGCTCAACGGCGCCTTGGTCGGCGCTTCCATGGGCGCGGCGGCGGGGGCGGCGGCGACCACGACCGGGGTCGGCGTGGGGGTCGGCGGTGGCGGCGGCGGCTTCACCCTGGGCTTGGGCGCCGGGGGAGGAGGAGGCGGCGGCTCGGCCTTCTTGAGGGTCGGCGGCGGACGAAACGCCACGTCCACCGACTTCTCCTTCGCGCGCTCGATGCTCCGAGCGGACACGACGAAGGTGACGAGGAGGGCCCCAGCGAGGACGACCGACGCGACCAGCGACGAGGCCACCAGGCGGCGGGCCTGGGTCACGTCGAGCGGTGCCTCGAACGCCTGGAACATGGGGGCGCTCCCTAGACCCCGCCCTTGCCTTGTGCGTGGCGAGTCCGTTCCAACTTGGTCACACGTTGGCGAGGGCTCCGGCGAAGTGACCGAGTTGTCACGCTGACTCCATGGCGGCGTCGCGCCACGTCGCTACACCGCGCGGCCATGGCTCTGGTGCTGATCGTCGAAGACGAGAAGGACCTGTCGGCGCTCGTCGAATACAACCTGCGGCAAGCGGGGTTTCAGACGGAGCTGGCGTCGACCGGCGCCGAGGCGCTGGCGTACTGCAAGACGCAGCTCCCGGACGTCGTGTTGTTGGACGTGATGTTGCCGGACCTGTCGGGCAAGGAAGTCTGCCGCCGGCTCCGCGCGGACCACCGCAGTAAGCAGCTCCCGGTGCTCATGCTGACGGCCCGCGGCGAAGAGCAGGACCGCATCGAAGGCTTCGAGGTCGGCGCCGACGACTACGTCACCAAGCCCTTCAGCCCGCGGGAGCTGGTGCTGCGGCTGACTGCGCTCCTGCGGCGGACCGGGCCGGGCCGTGAGGTGGCCGACGTGCTCAAGCTGGGGCCGCTCACGTTGGATCTGGCGGCGCACCGGGGCTGGGTCGGTGAAGAAGAGGTCGAGCTGACCGCGCTGGAGTTCAAGCTCCTGCTCCAGCTGGTGCAGAACGTCGGCCGGGTGCAGACGCGCGCGCAGCTGCTCAAGGACGTGTGGGGCTTCACCAGCGCGCTCGAGACGCGCACCGTCGACACCCACGTGATGCGCCTGCGAGACAAGCTGGGAGAAGCCCGAGCGCTGGTCGAGACGGTCCGCGGCATCGGCTACCGCATGGGCGACCCGGCGACGGACAAGAAGCCCTGACGCTGCGCGCTGCGTGTTGGACGCGGGGGCTGAAGGCTGTGTAGGTGCGTCACGCCCTCCATGGACTTCGTGTCAGCCGCCTCGACCGTGTGCCGCGCCTGCGGTCTGTGCTGTGACGGCACGCTGTTCACGGCCGTTCCGCTGACGGCGGAGGATCGGACCGGCGTGTTCGTGGGCGCGACGCGGCTGACGCAGCCCTGTCGGCACCTCGAGGGCCGTTGCTGTCAGGTCTACGGTCAGCGGCCGCTGGCCTGTCGCCGCTTCGACTGCAACCTGCTCCACGCCCTGCGCGACGGGGAAGTCACCACCGACGGCGCGCTCGACATCGTCCTCGAAGCGCAGCGTCGGGTGGACGAGGCCGTCGTGAAGGCGGGCCTGGGCGGGCGCGCCCAGCTCGTCGCGGCCGCCGCGAACCCGGCCTGCGCTCCTGCCGTCACGTACCTCCAGGTGCACTTCACGCGGTTGCTGGGGCCCGGCGCGCGGCCCGAGCCGCGCTGAAAGGAGCTGGGACTGTCACGTCACTGTGGCAGTCGGGCGGGGCCGACGTTAGCTGCCCAACCCATGTCCGTGATGAGCATGCCCGAGGGTGTCGTCTGCGAAGCCAACATCGCGCCGGAAGGAATTCGGCGCCGCACCCAGGTGGGGGTGGTCGGGTTGGTGCTCGCGCTGGCGGGCGTGGCCGGGGCGATGGCGGTCGGCGCGGCGTGGTACTGGCGCGCGCTGGTCTTCATCCCCGCGGGGCTGTCGGCGTTCGGCTTCATTCAGGCTCGCCGGCGCACCTGCGTGGCGAGGGCGGCTGAAGGGGTCATCGAGCTGGGCGACTTCTCGCGCAAGGCTCAGCCGCCCGAGAAGCTCGCGGCCAGCCGGCGTGTCGCCAAGACGATTCAGCGAGACGCCTTGCTCGTGGCCGTCGGCGCCGCGGCGCTGGCCGTCGCGACGGCCTGGGTTCGCTGACTCGCTCTTTACGTCGGCACGACCGGCTGCTGCCGTCGTGGTGACCTGCACGGAGACCGACTTTGCGCTTCCTCCGCGCGAGCATGTGCTACTGGCCTCGCACATGCGCACTTGGCTCATCGCAACGTCTCTTGTCGCCGCAGCTTTGACCGCCTCGTGTAATTGCGGTTCAGGCGCCTTGCCAGATGCGGGGAGCGGTGGAGGCGTCGGCGGCGTCGGAGGAGACGGCGGCGGTGGCGGCGCAGGCGGCGGTGGAGGCGGTGGCGGCGGTGGAGGGGTCGACGCTGGTGGAGGAGTCGACGCCGGCGGTGGAGTCGACGCTGGCGGAGGTGTCGACGCCGGCGGAGGTGTCGACGCTGGCGGAGGAGTCGACGCTGGCGGAGGAGTCGACGCGGGTGGTGGAGTCGACGCCAGCGTGCCCGCCACGGGCCTGTATGTGTCCCCGACGGGCAACGACAACAACGCTGGGACGCTCGCTGCCCCGCTCGCCACGCTGCAGCGCGCGCGAAATCTCGCCGACGCTGGACAGACAATCTGGCTTCTCGAGGGTGTCTACAACACGAGCAATCAGCTGAGCTGGGGCAGCCTCAGCTTTCCCAATCCCGTCTACGTGCGCGGCTTCGACGCGGGAGTCGTGCTCGAGGGCCTCTCCACCACGGGGCTCGGGATCGGCCTGGCGTTCTTGAACGGCGGCGGGTTGAGCGACGTGACGGTTCGAATGTTCGCGACGGGCGTCTTTGCCAATGCGGGCACGTTCGACGTTCGAAGAGTCACCGTCGACAACACGGCCCTTCCCTTCAACTTTCGCGGCACGGTGTCGGCGACCGTCGACACCACTGTCGTGACCGGCACGCCGGCGACCGCGTTTGCAGGGCTCGCGGTGGTTGAGGAGACGGCCAGCCTCACCTGGCGAGGTGGTCAATTCATGAACGTGGGCGTCGCGACTCCCGCGTTCTTCGTGCGAGGTCAGGCGACCTTCACCGCCGAAGACGTCGTCATCGCCAATATCCGCGGAGCGGGGCTCAATGTCTGGGACAACGCGCGCGCGACGCTGCGACGAGTGCAGATCGCCGATGCGGGTCAGGTGGGGCAGCCAGGCGCCGCCAGCGCGGCCATCTACGTGGGCGCACAGAACACCGGGACGCCTTTGACCACCTCCATCACCCTCGAGTCGTCGTCGGTGACTGCGAGCCGCGGTGCCGGTATTGGGTTTGTGCAATACAACCGCGCGACGCAGCAGCGCATCACGCTGCTCGACTCGCATCTCGACGGCAATGCCCGCGCGGGCGTCGAAGTCATCGCTCCGACCTTGCCTCCTGACGGCGGGCTGCAGCTGACCGCGACCGACACTTCGTTCGACAACAACGGCCTGGACGGCGTGCTCATGGACCGCGGGTTCGTCGAGCTGTCGGGCGGTTCCCTCCAGAACAACGGCGCGCACGGGCTGCGGCTCGTCGTTGCCGCCGACAACCGCCTGGTCGCTCGCGGCACGCGCATCACGGGGAACCGCGGCCATGGTGTGTGGTTCAACGGCGATGGCGCCGCCCAGCTCGACCTCGGCACCGCCAGCGACGCCGGGCGCCTCACCTTTGGCGTGCCGGATGCTGGCAGCTCCAACGTTCGTCTTCAGGCGCCGATTCAGGGCTCCGCGGTCGGAAATGTCTGGGCGGCCAACGAGCAAGGCGCCGATGGCACTGGGCGCTACGTGGCGGCGACGACCTTCGGCACGGGCAGCAGCGGTCGCAACGTCACCGTGCTTGATGGTGGCTCGCTCGTCGTGCAGTAGCGCTCGACTCGAGCGGTGGCTCGGTCCTGCCTTGAGCAAGACGAGAGTCCCGAGGGGCCGCGTCGGTCTCCCGCGGGCTCGGGCTCGGGGGTCGCCCGCGGAGCGCGGCCGGATTCCCGCGTGCCTGCGACTTCGATTCCAGCGACACTCCTTGCCGTGTGTACTCGCCGCGCTGCCTTTTGGTTCCTCGTCACACTCTGCGCCTGTGACGTCGGGAACCTCCCGCTGGACTCCACTGGTTTTGCGTGCAGCGCCGACCAGCAATGCGGCGCGCAGTTTCGCTGCGTGGCCGGGGTGTGTCGCGCAGAGGCCAGCTGCAGCACGCAGGAACGCTGCGACGACTCGGTGGACAACGACTGCGATGCGGTCGTGGACTGCGCGGACACCGATTGCCTGGCCGAGTGTTCGGTGGCCGATGGAGGGGTCGGTGACGCGGGCGCAGCGGACGGGGGCTCCCCGGACGCGGGGGCGAGTGACGCCGGTGCGAGTGACGCCGGTGCGAGTGACGCCGGTGCGAATGACGCCGGTGCGAGTGACGCCGGTGCGAGTGACGCCGGTGCGGGTGACGCCGGTGCGAATGACGCCGGTGCGAGTGACGCGGGCGGTGTCGATGCGGGAGTCGACGCTGGCCCCGTCGACGCGGGGTTGTTCCTCACGCCGTCGTCGTTCCACTTTCTCGGCGTGCTCCCCGCTCGCGGAGGCGCGGCGCCTGCCAACTTCACGCTCACCAACCGCAACGCCTTCGCCGTCACCCCCGCGTTCGCCGTGTCGAGCGCAGACGCTGGGTTTGCGGTGCTGTCCAGCACCTGCCCCACGTCCCTGGCGCCGGATCAGAGCTGCACGGTGTCCGTCGGCTTCGACACCGTCGCCGTCGGCGACACCTTGGCGTTCCTCGACGTCTCCGCGCCCCCGGCCGGGACGACGCGGGCTCAGCTTCGCGCGCTCGGTCTGCCGCACGCGGGCTATGTCGGGCCGCTCGCGCTGCTGCGGCCGGCCAGCAGCCTCCCGACGACCGGTGGCATCGCCTACAACCCAACCACCAAGCGCATTCGCATCACCCAGCACGACGCGGGCCTCGACAACATCGACTTGAGAGGCGCTTGGGTCACCGTCGAGGCCAACAACGTCACCATTCGCAACTGCCTGGCCGACGTCGCCGCGACCCCGTTCTACGTCATCGACCAGTACGCCGTGGGCAGCGGCCTCATCGTCGAGGACTGCGACTTCGACGGGCTCAAGGCCAACAACATCACCGCCGCCTTCGTCACTGGCCGCAACGGCTTCGTCACCGTGCGACGCAACTACATGCACGACGCGCCGTCGGACATGGTGAAGATCTCGTCCGGCGTCGTCACGGGCAACTTCTTCGCGCGCGCCGGCTACACGTCAGGCGCGCACGCCGACGCCATTCAGTCCGGCGGTCCCGGGCCGCTCTCCATCACCGACAACTACTTCGACTGGCGCGCGCCCACGGACTTGGACGGCGGGGCCGGCACGAACAGCGCCGTCATCGTTCAGCCCGGCGGCCTGAGCGTGGACGACCTCCTCATCGACCGGAACGTGGCCTTCGGCGGCTCGTCGACCTTCAACGTGGCACCGCAGTCGGGTGCGCCCTACGTCATCACCAACGCGCGCATCACCAACAACCGCTTCGCCTTCTGGACGTTCTACGCGCTGTACCCGGTGAACGTGCCGCCGACGCTTGTCTTCAGCGGGAACACCCACTTCCTCACCGGCGCCCCCATCACCTGGCCCTGAGCCGGCCGCGCAGGGCCTCGCTTCAGGCTTGCGCGACGGCCAGCGCCACCAGCTCTCGCAGCCGCTCCACGGGGAAGGGCTTCTCGAGCAGCAGCCGGCCTTCGCGCTGGACCTCCAGCGCCCGGTGGTCGAGCGCGCCGCCAGTCATGAAGACGAAACACGGCGCGAGTGCGGGGCGCTGCTCCACGGCCTTGCGGTACACGTCGATTCCAGACGCGTCGCCCGCCAGCCGCAGGTCGCAGAAGACGATGTCCACGGGCAGACGCCCGAGCGCGTCCAGCGCCGGCTCCGGCGTCGCGAAGGCGTGGACCGCGTGCGCCGGGCCGAGGACGCGCTCGAACAGGCGGACGATGGCGGGCTCGTCGTCGAGCACCACCACGGTGGCGCGCCGGGGCGGCGGGGTGTGCGACTCGCGGTGGCGCGGCAACAGCACCACCACCGTCGCGCCTTCCTCGTCGCCGTCCACGGACAGGGTCCCGCCCATGTGCTGCAGCAGCGCGTGGCACAGCGCCAGATCGCCCCGGTGGGCGCTCCGCCCCGCGGCGAAGGGCACGAGCCTGGACAGCGCCGCCTGCGTCGAAGCGGCCCCGCCTGAATCGCGCACCGTCACGGCGATGTGGCCGTCGGGAGCCAGCCCCAGCGTCACCTCGACGGCGGGGTCGTCGTGCTGGCTGGTGACGGAAGCGGCTCGTGCGAGGAGCTCGAGCAGCACCTGGCCCAGACGCGCTTCGTCGGCCGTCGCTTGAGGCACGGCCTCGAGGCGCTGCTCCACGCGCACGCGCCGCAGCTCCGGCGCCGCCAGGCGCAGCGCCCGGGCGATGCACTGGC
>JALHOS010000184.1 GCA_022842905.1 Myxococcaceae bacterium | reverse complement strand
CGTCGCTGGAGCCACCGTCGCTGGAGCCGCCGTCACAGGAGCCGCCGCCCCCGCAGCCACCGCTGCCGGAGCCACCGCTGCCGGAGCCACCGCTGCCGGAGCCACCGCTGCCGGAGCCGCCGCCCCCGGAGCCACCGCTGCCGGAGCCGCCGTCACTGAAGCCGCCGCCCCCGGAGCCACCGCCCCCGGAGCCGCCGCTGCCGGAGCCGCCGTCACTGAAGCCGCCGCTGCTGGAGCCGCCGCTGGCGAAGCCGCCGTCACTGGAGCGACCGCTGCTTGCGCCTTCGTCGCTGGGGCCGCCGCTGTGGCTGGAGTCGCAACCGTCGCTGGAGCCACCGTCGCGGCCGTCGCCGGAGCTGCGGCCACTGCCGGCTTCGGCGGCGTCTGCATGCCCATGAGCTTCGTCCCCGTGCCCCACGCCTTCGTCTTGCTCTTCTCGTTCGCGTACAGCTTGGCCATGGTGAGCACCAAGTCCTCGCGACCGTACGCCGGCACTTCCTGCTCCCGCGTCATGACGATCGCGTCGGTCGGGCACACCTGCACGCAGAGCTCACAGAAAATGCACGCGGACAGATCGAGCGTGAAGTCATCGGCGTAGCTCCGCTTCTTCCCAGAGATCGGCGAGTCGCGCTTCACCGGCCCCTTCACGGCGATGATCTTCGACGGGCAGATCTTCTCGCACTGCAGACAGCCGATGCAGGCCTCGTCGCCGTCGTCCTCGTGCAAGAGCGCAAAGCTCGCGCGATACCGCTCTGCCTTCGAGCGCTGCTCGTTCGGGAACTCAGACGTCGTCGGAGTCCGCGCGAAGTTCTTGCCGACCATCGCGAGCGCCCGAATGGCATCGAGGAAGTGGCCCATGCGTTCACCCGACCCAAACGACCCAGACCGCGGACGCCGCGACCAGCACCACGCCGGCCGGCACGAGGTAGCGCCAACACAGCGCCATGAGCTGATCCGACCGAAAGCGCAGCAGCGTCCACCGCAGCCAATAGACGAAGCCGAACAGCGCCAGCGTCTTGGCCACCATCCACCCCAGGCCCGGGGCGAACGGTCCGTCCCACCCGCCCAAGAACAGCGCCGCCCCCACCGCAGACGCCACCAGCGTGTGGACGTACTCGGCCATGTAAAACAGCGCGAACTTGATCCCCGTGTACTCGGTGGTGATCCCCGCGACGAGCTCACTCTCCGCTTCGGGAATGTCGAAGGGGATCCGGTTCGCCTCCGCGAGCATCGCCAGCATGAAGATGATGAACGCCGGCACGCCCAAGAAGAACGGCCAGACCACCAACCAGTGGTGCGTCGCCTGAAACTCGACGATCGCGCTGAGCTTCATCGAGCCCGTCAGGATCACGGGCACCAGCGCCGCGAGCACCAGCGGCACCTCGTACGAGACGGACTGCGCGAGCGCGCGCATGCCGCCGAGCAGCGCGAACTTGTTGTTGCTGCCCCACCCCGCGATGAAGACCGGCAGCACCCCAAGCGCGCCGATCGCCAGCAGGTACAGCACGCCAACGTCGAGATCCGCCGCGATGATGTCCGCCGAGAACGGGATCACCGCCGCGACGGAGATCGCCGCGATCGCGCCGAGCGGCGGAGCCAGGTTGAACAGCACCCGATCGGCCTGGAACGGGACGATGTCTTCCTTCTGAAGCAGCTTCACCACGTCGGCGAAGGGCTGCAGCAAGCCGCTGGGCCCCACCATGGTCGGCCCGAGCCGGCTCTGCATGCGCGCGGCGAACTTGCGCTCGAACCACAGCGCCATCGCCGTCGTCGTCATCAGGACGCCGACGATCATGCCGCCGTACAGCCCGCCGTGGATCAGCTCGTTCATCGATCCACCTCACCCATGATCGGATCGAGCGACCCCAAGATCGCGATCGCGTCACTGACGGTGTGCCCCGGCAGCACGTACGGCAGCGCCGAGAGCGAGTGGAGACTCGCAGGCCGGATCTTCAGGCGGTACGGCGTGTGCGTTCCGTCCGCGACGAGCCAAGTCCCGAGCTCACCACGCGGCGTCTCGATGCCGACGTACGTCTGCCCGACCGGAACCTTCGTCTGCACCGCCATCTTCGTCGGCTTGCCACCGTTGATCGGACCTTCGGGCAGCCCGTCGAGGAAACACTCCGCCAACCGAAGGCTCTCCTCGATCTCCTTCACACGTACGATCGCGCGCGCGAAGCAGTCACCCGTCTGCGCGGTCACGACGTTGACCTTGACCTCGTCGTACGCGGCGTACGGCGCGTCGCGCCGCAGATCGTGATCCACGCCCGACGCGCGCAGGTTGGGACCAGTGACGCCGAGCTCCAGCGCCAGCTCACCGTCCAGCACGCCCACCTTCTGCATGCGCTGCTGGAAGATCCGGTTCTCGATCGTGAGCGCGCCGTACTCGGGCAGCCGCTCCCGAATGACGCGGATCGCGTCCTTCGCCTGCTTGGCCCAACCTTCGGGCAGATCGTGACGGTTCCCGCCGATCGTGTGCGTGTTGTAGTGAAAGCGGCTGCCGGTGACGGCCTCGAAGAGGTCGAGGATCAGCTCCCGCTCCCGGAAGCAGTGCATGAACACCGTCGTGCCGCCGCCGAGCGCGCCACCGAGATCGATCGCCAGCGTCCCGATCGCCAGCAGGTGCGAAGCGACGCGCTGGAGCTCGGCGAAGAGTGAACGCAGCCACCGCGCGCGCCGCGGCACGTCCTGCTTGAGCAGCGCCTCGAACGCCATGACGAGCGCCAGCTCGTTCGTCATCGGCGCGACGTAGTCGTTCTTGTCGACGATCGGCGTCAGCTGCACGTACGCCAGCTTCTCGCAGAGCTTCTCGACCGCCCGGTGCAGGTACCCACAGTGCGGAACGGCCTTCACGATCAGCTCGCCGTCCAGGTACAGGTCCATGCGAAACACGCCGTGCGTCGACGGGTGCTGCGGCCCGAAGTGCAGGAGCATGAGCTCCGCCTCGGGATCGTAGGCCTCGATCTTCAGGTACGGGTCGACGCGCCGGAGCAGTGCGGTCATGGCGTCATCTCCACGGCGCACAGGGCGCGTCGGCGGGGTGATCGCGGCGCAGCGGGAAGCTCGTCGCGCTCTCGGCCTGCATGATGCGGCGGAGATCGGGGTGGCCAGCGAACTTCACGCCAACCAGGTCGAACTGCTCTCGTTCCTGCCAGTCGGCGCCCGCGTACACCCCCGACAACGTCAGCAGCGGCTGGCCGGGGAGCACGCGCACCGCCCAGGCCGCCGTGCGCGACCCTGCCCCGACGGTGCGCACGACGAAGGCGATCTCGAAGTGTTCCACCTCGTCGGCGACGGCCCCTTTGCGGCCTCTCCCCGCAAGCCAGTGGGTGGCGGCGATCGTGACCAACTGCCGGTACCCGAGCGCCTTGAGGCGTCGCGCGAGCTCGAGGTGGTGCGCCGCGGGCACGAGCGGAGGTCCGTCCTTGGGCAACTCCGTGACGCCGACCTCCTTGAGCAGCCCCTCGAAGTCGTTCGCCACCAACGGCGCAACCTCGGGCGCGTCTTCGGGGGCCACCACGAGCGCCGGCGTCGCTTCATCCACCGTGGGCTGATCGGACGCCCGCTCCTGCGCGGCGGACAGGTCCGCGGGTCGATTCGCCTCCACCAACCGAGGAATGGACGGCTGGGTGATCTTCAGCAGCGCCGCGTCGGGCTTCGGCGCGAAGTCCTTGCCGTGCCGCTGGCCGCGGATCTTCTCCTGCAGCCGCAGCATGCCGTGCATGAGCGCTTCGGGGTTCGGCGGGCAGCCGGGAATGTAGACGTCGACCGGCAGGAACGTGTCGATGCCGGGCACCACCGAATAGAGGTTTCGGTAGAAGTCGCCGGAGATCGCGCAGGACCCCATCGCCACGCACCACTTGGGCTCCGGCATCTGCTCCCAGAGCTTGAGCACGCGTGGCGCCATCTTCGTCGTGATCGTCCCCGCGACGACCATGACGTCGGCCTGCCGCGGCGTCGGCCGCACGAAGCTGCCCATGCGGTCGATGTCGACGCGGCTGGCCATGGTGGCCATGAACTCGATGCCGCAGCAGCTCGTCGCCATGGGGAAGATCCACATGGCGTTGGTGAGACCCCAGGTCAGCAGATCATCCACCGCGGCGGTGCCCACGGTGAGCCCCGGCGTGTCGAGCAGCACCTGGTACAGCGGGTGACGGAAGTTGCTGCCGTCATCCACCGTGCGCGGGCGAGGCGCGGCCGGGGCCGGAGCGGCCGGCTCGTGAGTCATTGCCACTGGAGGGCCCCCTTTCGACTGGCCCAGACCCACCCGAGCATCAGCACCACCACGAAGCTGCCGACCGCGACGAGGCCCCGCACGCCGACCTCACGGACGATCGTGGCCCAGGGCAGCAGGAACGCGGTCTCGATGTCGAAGAGCACGAAGAACAGCGCCACCACGTAGTAGCGCGCGTGGAAGCGCACCCACGCCATGCCCGAGGGGACCTCGCCGCACTCGTACGTGCTGGTCTTCAGCCGTTCGTTCTTCGTCGAGACGACGCGCAGGATCCTGGCGCCGATCAACATGGACCCCGCCACCGCCGTGGCGACCATGAGGAAGGCGAGCAGCGCGAGGCCGGACGTCATCTGGGCTCCTTCACTGCGGCGCGGGTCCGTCGCCGACGTCGACGTGATCGTGCGGGCCGGGCGGCGGGAGCTTGGCCATTTCGGCCTTCACCAGCTGCTGGTGCTCGAGCTCCTCGTCACACAGCTCTTCGAACAGCCTGCGCACCTCCGGGTTCTGCACGTTGGCGAGCACCGACACGAAGAACTTGTGCGCCTTCTGCTCGCTGCGCAGCGCCACCTCCAGCGCCTGCCGCTGCGTCATGTTCATGCGGGCTTCGTCGTAGTCCGGGGCTTCGACGTCGAAGATCATCTCTCGGCGCACCGTGACCGGCTGGTCGCCGAACTGCTTGCGGCGCTGCTCGAGCAACTGGCTGCGGTGCAGCTCTTCGATGCGCACCATCTTCGTGAAGAAGTTCGCGGCGGCCGGCGTGCGGTGCAGGATCAGCTGCGCCGCGAGCTCTTCGTACCGATCCCGCGCCTCCTCTTCGATCAACACGGCCAGATCGATCGCGTCCTTGAGCGTCATCGCCTCGAAGTTCACCGACGGTGCCTGCTGCACTGGCTGTTTGGTCACGGCTGGTCCCCCTTCACTTCTGCAAATACGCGTCGAGGACCCGGTCGCGCGGCCGCGCCTTCTTCGCCTGCTCCGCCTGCCGCAGCTTGACCAGCGCCTCGTACGTCGGTGGCGGCTTGGGGTTCTTGTAGAAGACCCCGGTGTACAGCTCCGTGCCGTACGCCCGGGCCAGATCCATGGCCGCGAGCTGATCGGTCGGATCGTGCCCCAGGCTCTCGAGCGGCTTGAGCTTCGTCTTGTGCGCCTTGAGCTGCTGGTCTTCCTCGCCGAACGTCACGCAGGGCGACTGGATGTTGACGAACGAGAAGCCGGGGTAGCGGATCGCGTCTTCGATCAGCGCCGCCATGCCCGGCATGTCCGCGGGCGTCGCCTGGGCCACGAAGCCGCAGCCGTAGGCGAGCATGTAGAGCAGCGGGTTGATCGGATCTTCGAGGCTCCCGAGCGGAGACGTCACCGTCTCGAGGCCCTTGGGCGAGGTGGGAGACAGCTGCCCCTTCGTCAGCCCGTACACCTGGTTGTCCATGACCAGGTACGTCAGGTCCATGTTCCGGCGCACCGCGTGCGGCACGTGGCCTCCGCCGATCGAGAAGCCGTCGCCGTCACCGCCCGCGACGACCACCAGCAGCTCGGGGTTCGACAGCTTCACGCCCTGCGCGATCGGCAGCGAGCGGCCGTGCACGGTGTTGAAGCCGTACGCCGTCGTGTACCCGGGGATTCGGCTGCTGCAGCCGATGCCGGAAATGAACGCGACCTCGTGCGGCGGCCGGCCGATCGACGCGAGCGCGCGATACAGGCCCTGGAGCACGCCGAAGTCCCCGCACCCGGGGCACCAGATCGGCTTGAGCTCGCTCTTGTAGTCCTTGGCTTGAAGCGGCGGCGCGGTCATGACGGGAGCCCTCGAAGCTCGATCAGCCGAGTGACGAGCTCCGTCGGCTGAAACGGGTTGGCGCCGCTGCGGCAGAGCGACCGCAGGCCCTTCGGCACGTCGGTGTACATGCGCAGCAGCCGGTAGAGCTGGCCCTGGTGCGACAGCTCCACCAACAGCCCGTGCTTCAGCGATTCGAAGAAGCCTTGGTACACGGCCTCCGCGACGGGGTTGAGCAGGTAGGGCACGAGCAGCTTCACGTCGTGCCCTTGCTTCTTGGCCAGCAGGAACGCCTCACGCGCGACGCCGGCGGTGCTGCCCCAGGCGATGAGGCCCAGCGGGGCCTGCGGGTTGCCGTGCTGCTCGAAGAGGTCCGCACGCTTCTTGAGCGGCTCGAGCTTGCGGAAGCGCTTGTCGTTCATCTTGGCGTGCATGACGCCGCCCGACGTCGGGTCGCCCTTCTCGTTGTGCTCGATGCCGGCCGCCAGGTACGTGCCGCCCTTGAGCCCCGGGTGGCTGATGGGGCTGATGCCCGACTCGGTGAGCGCGAAGCGGGCGTACGGCTTCTCGGCGAGCTCGGCCTCCGTCGGCACCTTCCGCTCGACCAGCGAGAACCGGCTGGTGTCGATCTGATCGACGGCCTCCTTGCGCTGGGCGATCTCCTGATCCGACAGAATGATCACCGGCGTCTGGAACTCCTCGGCGACGTTGAACGCCTCGACGGTGATCCGGAACGTGTCCTCGACGTCCGTCGGCGCGAGCACCGGCCGCAGCACGTCGCCGTGGCCCGAGAAGGCCGCCTGGAGCAGGTCCGACTGCTCGGCCTTCGTCGGCAGCCCCGTCGACGGCCCGCCGCGCTGCACGTTCAAAATGACCAGCGGCAGCTCGGCGATGGTGGCCAGGCCGAGGATCTCCGTCTTCAGGTCCATGCCCGGCCCCGACGTCGCCGTCATGGACTTGCGCCCCGCGAAAGACGCGCCGACCGCCGAGCCAATGCCGGCGATCTCGTCTTCACACTGGAGCACCGCGCCGCCGTACTTCCAGATCTCCTTGGACAGCGTCTGCATCACCTCGGTGGACGGGGTGATCGGGTAACCCCCGAAGAACTTCACACCGGCGAACAGCGCGCCGGCCGCGCACATGTCGTTGCCGTCGCACAAGAGCTTCGAGCCCGCGGAGGCTTCGGGCCGCGCCAGCTCGTGCGGCGCCGCCAGCGGGTGCCCCTTGGCGTACTCGATGCCCGTCGCCAGGGCCTTCTGGTTTGCCTCGAGCAGGCCTTCACCCTTGCTGCCGAACTTCTTCTGCAGGCCGCGCTCGATGCCGGCGGACGGAATGCCGAACCAGCCGGACAACAGCCCGAGCACCACCGACGTCTTGGCCTTGTCCGAGCCCGCCGACTTCTTGGTCAGCTCGTTGATCGGCACGGACACCATTTCCTTCGGGATCACGCCGCGCGCCTTGAGCGTGTCCGGCGGAGGGCCGGCCTTCTCCTCGTAGATGAGGACGGTGTTCACCGAGAGCGGCAACTCCGCGCCGAACTTGAAGAAGTCTTCCCAGTTGAGCGCGACCATCACGTCGAGCGCGCCCCCCGGGTTGAGCACCTTCTTCGTCGACAGGCGCACGCGGCAGGACGACTCGCCGCCGCGGATCTGCGAGCCGAAGCTCTTCGTCATGAGCGCGTGGTAGCCCTCCGACGACGCGGCGTTGAGCAGCGACTCTCCGGCGCTCACGACCCCGTCACCACCCGCGCCCGCCATTCCCAAGATGAGATCGTCGAGCATGCGGACCGAGGCCCGGTGCAACGGGTGGACCGGAACACAGATCAAGCGCCTCACGAGCAGCTTGGTTTCGGGCAAGTGTCCGGAACACGCACGCATTGCGCCGCGATCGACGCCGGGCGCAGACGTTTCGGGTCAAGCCGGGCAGGAGCGCCCAATTCACGGCGCGTTGAGGGCGCGGCGGCGCATGCACATGAAGGGGCCCGGCCTACCTTGAAGGAGGTACCGCATGCGCGCGCTGGTCATCTACGAGTCGATCTTCGGCAATACGCGTGACGTCGCTCAAGCCATTGCACGGGGGCTCTCGCAGGCGCCTGGCGTCGACGCGAACGCAGTCGAAGTGGGCGCCGCGCCGGCCACGGTGGCGCCTGACACCTTCCTCGTCGTGGGCGGGCCGATCCACGCCTGGGGCATGACCCGAGAGATGACGCGCGAGGGCGCCCGTGAAGAGGCGCGGCGCGGCGGGAAGACGCCAGTGTCCCAAGGCCCAGGCGTCCGGGAATGGCTGCAGCACCTGCCGACCGAGGCCGTCGCTCGCCGCGCGGCGACCTTCGACACGTCGGCAAAGACGAGCTGGTTCCCCACCGGCTCGGCCGCGAAGCCCGAGGCGCGGCTGCTCGAAGCGCGCGGCTTCACGATCGTGGCGACGCCGCAGCACTTCTACGTGAAGGACAAGGAGGGGCCGCTGTTCGAAGGTGAGCTCGAGCGGGCACAGGCTTGGGGCTTCGAGCTGGCGCGGCTCGCGAGCGAGCGCCCGGCGAACCTCACGCCGAGCTGACGCGGCCGACGAAGGGCGCCGCCCTCTTCTTGCGGTACGAAGCGCCACCCGCAGGCTTGTCCTCGACGTTCACCGCTCCCGTCCCCTCCGCCGCCAGACGCACGACACGCAGCATCCTCGACGGCTCAGCGCTTCCGGCCCCCGCCGCCGCACGACCTGCAGGAGGCCTGAAGCCGTTCACCGCTCCTGCGTTCGCCGCCGCAGGACCCCCAACGGCCTGCAGGCGCCTGAAGCCGCTCACCGCTCCTGCCCTCGCCGCCGCACGACGCGCAGGAGCCTCAGCCGCTCCTCCCGCTCGCGCTCCTCCAGCGTGCGCCGCATCGACGCGAGCTGGGCGCCCACCTGCACCGCGACGCGCTGCTCGAGCGTGTTGACGAGCCTCGTCGCGCGCGAGAGCGCCTCGCCCAGGTGGCGCATCAGCAGCTCCTTGGGGGCGGCCTCCAGGAGCAGCTCCACCAGCCGCTCGAACTCGCGCGCGGCCAGCTCCGCGGTCGCATCGCCGTAGCCGGGGATCGTCCCGCGCGCGGCGGCGCCACGCACCAGCGCTGGCGGCTTGGCCATGTCCACCGTCTTGAGCCCCCACACCTCGTGCGCCGTCAGGTCGACGGTGATCTCCCTGGCCGGCCAGCCGAGCGGTGTGAGCCCTCCGCCCCCGTGCGTGGCCAGCGCCTCGAGCAGCGCCGCCCAGGCCTGCGCGCTCTGCCGATCGATCGCCCTCCGTCCGTCCACCGCCGGCTTCGCCAAGCGAAACAGCTCGGCGACGAGCGACTCGCGCTTACGGCGGAGCAGCGCCGCGCCGTGCTCCACCTGCGTCAGGCGCCGCCGCAGCCGCAGCAAGTTCGACCGGGTCGTCGGAATGCGGGCCGTGTCCGTCATGGCGGCTTGGCCTCCGCTCTGCGTCGCGCCGCCGCCTCGCGCTGCGCCTTCCTCGGCTCGAGCTGCGCGTCAGACAGCTTGAGCAGATCCTCTCGCGGCAGCTCGTCCAAAAGCCGCCACCCCGCCTCGAGCGTCTGCGCCAACGTGCGCCGCAGCCCCGCCTGGTGCACGAGCCCCTTCTCGAAGCCCTCGGCGAGCTCCAAGGCTCGACGATCAGCCGCCGACAGGCCGGACTCCCCGACGATCGCCACCATCTGCCGAGCTTCGCGCCCGCGCGCGTAGACCGAGTACAGCTGGTCCGCCCACTTCCGGTGCTCGGGCACTGTCCGATCCTTGCCGATGCCCGCATTCATCAGCCGCGAGAGCGACGGCAGCACGTCGATGGGCGGAGACACCCCGCGGCGAAACAGATCGCGGCTGAGCACCACCTGTCCTTCGGTGATGTAGCCGGTGAGATCCGGGATCGGGTGGGTGATGTCGTCGTCCGGCATGGTCAGCACCGGCAGCTGCGTCACCGAGCCCGGCTTGCCCCGCACGACGCCCGCCCGCTCGAAGAGCGACGCGAGGTCCGTGTACATGTAGCCCGGGTAGCCGCGGCGACCGGGCACCTCTTCCCTCGCCGCGCCGACCTCGCGGAGCGCGTCGCAGTAGTGGGTGATGTCCGCCATGACCACCAGCACGTGGAGGCCGTGCACGAAGGCCAGGTGCTCGGCGCACGCGAGGCCCGCCCGCGGCGCCAGCAGCCGTTCGATCGTCGGGTCCTGCGCCTGGTTCACATAGAGCACGCTGCGCTCGAGCGCCCCGCTCCGCTCGAAGCGCTCGAGGAAGGTCCGCGTCTCCCGCTCGGTGATGCCGATCGCCACGAAGACGACCGCGAACGGCTCGCCGCGCGGGGCGCGAGCGCTCTCGACGATCGTCGCAGCCAGCTCCAACGCCGGCAGCCCCGGTCCCGAGAAGACCGGCAGCTTCTGGCCACGCACGAGCGTGTTCATGCCGTCGATCGCCGACACACCCGTCTCGATGAAGTCGGAGGGCGGGACGCGGCGCACCGGGTTGATCGGCGCGCCCCACAGCGGCCGCAGCGCCTCGCCGATCGGCGGTGGGAGCCCGTCACGTGGATCGCCGGCGCCGCTCAGGGCCCGCCCGAGCAGCTCCTTGCCGACGACCACGCTCGCCAGCTCGCCGGTGAGCGTCACCTCCACCGCCGCCGGGCCGAGGCCCAGGGTGTCTTCCAACACCTGCACCACCGTCACGTCGCGCCCGGCGTCGATCACCTGCCCACGGAGCGTCGGCTGGCCCGCCGTGCGCAGCGTCACCCATTCGCCCAGCCGCGCCCGCTGCGTGCCCGCCAGGTACACGAGCGGCCCCGCCGCCGCGCGCGCGCCCAGGTACGTCCGCGCCAAGGTCGTCATGGCGTCCTCCCCAGCGCGCGCAGCGCCTCGTCGAGCGTCGAGAAGGCAGCCTCCGCGCCCGCCCCAGCCGCGTCCCGCGCCGCCGCGCGCGCGCCCAAGTACGTCCGCGCCAGCGTCGTCATGGCGTCCTCCCCAGCGCGCGCAGCGCCTCGTCGAGCTTCAAGAAGGCAGCCTCCGCGTCCGCCGCAGCCGCGTCCCGCGCCGCCGCGAGCGCCTGGCGCACTCGGCCCACGTCCAGCTCCGCAAACGACGATCCACCCTTCAACGCCGCACGGCCGGCGTCGTGGAAGTCGATCGCCGCGCGCGCCAGCCGGAAGGACTTCTGGGGCGACGAGTACGCGTCGTTGGGATCAAACGCGCTCTGGCCCAGCACCAGCTCGCGCACCAGCGCAGCCGCCGCCAGCAACAGCCGGTCGTGATCCTCCAGCGCCTCCGGACCGACGACGGCGGCGATCTCCCGAAGCTCGCCGTCTCGCTGGAGCAGCTCGAGCAGTCGACTCCGCGTCTCCCCCCACCTTCGATCCACCCGCTCGGCGAACCAGGCTTCCGCGCCCTCCGCGTAGAGGCTGTAGCTCGCGTTCCAGTCGACAGCGGGGAACTGCCGCTGGTGCGCCAGCGCCGGGTCCAACGCCCAGACGGCGCCGCCGACGCGCAGGCAAGCCTGCGTCACCGGCTCCGAGAAGTCCCCGCCCGGCGGCGAGACGGCGCTGAAGAGCGTGACCGAGCCCGTGCGCTCCGGAGCGCCCAGGCACTGCACCCGCCCTGCCCGCTCATGGAGCCTCGCCGCGCGACTGGCGAGGTACGTCGGGTAGCCCTCCTCACCCGGCATCTCCTGGAGGCGCGAGCCGATCTCCCGCAGCGCCTCCGCCCAGCGCGAGAGCGAGTCCGCCATGACCGCGGCGCGGTACCCCTGATCGCGGAAGTACTCGGCGATGGTGAGACCCAGGTAGACGGACGACTCGCGGGCAGCGACGGGCATGTTGGACGTGTTCACCACCAACACCGTGCGCTCGAGCACCGGCCGGCCGCTGCGCGGATCCACCAGCGCGCCGAACTCGTGCAGCACCTCCGCCATCTCGTTCCCGCGCTCGCCGCAGCCGACGTACACGACGACGTCGGCCTGCGCGTACTTGGCCAGCGACTGCTCGATGACGGTCTTCCCGGTGCCGAAGCCGCCAGGCACGGCCACGGTGCCGCCTTCGGCGATCGGGAACAGCACGTCGAAGATCCGCTGACCGGTGAGCAGCGGCTCCGTCGACGCGAGGCGGGCACGAGCCGGCCGCGTCCGCCGCACGGGCCAGCGCTGCCACAGGTGCAACGTGGGTCCGTCGAGCAGCCACGCGACCGGCTCGTCGGTGCGCACCGCGCCGCTCGCGACGCGCTCGATCGTCCCTTCCTTCCCGAGGGGGACGAGGATCCGGTGGACGAGGCCCTTCTCGAGGACCGTCCCCAGCACGTCACCCGCGCGCACCTGCTGTCCGACGGTGACGACGGGGCTGAAGTCCCAGCGCGTCGTCGGATCCAGCGTACTCGCGTCGACGCCCGGCGCGATGAAGTCGCCCCCCGCCGCCGCGAGCGCCTGGAGCGGCCGCCCGATGCCGTCGATCACCGCGCCCAACAGGCCCGGGCCCAGCTGCACGGACAGGGGCTGCTTCGACCGCAGCACCGGCTCCTCGAGCGCCAGGCCCGACGTCTCTTCGAAGACCTGCAGTGTCGCCACGTCACCCGTCAGGCGGAGGACCTCGCCGAGGAGCCCCGCATCACCGACCCGCACCAACTCGTTGAGCACCGCGTCTCGCATGCCGCTGGCTTCGGCCAGCGCGCCCACCACCCGTCGGAGCTTGGGGCCCGTCATACCGCCCTCACTCGGTAGCCGATCGCTCGGCGGAGGATCTCCAGCACCACCTCTTCGGCCGCGCCCTGGTCGTCCCACCGCGGCGACGGGAACGTGGCGATCACCGGCAGCCCCTTGCGCTCGAGCCGCGTCACCAGGTCCCGCGGCAGGCCCGCGTGTAAGCGGCTCTCGACCAGGATTACGCCCACGGTGCGATCCGACGCGAGGACCTTGAGCTGCTGCGCCGTCGTCGCGGCGTCCGAGGCCCCGACCGTGCGCAGGCCCGCCAGCGCGAAGCCCGAGCCCACCTCCGGTCGACAGACGACTCGCACCTTCAGCTCCATGGCGTCACCAGCTCCGCTTCGACGATCGCCGGCGACGCCCCCATGGCAGCCGCCCAGACCAGCCGCGACAGATCCAACCGCCACGCGCGCAGCCGCAGCAGGAAGCGCAGCGCGGTGGCGGAGCTCAACGGTTCGGCCCGGCCGACGGTGCGCTGCCATGCAATCGCCGCGGCCAGCGCGCGCCGCTCCAGCGTTCCAACAGGGAGCAGCCGCTGACGGACGAGCGGCGTCCACACCGACGTCGCCAGCGCCGGCTCGAGGAGCTGTGCGGCGTGCTCCAGGTCCGCGGCGACGGCGGCCTTCGCGAAGACCTCCGGCCCCAGCGCCCGCCCCCCGTCCACGAAGAACGCCGTGGGCTCCGCTTCGATCGGCGACCCGGCGAGCAGCAGCGCCGTCTGCACGTTCCCCAAGTCGAGCTGCGCAGCCACGTACGCCCGCAGGTTGTCGTCGCCGCGACCGGCAGCCTCGAGCCCCCTCCTCGCCATGCCCCGCAGCAGCACCAGCTCCAGCTCCAGCAGCCCGGGCTGCGCCTGGGCCACGAGCGGCGAGAGCGCTGACGCCTCGGGGTGGTGGAGCAGGATCAGCTGCCCGACGACGTCCCGCGGCGTCGCGCAGCGCGCGAGTAACTCGAGGGCACGGTTGGGCAGCAGCGGGCTGGGCACCAAACCGGACAGCCGCGCCGCCGCCGGCGCAGCGCTCACCGCCCCTCGCAAGAGCGCGCGTAGCGACCGGCGGTCTTCTTCGGCGAACCACACGGCTTGGAGCGTCGAGCCCTCCGTCTCCCACCGCGCGAGCACCCGCACAGCGTCCGCCGCCGTGCGCCGCACCTCGGCCTCGA
>JALHOS010000183.1 GCA_022842905.1 Myxococcaceae bacterium | reverse complement strand
ACCGCCGCCTGCCGAACCACCCGCGCCCGCGGAGCCACCGTCGGACCCGGCCGCGCCACCTGCGCCGGCCGAACCCGCGTCGGATCCGGCCGTTCCGGCGACACCACCCGAACCAGCAGAGCCACCGCCGACGCCCGCAGCACCACCGGTACCGGCCGAGCCACCGCCGGCACCCGCGGCACCACCCGAGCCCGCACTTCCTCCGGCACCACCGGCCCCTGCGCCGCCGCCCATCATTCCACCCGACCCACCGTCACCGACGATGGGGCCGACAGGCGGTTCGCCGCAGGCAACGAGAACGGTGAGCGTGCTGAGGACGGCCAAACGCTGAGCGGTAAACATGCTGGACCCCGGGGAGCGGTGAGAGGTGGCGGTTCTAGTCCAACCACCGGAGAGGTGAGTGAGCGCCTGCAGGCGTGCCCGTCGACGAATGCCAGTCGGGCCCGCGAGGCGTCCCGAATGCAGTGCTGCGGACCGAGCGGAGGAGCAGCGCGCTCAAGGGTCTGGCCCGCCTTCCACGTGCGTCAGTGGCCACGCTGGACACCGGTACGCTGGCGAACGGCGGCGCACAGCGCTGCCGTGCTGAACGGCCCTCCCAGGCGCGTGGCTTGCCGCTCCGCGAGTGAAGGCAGCCGTCATCATCGGTCTGCACCGGACCCGTGGCCCTTCGCCCGCCCGCGGACTGCGGCGAGCCCGCGCTCACCTCATTCAAAGCCAAGCTCGACCGAGGAGAGCGCCACGCACTCGCCGCGCACGAGGACTGGCGCATCGCCGAACAGGTTGATCCGCTCGTCGAGCCGTCCCTTTGGGCCAGACACCTCGCCGCTCACGAATCGCTTGGTGACCTGCGTCCGGCTCAGTGCGCCGCACGGCAAGTCGTGCGACTGCCCGCGCCGATTGCATCGCTACGTCTCGGCTGGGCGAGCCCATCAGGCGTCGGGCGACGCGACGGTGAAGCACCGGGGCCACGAACGGCGTCGAACCGGCTACCTCGACGGGCCGCGCTGACGCCCGTCGTCCTCAGCTTCGCGAAACGCGCTGGGCAGCATGTCGACCTTCATCACCTTCGCCAGCGCGATCAGCAGCAGCACGCCACCAGGCGCGGCGAAGATCGCCAGCGCCGGCACCGCCTTGGCCACGTCGATCAACTGCGAGCGCATCTTCCGCTTGTCGTCCGCCGACAGCTTCTGCCCTCGGGCCGCGCGGGCGAGCAGCACCGACAGCTCGCCGGTCTCGCGGATCCCCTTCATCAGCGCCCGGCTGTTCTTCCGGACGGCGCGGCTCATGTCGTCGACCAGCTCCTCTCCCAGCACCTCGGCGCCCTGCGCCAGCGTGAACACGTCGACCACGTCGCGGTGCCGCGCGTAGAACTCGGCCATGTCCAGCTCGAGGGCGCTCATCGCGCGCTCGTCGAACCCCAGCTGGGAGCCCAGCGTGTGGGTCCACTCCAGCTCCCGCGCGCTTCTGCGTCCGTCGACCAGCGAAGCGAGCACCGTCTGCTCCACCAGGAACCGTTTCGCGTCGCGGCTGCGGACGTCCTCGAGCAGGCCGGACAGTGCGGGGCGCCGCTCGAAGGCCCGCCGCGCGAACTCCGTCGTCTCTTCCGCGAGCGCCGACGGCAGCCGCAGATCGTCGATCTGCCGGAGCACCGCCCGCCGCGTCGGGAAGCTGGGCTTGCGCTCGGCGCACACGAGCCCCACCAGCACCCGCACCAGCTGCGCCTTCTGCCGCGCCAGGAAGCCGACCGCGCGCGACACCTCGTCACGAGGGAACCGGTCGGCCAGCGCCAGCGCCGTCGCGATGCGACCGAACGCGTGGGCGTCGGCGTAGACGGCGCCGTTGTGCAGCACCAGCCCGTAGTAGGGGTCCGCGGCCAGCGACAGCACCCGCTCTTCGAGCTTCTTCTCGGCCACGCGCCAGCGCCGCTGCGCCGCCCCGGCCTTTCCTCCGAGCCGGCCGAAGACGTCGGCGGCGTCGTCGAGCTCGTCGACGAGCGCAAGGAAGCACGCGAGCGTGCGCTCACCCGCCGAGTCCTTCGGTGCGCCAGCCAGCGCAAAGACGTCGAGCGCCATGCGACAAAATGCCCGCAACACCGCTTCGAACAGCCGCTCTTCGTCGGAGCTGGCGGTGTCCGTCCCCGCGGCTGGCGTGCCGTACACGAGCCCCGACTCGCGCTGCACACGCTTGACGTAGCGCCGCGCCCGCGCCCGCGGTCGTTCCAGATCCATCGCCTGCGCCCAGGCCATCGGCGCGATCGGCCGAGCCGCAGCCTCCGCTTCGCTGCGAATGAGCCGCCCGAGCCAGCCGTCAGTCCACGCCATGAACGCGCAGGGCGTTTGGACTGTTCTCACCCGGTCGTCAACCCTGCGAAAGGTCAGGAGAAGGCTGGGGTTTTCTCGGCGAAGCCAGCTGTGCTAGCGCGCCGCGGCATGACGCCTGCCGCACAGTCGCTCTCCTCGGACGTGTCCGCACCGCCGCCCGTCGCCGCGGCGCCCTCGAGCGCGGTGACGCCGCCTGTGTCGGGTCGCCGGACCGAGAAGGAGCTGCTGCTCGCTACGCGCGCGTACACGGACGAGAACGTGGCGAAGGGCTGGTGGTACACGCTGTCGACGCTGGGCGTGCTGGTGGGGCTCGGCGCCGGCGCGGTGCTCTCGCCGTGGTGGCCGCTGCGGCTCGCCTTCGCGCTCGTCGAAGGCCTCACCATCGTCCGCATGTTCTGCCTGTTCCACGACTTCCAGCACGGCGCCATCTTGCGGCAGTCGAAGCCGGCGCAGCTGCTGTTCTTCCTCTTCGGCGAGGCGATCCTCACGCCGCCGTCCGTCTGGCGCGAGACGCACAACTACCACCACGCGCACACGGCCAAGTTCGTCGGCTCACACATTGGCAGCTACCCCGTCGTCACCACCGCCATGTGGGGGCAGATGAGCGGCGCGCAGAAGTTCATGTACAAGCTGGTGCGCCACCCGCTGAACATGCTGCTGGCCGTCTTCACCGTCTTCACGCTGGGCATGTGCATCAGCCCGTTCTTGCGCAACCCGACCAAACACTGGGCGGGCCCGCTGTCGCTGGTGCTCTGCTACGGCGTGGGCGGCCTGCTCATCTCGACCGGCCACGGCGACGCCTGGGTGTTCGGCTGGCTGATTCCCATGGCCGTCGGCTGCGCCGCGGGCGCGTACTTGTTCTACGCGCAGCACAACTTCCCCAACGCGCTCATGCCCTCGCGCGAAGAGTGGAGCTTCTCGGGCGCGGCGCTGGACAGCTCGAGCTACTTCGTCATGAGCCCCGTCATGCACTGGTTCACCGCCAACATCGGCTTCCACCACGTGCACCACCTGAACGCGGCGATCCCGTTCTACCGGCTCGAAGAGACGATGAAGGGCGTGCCCGAGCTCCAGCACCCCGGGCAGACGTCGTGGGCGTGGAAGGACGTGTCGGCCAACTTCCGGCTCAAGGTCTACGACGCCCAGGCCAACGTCATGGTGGGGTACCCGTCGTAACCGCCGGCCGTCAGAGCGCCGCGACTTCGGCTGTCAGGCGGCGCCCATGCCCCTGACGGACGAGAAGCCCCGCGCGCCCGAAGACTGGAAGGAAGCGCTGGGCTGGACGCCGGCGCTGGCGCTCGCCTTCGCCCCCTACGCCGCGAAGGGCCTGCTGCCGGCGCGGGTGAGCCTGGTGTACCGCAAGCAGCTCAAGGTGCTCTGCCACACCGGAGAGCTCGTCGCCGGCACGGGCGGCCGCATTCGCCACCACGCGGCGAGCCTGGGTGAGCTCCCGGCCGTCGGCGACTGGGTGGCCGCGCGGCTGCCGGAGCGCGACGGCGAGGCGCTGGTCACCGCGGTGCTCCCTCGAAGGACGACCTTCACCCGTAAGGTGCCGGGCACGTCGACCGCGCCGCAGGTGTTGGCGACGAACATCGACACGGTGCTGGTGGTGATGGGGCTGGACCAGGACTTCAACGTGCGGCGGCTCGAGCGGTTCTTGTCGCTGGCCTGGGAAGGGGGCGCCACGCCTGTCGTCGCGCTCAACAAGCAAGACACCTGCCCCGACGTCGCGGAGCGGCTCGCGGCAGTGCGCGCGGTCAGCCGCGACGCGCGGATCCACACCGTCAGCGCGCTGCTCGGCAGCGGCGTCGACGAGCTGGCCGACGTGTTCGGCTACGGGAAGACGGTGGCCGTGCTGGGCAGCTCCGGCGTCGGCAAGTCGACGCTGGTCAACCGGGTGCTGGGCATGCAGGTCATGTCGACGCAGGGCACGCGCGACGACGGCAAGGGCCGGCACACGACGACGCACCGCCAGCTCTTCGCGCTGCCCCAAGGCGGGGCGATCATCGACACGCCGGGCCTGCGAGAGGTGCAGCTGTGGGAAGCCGGCGACGGCGTCGCCAAGACGTTCGACGACATCGAAGCGCTGGCGACTCGCTGCCGCTTCGGCGACTGCCAGCACGACGCGGAGCCGGGCTGCGCAGTGAAGGCCGCGCTCGACGACGGCACCCTGCCCCAGCCCCGCTTCGACAGCTGGGTGCAGTTGAACAAGGAGCTCGAGTGGCTCGCGCAGCAGGGGCCCAAGGGCAGGCTCGAGACGCGGCGGCGCGAGCGCGTCGGCCACGGGAAGCGGCGCTGACGGCACGGGACGAGGGTTCGGCCTGCTTTTCTGAGGCGTGGTGGATGACGACGCTGCGTCGAGCTGCGGTGCGCTCCGTCGAGCCGCGGCGGTCGCAGCGAGCTGCGCAGACGGAGGCTGCGAGGTTCGCCCAACTCGCGCGCGTGAGCTGGTCGCTTCGGCGATAACGTTCGGCGCATGCCCAACACCCCACCTCGGTCGCCTGCGCGCACCCGCCTCTTGGCGCGGCCGGGGCTGGTGGCGATCGCGTTGGTGCTCCTGTGCGGCTGTCCGCCGAAGCAGGAGCCTGGGCCCACCGGCGCCACCGGACCAGCAGGCAGCACCGGCGCCATCGGTGACCTCGGGCCGCCTGGCCCGACCGGTGCGACGGGCCCGACTGGGCCAGCCGGAGGTGACGCCGCAGCGGGCCGACGCTTCGAGAGCTTCCTGCCGGCGGGCTTCGACGTCGGGACCGGCGACTGTGCGCCCTTCGTGCCCGCGGCCGCGGCGTGGTCAGCAGCGAGCTCGCTGCCGGTGGTGTTCTCCGGCCGCTACCGACTGGGCACCTGCGCCCGCGTCACGGCGAGCGGCGTCCACTTCCACTTCGCCCACGCGCGCTTCGACCTGGTCGAGGCCGGCGCGCGGTGTGAGACGTCGATTGGAGCGGCGCCCATCGCGCTCGTCTTCCAGGGCGGCAGCCGGTTGACGCTGACGGGGCACGCGCGCTTCGTCGGGCTCGGCGTGCCCGGCCAGACCGAGCTGGCCGCGTTGGCGTTCGACCACACGCCGCTCGCGATGGTGACGATGACGTCGGAGTTCGAGAACCTCGCCGCCGGGCGCTTCGTCATGTGGGCGGACCACGGCGTCTTCGGCGACATTCGGGCGGAGCGCATGAACGGCCGGCAGACCTACGGGGGCGGCGCGTCGGCCGGGAGCGCTGAGGTGGTCGTCGGCTGCCGCCACAGCCGCTTCGGCCGCATCGACGCGGTGGCCAACCACAAACCCATTCGGTACCTCTCGGTGGCGCTGGAGCCAGACGCGGGAGCCGTGGACAACGCGCTGTGCCACTTCGGCTGGGTCCAAGGGACGATGGCGGCGGGCTCCCTCGAAGGCTCGCTCCTGGCGCTCCGGTCCGCGCGGCGCTGCACCTTCGAAGGCGCCGCGGGCGACGGCTTCTCGGCGGGAGTGCTCTTCGTTCGCTACGCGACGGACGTGGGGTTCAGCGTCGACGGCAACGTGGTCGACAAGGTGCAGGGCCGCTTCGTCGCCACCGGAGCCAGCGTGGACTCGGCGATCGAAGCGTCGGTCGAGAACGCGACCGTTCCGCTGGGGGTCAACCACCTCGGGAGCGTCGTCGCGGACTGCGCGGGAGAGCACTGCGCCCTGTTCGCGTCGGGCGACTTCACGGTGGACACGCTGCGGCTGCACGGCGGCGACCGCCCGCTCGCCATCTCTCACCAGGCCTCCCTGCGGGCGCGCCTGGTCGTGCTCAGCGGCCAGCGGAGCGAAGCGCTCACCATCGCCCATGCCGCGCAGGTGTCGATCGACCGCGTCGAAGTGCTCAGCGGCTCCCGCGCGGCGACGACGAGCGCGCTGCGCTACGACCGCGTGTACGGCGGTGTCGACGGCGGGGGCGGCGGACAGATCTCGCTCGGTGAGGTGCGCTACCGCGGGAACGACGCGGGGCTCGACGTGCCCTTCGTGTTCCTGGACCAGTTCGGCGACGCGGAAGCGCTCAGTGTGCGGGACGTGGACGGCCGCGGGACGCAGGGGGCGGTGTACCTGGGGGGCGACACGTTCGCCGTGCGCGCCGGCGACTGGCTGCGCACGGGTCCGCCCACTGGCACGGGCCGCTACGTCGTCGGGCAGCGGGTGCTCAACGCCGCGCCCAGCCCTGGCGCGCCGACCGGCTGGGTGTGCACGGCGAGCGGACGACCAGGGGCGTGGTCGACGCTGCCGGCGATTCCACCGTGAGTCGCTCGGCGCCCCCAAGGCGCTCAAGGCGAGGCCCCGCGCCGGACGTCCAAGACGCCCTCCCGCACCGCGAAGAGCGCCAACGTGACGGCGTACGCCCCGAGCACGTCGAGCGTGTAGTGCAGGTGCGCCAGGAAGACGCTGAGCACCACGAGGACGTGGGCCACGAGCATCCACACGCGCAGCCGCGGCCACGGCCAGACGTAGAGCAGCAGCAGGAACGTGGTCGCGGTGTGGCCGGAGAAGAAGAGGTCCTTGGTGAGGTACAGCCGCGCGCCGCCGTCCTGCGCGAAGAAGCCGAAGGGGCTGACCAGCTCGAAGAACGCCTTGACCCGCGCCTCGTCGGACAAGCCCGCGTGCACGTCTTGCCCGCGCACCGGGCCCAAGCCCGTCACGAAGATGAAGACGCCGCGCAAGAGCGCGAGCAGGCCTGAGCTGACCATGTAGCGAAGGAAGCGGTGCACGTCGGCGCGCCACAGTGCGAGGGCGACGGGGACGTAGGCGGCCAGCCAGAGCCAGTAGTTGTAGCGATCGACGAGGCCGACGTAGGGCACGTACGGCAGCAGCGCGTCGGGCAGGGTCGGCGCCGGGCGCGCTTCGCCGAACAGCGCCAGCCACACCATGGCCGCGTTGCAGCTCGCGCGGAACGTGAAGGCGCCGACGAGCTGGGGCCAGGGCTGGGAACGGAGCGGGCGCACGCCGGGGTCGTCTAGTACGCCCGACGGGGAATTGAGGAATGGCGGAGGCTAGCCCTCACGGGGTGAAAGGCGGCTCCCCAGTCCCCCGAGGCGACGAACAGCCCAGGCGGCCCTGCGGTATCGGACCGGAGCTCGACGGCGCCCCCCGAGCCTCGTCCACGGCCCGGCCCCCCACGACCTCAGAGTTCCAGCGCCACCGCGGCCGCGTTCATCGTCGCGGCGATTCGCACCGCGTCCTGCACCTGCGCTTCGGACAGCCCGCCCTCGAGCGCTTCCTTCTCATGCGCCTGCATGCAGCTCTCACAGAAGTTGATCGCGCTGACGGCGAAGCAGAAGAGATCGAAGTCCGGCTTCGTCGACGCCACCTGCGTCGTCCGCAACATGCGCAGCCGCGCCGGCATCTGCCCGTAGCTGTCTTTGCCGATGGCGTGGCGGAACCGGTAGAAGACGTTGTTCATGCCCATGAGCACCGCGGCGGCCTTCGCGTCGTCCAGCGTCGCGTCGGGCACGCCGGCGGCCTTCGCGTCGGCCAGCACCGCGTCCTTGAGCTTGTCGTTGCGCGCCGCGTAGGCCGAAGCGAGCGCCGTGCCCCAGATCTGCGCCGGCGACAGCGACCCGGGCCCCAGCACGTTCTGGAGGTTGATCTTGATGTCCCGCGCCGCGTCCGGCAGCGCCTCTCGGAGTTGGTTGATGCGTTCCATGGCGTTCTTCTCCTTCGTCGGGTGGGGGTGCTGCGCTGCTCGAAAAGCGACGGCCCCTCCTCGCCCCCACCCAACAAGGGACTGGACGCGCGGAGAGGCCGACGGACTGGCTTTCGAAGAGCGAAAGCGCGCTTCAGCTCGCCTTCTTCATCTTCTGCGTCAGGGTGTCTTCACCCTTCTTCCAGTTGCACGGGCACAGCTCGTCCGTCTGCAGGCCGTCGAGCACGCGCACCACTTCGTCGATGTTGCGGCCGACGCTCAGGTCGTTCACCGTCGCGTAGCGAACCACGCCGTTCGGGTCGATGATGAAGGTCGCGCGCAGCGCCACGCCGGCGCCCGGGTGCAGCAGGCCGAAGCCCTGCGCCATGGCCGGGTTGATGAACACGAGCGGGTGCGTCAGCCCCTTGAGGTCCGCGTGGTGCTGCCGCCACGCCAGGTGGGAGTGCTCGTTGTCCGTGCTGCCACCGACGACGACGGCGCCGCGGTCAGCGAAGTCCTTCTGCTTCTTGTCGAACTCGACGATCTCCGTCGGGCAGACGAACGTGAAGTCCTTCGGGTAGCTGTAGAGGATCAGCCACTTGCCGGCGTAGTCCTTGTTCGAGAGGTCCTTGAACTCCTTGCCCTTCTCGATCGACACGCACGCCTTGGCCTTCCACTCGGGGGACTGCTGTCCTGGAACCAACATGGGTTTGCTCCTCGTTCGTCCTGCGTTTGGGTGGGTGCTGCGGTGAATGCCGGCGCCTTACGTCTTGCCCGGCTTGGGTGAAGGCTTCGTCTCTGGCGCGCTCTTCTTGGCCTTGCGTGGACCGCGCCGCGTCCCGCGCATGACGACCATGTACTCCCGTACGTCGTACGCCTTGAGCCGGCTCACGTCGCCGACCTGCACGGCGGACCAGGGCACGTCTTCGATTTCCCCCGTCTCGTCGTCCACGAAGTGGTGGTGCGGCTCGAGCTTGGGGTCGAACACCACGCGCCCCTCGGCCAGCACCAGCTGCCGCAGCAGCCCCGACGCCACGAAGGTGTGCAGCGTGTTGTAGACGGTCGCCCGCGACACCATGGGCAGCCGCGCCTGCACCTGCGCCAGCACCTGATCCGCCGAAGGGTGGTCTTCGGTGGTCAGCACGTACTCCGCCACCGCCAGTCGCTGCGCGGACGGCTGAATGCCGCTGGCTTTGAGGCGCTGCGCGAGCTCCAGACTCATGACGGCTTTAGACATAATCTAGAAGTTGAGGACGTCAACACATTCCGCACGAAGCCGTTGGGCCGGGCTTCTTGCACGTTGCCCAGACCCTCCGCTTCAACGAAGTTGCGCGGCTGACGATGTGGCGGCTCGAGAACCGGATTCAGCCCTACGCGTGGGGCAGCACGACGGCGCTGAGCGAGCTGCTCGGTCGTGCGCCGACGGGCGCCCCAGAGGCCGAGCTGTGGCTCGGCGCGCACCCGTCGGCGCCGTCGATCGCCGAAGGGGCCGGCGCGCTCGACGCGCTCGTCGCCGCGAACCCACTGCGCACGCTCGGCCACGCGACTGCGAGCCGCTCGGGCGGGACGCTGCCGTTCTTGCTCAAGGTGCTCGCGGTCGAGCAGCCGCTCTCGCTCCAAGCGCACCCCTCGAAAGCGCAGGCCGAGGCCGGCTTCGCCCGAGAAGAAGCCGCCGGCATGCCTCGGGCAGCCCCGACGCGCAGCTACAAGGACGCCAACCACAAGCCAGAGCTCGTCTGCGCGCTGACGCCTTTCGACGCGCTGTGTGGCTTTCGTCCTGCGGCGGACACGGCGCGGCTGCTGCGGGGCCTCGACGTGCCGGCGCTGCGTGTCCACCTCGGCGCGCTGGAGGGCGGTGCAGCGGGCGCGCTCGAGAGGCTCTTCCGCTGGGTCCTGACGCTGCCGCACGGTGAACGAACGAGCCTCGTGCAGGCGGTCGGCGCGGCGGTCGAGCGTGAGGTCGCAGGCTTCGAGAAGGAGCTGCTCTGGGCGCGTCGACTCGCGCGGGCCTACCCGTCGGACGTCGGCCTCGTTGGTGCGCTCCTGCTCAACCTGCTGACGCTCGAGCCCGGCCAGGCGCTGTACCTGCCCGCGGGGAACCTCCACGCGTACCTGCACGGGACGGCGGTGGAGCTCATGGCCAACTCCGACAACGTGCTGCGCGGCGGGCTGACCCCCAAACACGTCGACGTCGACGAGCTGCTGCGGGTGTTGGTGTTCGACGCGGCGCCAGCCCGCGTACTGCGGCCTTCGGTTGGGCGCGAGCAGGTGTACGCCGCGCCGATCTGGGACTTCCGGCTGTCGAAGCTCGAGCTGACCCACGCCGCGCCGCTCACCGTCGAGCGCTGGAGCGCCGACCTTCTCTTCTGCGTGCAGGGCGAGGTGGCGGTGCGCTGCGGCGACCAAACACTCAGCCTGCACCGCGGGCAGTCGGTGTTCCTCGCGGCGGACGAAGGCCCGGCTGCGCTGAGCGGCGCCGGGGCCGTGTTTCGCGCCACCGTCAACGCCGAGGCCTCCGAATGAAGCTCGCCCACTTCTCCGACATTCACGTCACCCGCTTCCCGCTGAGCCAGGGCTTCGCGCTCAAGCGCCTGGCCGCCGTCGCGAGCTTCACCGGCATGGGCCGAGGCCGAGACTTCGCCGGCAGCGACGAGCGCATCGCCAAGCTGCTGTCGGACGTGGACGAGCTGGGGGTGGACCACGCCCTGTGTACGGGCGATCTGACCGGCGTGTCCGGAGACGAGGAGCTCACCCGCTGCGCGCAGCTCTTCGGCCACCGCCTGCGCGAGCCTTCGCGCTTCACGGTGATTCCGGGGAACCACGATCGCTACGTGTCGAGCCAGGCCGGCGCCTTCGAAAAGCACTTCGGCGCGCTCTGTGAAGGCGGGCGGTTCCCGTTCGTCAAGCGCCTGGGGCCCGGCGTGACGCTGGTGGCGATCGACGTCTGCCGGCCGACGTCGCTCGTCGACAGCTCGGGCCTGGTGGGCAAAGCCCAGCTCGACGCGCTGGCGCAGATCCTGACGGACCGCTCACTCAGCACGCAGTTCGTCGTGCTCGCCCTGCACTACGGCCTGCTGCGCTCCGACGGCAGCCGGGACAAGCGCAGCCACGGCATGCGGGACGACCTGGCGCTCATGGCCCTCGTCGATCGCGCCGACGTGACGGTGGACGTGGTGCTGCACGGCCACATGCACCGGCCCTACTCGGTGCGCACGGCTCGACGCACGGTGTTCAACGCCGGGAGCGGCACCGACCTGCACGTGGCCTGCGGCTACAACGTGTACACGGTGGACGCCGAGCGCTTCACACTTCGCTGCGAGCGACGCGCCTGGAGCCGAGTGACGCAGCGCTACGAAGCCGCCCCCGAGTCGCCGCTCAACCTGCAGGTCCGCACGCGCGAGCCAGACTGAGCTGGGCTACAAGCGGCGGCTCCATGAGAGCCCTCCTCCGCCTGGCCGTCGTCGCGACGCTGTCCGTCCCCTTCGCCGCCGCCGCGTTCTGCGGCTTCTACGTGTCCGGTGCCGGCGCCGAGCTGTTCAACGACGCCACGCAGGTGAACCTGCTGCGCCAAGGCACGACGACGGTGCTGGCCATGCAGAACAACTACCGAGGCCCGCCAGAGAACTTCGCCATGGTGGTGCCGGTGCCGGTGGTGCTGGCCAAGGACAACGTGAAGACGCTGCCCAAGTCCGCGTTCGCGCGCATGGACACCATCACCGCGCCACGGCTGGTCGAGTACGCACTTCCCGGCGAGTGCCCGCCGCCGCCGCCCATGGCCGCCATGGCCGGGGGTGGCCCTCCGTCGATGGCGGCGCCCACGGGGCTGCCGAAGGATCTGGGCGTGAAGGTCGAGGCGAAGTTCAGCGTCGCCGAGTACGACATCGTCATTCTGTCGGCGAAGGACGCCACCGGGCTCGAGATCTGGCTCAAGGAGCAGAAGTACAAGATCCCCCAGAACGCCGCGCCGCTGCTCAAGCCCTACATCCAGGGGAACTGGAAGTTCTTCGTCGCGAAGGTCGACGTGAAGAAGGTGCAGCTCGTCGACGGCCAGGCCGTGCTGTCGCCGCTGCGCTTCCACTACGACAGCGAGCGCTTCGAGCTGCCCGTGCGCCTGGGCTTGGTGAACAGCGGCGGCACACAGGATCTGATCGTCACCGTCGTCTCGAAGGAGCGCTACGAGGTGGCGAACCGGCCCAACGTGCTCGTGCCGACGAACGTGGAGCTCGAGCGCCGCGTGCGGCCCATGTTCGGGGCGTACTACGCGAAGCTCTTGGAGAAGGTCTGGGCGAAGGAGCCGCTCGCCGCCATCACCGAGTTCTCGTGGAAGGGCGCCCTGCCGCCTCCGCAGGCGCTGGTGGGCGGCGGCATCTACGGCGTCACCTGCGACCCCTGCCCACCGCCGGAGCCGGTGGACGATCCGCTCGCGAAGTACTTGGGCGTGAACGTGCTGCCAGGCATCAAGACGGACGAGGACATTGCCAAGTTCGCGCGCGAGGCGACGGTGACGCGGCTACACCTGCGCTACACGAAGGACACGCTCGCGGACGACGTGGTGTTCAAGGCCGTCGGCCCCGTCGGCGGCGGCACGCCCCAAGCGAAGACGCCAGGCCCCGCGAAGGAGAACCGCTTCCAGGGGCGCTACATCACCTGGCGCCCGTTCGATCCGAACCTGGACTGCTGGGGCGGCGGCGGCGGCGGCGCGATGATGGGTGGGGCCCTCGGCGGACCGATGGGTGGGCCCGGTGGCGCGTTCACTCCGGCTTCCTCGGGGCTGGCCGCGCTCCCCGGCGCGAGCGGCGCGAAGGCGACGAAGGCCGAGCTGACGGAGCCGTTCGAAGGCCTCCTGCTCACTGACATTCCCGAGCTCGGGCTCAAGGCCACGAAGAAGCCGGCGCCGCCGACGTCTGGGAACGCGGGGAAGCTCAAGCCCAAGCCGTGACGCCGCACCTCATCATCAACGCGGACGACTTCGGCTACGAGCCGCAGGTGACGCGGGGCATCGCCCGAGCCATGCGCGAAGGCGTGGTGAGTTCGACGACGATGATGGTGAACACGCCCTTCAGCGAGGACGCCGCGAAGGACGCCCACGGACTGTCGGTGGGGCTGCACTTGAACCTGGCCCGCTGGAGCGCGGTGAGCGACGGGCGCGCGCTCGACGAAGGGACGGCCGGGACGCTGTCGGCAAGCTTCGTCCACGACGAGACGCTGGCGCAGCTCGATCGGTTGCGGGCGCTGCTCGGGCGCGAGGCCACGCATGTCGACGTCCACAAGCACCTCCACACACACCCGAACGTGCTCGAAGGCGTGGCGCAGGCGGCGAAGGCGCGGGGTCTGCCGGTTCGATCGATCTCCCCGGGCATGCGCGCGGCGCTTCGGGCGCTGGGCGTCCGCACCAACGACGCGTTCCTCGGTGATGCGGGCACGCAGGCCTATTGGACCCTCGCGCAGCTCGAGCAGGACCTCGCGACGCTCCCCCAAGGGCCGCTCGTCGAGTTGATGTGCCACCCGGGGTACACGCCGGTGGAGCTCAAGAGCGGCTACGCCGAGCAGCGCGAGGTGGAGCTGGCGACCTTCACGTCGAAGCGCGCCGCGGAGCTGCTACGCGACGTTCGGCAGGGCAGCTGGAGTCTGGCGACGTAGCGGCGGGTGTCGGCCGATCGCTCTCAGCAGCCGAGAAACCTTCGCGCTCGAACATTACGCCTGCGCCCCTTCTCAGCGCCGCGGCGACGCGCGTACAAGGCGCGCGTCGTTCGTGCGGCCCGGGAGCAACGCGTGAAGACTCGAACCCTCGTGGTGGTGCTGGTGGCGTGTTTGGCCTCGTCCTGCGGCGACGAGCTGTTGCCGATCCTCAAAGATCCGGTCGCTGACGCCGGCGCCGCGGAAGACGCAGGCGGCGGCGCGGCAGGCGCGGGCGGCGCGGCGGGCAGCGTAGGGGTCGGCGG
>JALHOS010000182.1 GCA_022842905.1 Myxococcaceae bacterium | reverse complement strand
CCGGACCTCACCACGCTGGGCAAAATCATCGGCGGCGGGCTGCCGGTGGGTGCGGTGGTGGGCCGGGCGGACGTGCTGGACCGCCTCGCCCCGCTGGGCCGCGTGTACCAAGCCGGCACCATGGCGGGGAACCCGGTGGCGCTGGCGGCGGGCCTGGCCACGCTCGAGGTGCTGCGCACCGGCGAGCCGTATCGCGCGCTGGAGAAGCTCGGCGCCCACCTCGACGCGAAGGTGGCGGCGCTGCCCCAGGCGCCCTTCACGCTGCAGCGCACCGGCAGCCTCTTCTGGCCGTACTTCGACCGAAGCCACGCTCTGCCGACGCGGGCCGAGGCCATCACCCCCACGCACGTCCAAGGCTTCAAGGCGCGCTACGCGGGCTTCCTCGACGTGGGCCTCTACCTGCCGCCGTCGGCGTACGAAGTGGGCTTCCTGTCCGCCGCGCACACCACGGCGCACGTCGACGCGTTGGTGCAGGCGCTGGCGAATTAGGGGACGAAGAGGCCATGCACTCCCGCTTCACAGCCTGGCTTCGCCGCAACCTCGACGTGGTGGGCTTCGGCGTGGCCTTGGCGAGCGTCGGGCCGCTCTTGGCGTGGTGGTCGGTGCTCGTCCGCCGCAACATTCTGCGGGCGGACACGCTGGCGCGGGAGCAGTTCGACGCGCTCGACCCCGCCGCCCGCGCGGTGGAGCTGCAGCAGCTGACGGCCACCACCGAGCGGCAGCTCTTCATGGTGACGGGTGAGTCGACGCTCGCCGGCGTGCTGGTGGCGGCGCTGACGGTGGTGCTCTTCCTCATCGCCCGCAAGCGCCAGGACGAGAACCGGCGCCTGAAGACCATGTTGCAGCTGACCAGCCACCAGCTGAAGACGCCCATCGCCGGGGTGCGAATGCTGCTGCAGAGCCTGGGGGCGGGCTCGATTCCAGCCGAGCTCCAGGGCAAGTACCTGACGCAGGGCATCGCCGAGTGCGATCGCCTCGAGCACCTCGTCGAGTCCTTCCTCGCCTTTCAGCGCGCGGTGGTGCGCCAGGCCGCGCGCAGCGAGACCGTCCTCACCGACGCGCTGGTGGGCGACATCTTGAGTCACCGGCGCGCCACCTTCCCGAACGAGCAAGTCGTCTACACCCCGGCGGCGCCCTGCCTGGTGCAGTGTGACCGCGACGCGGTGCACGTGGTGCTGGAGAACCTGCTCGACAACGCGAGGAAGTACGGCGGTGGCAAGACGGAGCTGTCCGAAGCGCTGACCGGCGGCCGCTGGGCATTGACGGTGCGCGACTTCGGCCAAGGCTTCGACGCGAAGGAAGCCGAGCGCCTCTTCGAGCCCTTCGAGCGCGGGGGCGGCAAGGGCACGGCGCACGGCAGCGGCCTGGGCCTCTACATCGCCCGGCAGCTGGCGCGGCAAATGGGCGGAGAGCTGACCGCGGCGAGCGACGGGGCCGGCACCGGCGCGCGCTTCACGCTGACGCTCAAGGTGCTGCCGGCGACGTCGGCGCGGGAGGTGGTGCATGGGTGAGCAGCTGCTCGTCATCGAAGACGAGGCGCTGGTGCGCGACCTGGTGGTGCTCAACCTGCGCCATGCGGGCTACGCGGTGGCGTCGGCGGCGACGTTCGCCGAAGGCCGCGCCGCGCTGAAGGTCCCGGGCCTCTCGCTGGCGGTGGTGGACGTGCAGCTCCCCGGCGGCGAAGGCTTTCAGCTCGTGCGCGAGGCGCGGGATGCGGGGCTGCGCTGCCCGGTGCTCATGCTGACGGCGCGCTCGGAGACGCAGTCGAAGATTCGCGGGCTGGACTGTGGCGCCGACGACTACCTCACCAAGCCCTTCGACGTGCTGGAGCTGCTGGCCCGCATTCGCGCGCTGCTGCGCCGCGCTTCGGGTGACGTGCAGGCCAAGGCCAAGGTGCTCACGCTGGGGGCGTGGTGGGTGCGCTTCGACACGGGCCAGGCGCTGACGCGGGAGGGCACGCTGACGCTGGGCGACAAGGAGCTGCGGCTGATGGAGCTCTTCGACAAGAGCCACGAGCGGCTGCTGTCCCGCGCCGAAATTCTCGAGGAGGTGTGGGGCGCCGACTCGTTTCCGTCGGACCGGCTGGTGGACGACTTCGTGCACCGCCTGCGCGGCCTCTTCGAGCCGGACCCCAGCGCGCCCAAGTACCTGCTGACCGTCGGCGGGCGGGGCTTTCAGTTTCGAAGGCCGGACTGACGCATGACGACCCAAGCCAAGCGCGGCGTCGTCCTGGTGAACGTCGGCACGCCCGACGAGCCCACCGTGCCCGCGGTGCGGCGCTACCTGGCCGAGTTCTTGTCGGACCCCAAGGTGGTGGACCTGCCCGCGCTGCTGCGCTGGCTGCTGCTCCACCTCATCATTCTGCCGTTTCGGCCCAAGCGCTCGGCGCACGCGTACCAGCAGATTTGGACGAAGGACGGCTCGCCGCTGCTGCTGCACACGCGCGCGCAGGCCGACGCGCTGGCCCAGCGACTGCCGGACGCCGAGGTGGTGGCGGCCATGCGCTACGGCAACCCTTCGCTGGGCGCGGCGGTCAGTCAGCTCAAGGTGAAGGGCGTCAGCCACGTCACGCTGGTGCCGCTCTACCCGCAGCGCGCCGACGCGACGACGGGCACGACGGTGGCGGCCTTTCACCAGACGGTGGCCAAAGCGGGCGGCGGGCTGGACGTGACGGTGGCGCCGCCCTTCCACGCGTCGGCCGGCTTCATCACCGCGTACGCGGAGCGGCTGCGCGCGGCCCTGGCCGAAGGCACGGTGGACCAGGTCGTCTTCAGCTACCACGGACTACCGGTGCGCCAGGTGAAGAAGGTCTGCGCGATGGGCAGCTCCACCTGCCCCGGGGAATGCGCGCCGCTGGGCCCCGCGTCGCGCGACTGCTACCGCGCGCAGTGCTTCGCGACGTCGCGCGCCATCGCCCAGGCCGCGGGCGTCACGGCCTTCACCACCGCCTTCCAATCGCGCCTCAAAGGCACGAGCTGGATTGGGCCCTTCACCGACGACGTGCTGGCGGCGCTCCCAGGGCGCGGCGTGCGGCGCGTGGCGGTGGCCTGTCCGTCCTTCGTGGCCGACTGCCTGGAGACGCTCGAAGAGCTGGGCCAGCGCGGCAAGGACACGTTCCTGAAGGCCGGCGGCGCCCACTTCGTCCTGGTGCCTGCGCCGAACGCCGCGCCCGCCTTCATCGACACCCTCGCCGCGCTGGTGACGGCGAGCCCGCCCCGAGGAGAGTCCCCATGAGCCTGTCGTCGCTGCTGGCCAAGTACGACGTCGCAGGACCTCGCTACACCAGCTACCCCACCGTGCCTTACTGGACGGAGGCGCCCAGCCAGGCGCAGTGGCTCGCGCACCTCTCGGCGGCGTTGGAGCGCAGCCGCGCCGCGGGTGAGGGCGCGGGGCTCTACGTGCACGTGCCCTTCTGCAAGAGCCTGTGCCACTACTGCGGCTGCAACACCTTCATCACCCGCGACCCGACGGTGACGGACCCGTACGTCGAAGGTGTGCTGAAGGAATGGAGCCTGTACACGCGCGCGCTGGGCCGCGTGCAGCTCACCGAGGTGCACGTCGGCGGCGGCACACCGACGCACCTGACGGCGGAGCAGCTGACGCGGCTGCTCGGGGGAATTCTCCAGCAGGCCGACGTGCCCGACGACGCGGAGCTGTCCATCGAAGCGGACCCGCGGGTGACGAACGCGGAGCAACTCGCGGCGCTCGCGCGGCTCGGCTTCACGCGGCTGTCGCTGGGGATTCAGGACTTCGACGAGACGGTGCAGCACGCGGTCAACCGCCACCAGACGGTGGAGCAGGTGCGCGAGGTGACGGAGGCGGCGCGGCGGCTGGGCTTCGACTCCGTCAACTACGACCTCATCTTCGGCCTGCCGAAGCAGACGCGGGCCAGCGTGCTGGACACGGTGGAGAAGGTGAAGGCGCTGAGGCCGGACCGCATCGCCTTCTACGGGTACGCCCACATCCCGTGGATGAAGGCGACCCACCGCAAGTTCCAGGACTCCGACGTGCCCGGCGGGCCGGCGAAGCGGCAGCTCTACGAGATTGGCCGCGCGGCGCTCGAGCAGGCCGGCTACCGCGAGGTGGGCATGGACCACTTCGCGCTCGTCACCGACGGGCTGTGGAAGGCGGCGCAGCAGGGCACCTTGCACCGCAACTTCATGGGCTACACCGAGCGGCGGACGATGCCGCTGTTCGGCCTGGGCGTCTCGTCCATCGGCGACACGTGGACGGCGTTCGCGCAGAACGAGAAGACGGTGCCGGACTGGCAGGCGCGGCTGGACCGCGGGGAGCTGCCCATCGTCAAAGGCCACCTGCTGGACGAAGAAGACCAAGCGCTGCGCCGCCACATTCTCGACGTGATGACGCGCTTCGAAACCGAGTGGGCGGGCGCGCAGCTGGCGTACTTGAAGGAAGTGCCGCTGCGCCTCGAGGAGATGGCGCGAGACGGGCTGGTGGAGCTCGCCGCCGACCGGCTCAAGGTGACGGACGCGGGCAAGCCCTTCGTCCGCAACGTGTGCATGGCGCTGGACGCGCGGCTGGCGCGCAAGGCGCCGGACCGGCAAATCTTCAGCAAGACGGTGTGAGCTACGGGCTGCGGAAGAGGACGACGGGGCCCGCCGTGCTCAAGGAGACGACGTCGAGCCGGCCGTCTTCGTCGACGTCACCCAACTCCACGCGGCTCAAACTGAGGTTCGTGAAGCTCACCTCCGCTGGCTGGAAGCCCGCGCCCGGAAGCCCGCGCAGCAGCGACAGGCCCGCGCCGCCGCCGACGAGGTCGACGACTCCATCTCCGTCCAGGTCGCCGACGCCCACGCCCCTCACGCCCTGCGCGGCGTAGCTCTCCGGCGCCCAGAAGGTGCCGTCACCCAGCCCTCGCGCGACGGACAGGCGCCCGGTGCTGCTCGTCGCCAGCACCACGTCGGGGTGCAGGTCGCCGTGGAGCGTCGCCACCCGGACCTGTCCGACGCCGACGCCGACGGTCAGCGTGGAGCCGGGTTGGAACGTGCCCAGCCCCGTCCCCAGCAACACCGTCGAGAGCTGCGCGACGCCGTTCCGCAGCACCACGTCCACCCTGCCGTCGCGGTTGACGTCGCCCAGGGCGACCGACGCCCCGCCCGCGAAGGTGCGCGCGCCCACGAGCGCCCCGCTGACGGCGCCGAAGGCCACCCACGTCCGCGTGTCGAGCGTGATGAAAGAAGCCCCGCCCGTCACCAAGTCGTCTCGGGCGTCGCCGTCCAGGCGACCCGCCGCGGCGCTCACACTCGGGGCGCTCCCGGTCAACGGCGTGTCCACTGGGGCGGCGAACGTCCGTGCGCCGAGGTTGAGGTACACGGTGAGGGCGCCGGTGTCGTAGCCACAGCACCCGCGAAACAGGGCGCGGGCCACGGCCAAGTCGTCGTCACCGTCGCCATCGAAGTCGCCAGTCGCGAGCGCGAGGCCCACCATGCCCAGCGCGGGGTTCATGCTCGGCGTCGTGCCGGCGTCGAACGTCCCGTCGCCGCGGCCCCAGCTCACCGTGACGTTGGCCGCGCCTTCACTCACCACGGCCACGTCCAGGTGCCCGTCGTCGTCCAAGTCGCCGAGCACGAAGTCTCTGGGCGTGGCGCCGGTGGCCACGAAGAGGGGCGGCCTCAAGCCAAACAGCGTCGGAGCCGAACACTGGTTGGCGGTACAGACGGCGCCCACACAGTCCGCCGCCAGCGCGCAGGCTTGGCCGCTCAGACAGCGCGGGCAGCCCCCGTCACCCTGGGCCCCGCCGCAGTCGACGTCCGTCTCCAGCCCGTTGCGCACCGCGTCCGTGCAGCTCGCCGCCGAGCAGCTGCCGCTCGTGCAGACGCTGGACCGACAGTCGCGCGCCATAAGGCAGCTCCGTCCGGCCACGCAGGGGGCACAGCTGGTGCCGCCACAGTCGACGTCCGTCTCGGCTCCGTTGGTGCGCCCGTCGGCGCAGGTCGGCGCGGCGCAGCGCCCGGCGACACCGCACACTCCCGACTGACACTGCACTCCCGCGTCACACCGGCCACCGCCTGCGCAGGGCGGGCACCCCGCGCCCCCACAGTCGACATCCGTCTCTCCGACGTCGAGCCGGCCGTTGATGCAGTTGCTCAGCTGGCAGCGCCCCGCAGCACACAGGAACGACGCGCAGTCGACCCCCGCGTCGCAGGGCGTCAGGACGGGACACCCGCCACAGCCGCCGCCACAGTCCACCCCCACCTCGGCCCCATTGCGTACCCCGTCGCCGCAGCTCGGGGCCGCGCACGACTGGGCCAAACACACCCCGCTCGAGCAGTCGCCGGCGTCGGCGCAGCCGGCGCGGTCGGGGCACGCGGCACACCCGCCGCCGCAGTCGGTGTCGCTCTCGGCGCCGTTCTTCCGCCCGTCGGCGCAGCTGGGCGCTTGGCAGCGCTGCGCCAAGCACACCTGGCTCTGACAGTCGGCGCCGACGACACAGCCGCCGTCGACGCCGCAGCGTGAGCAGTCCGGGCCCCCGCAGTCGACGCCCGACTCCAGGCCGTCGCGGAGCTGATTGGCGCAGGACTCGCTGCGGCACAGCCCACCGCGGCACACCGTCATGCCCTGACAGGCGACCCCCAAACAGGCGGCGTCGACGCACGCGCCGCCGACACACGCCTCGGTGACGCCGCAGGTCTGCACGCCGCATGAGCGCGGCAGGCAAGCCCCCTGCGCGCACACCTGCTGCGCGGGGCACGTGACGCCAAAACACGCCACGTCGACACAGGTGTCCGTCAGGCAGACGCGGTCCGCGCTGCACGGCAGCCCGTCGCAGGCCGTCGGGTAGCAAGCGCCGCCGGCACACGCGCGGCCAGTCGGGCACACCGCGCCACACGCGCCGCAGTGACGTGAGTCGCGCAGCACGTCCACGCATTGCTCGCCGCAGCGCTGCTGCGTCACGGGGCAGCCGGCGTCGAGCGGAGCTCCCGCGTCCATCATCGGGCCCGCGTCCTGGCCTGCGTCCACCGCGGCGCCGCCGTCGAAGCCGGCATCGAGGCCGGCGTCGACGCCCGCATCGACCGGTTGGCCCGCGACGCAGCGGCCGGCCAGACACGACGCCGAAGCGCAGTCGGCGTTCCTCAGACACCCCTTTCCCTCGCCACACGCCGCGCAGCGCCCGCCGCAGTCGACGTCCGTCTCGCTGTCGCTCCTCACCCCGTCGCGGCACGCCTCGAAGGCGCACAGGCCGGCCACGCAGCGCGCCCCGACTGGGCACGCCACCCCGACACACCGCGCGTCGACGCAGCGCCCGTCCTGGCAGAGCTGCTCCGGCCCGCAGCGCGTGTCTCCACAGCTCGGTGACAGGCAGAGGCCCGCGGCGCAGCGCTGGGGCGTCGGACAGCTGACGCCCACGCAGCGGCGGTCCACGCAGCTCTGCCGCTCACACACGAAGCCCGGCTCGCAGCGCCCGGCCGGGCAGTCTTGGGCGACACACGTGCCGCCCGCGCACGCCGCGCCGTCGGCGCACGCCGCGCCGCAGGCTCCACAGTGGGCGTCGTCCAGGCGCAGGTCGACACAGCGACCCGCGCAGCGGACCTGCGCCGCCGGACAACCGCCGGCATCGGCGTTGACCGGTGCGCCTGGGCTACACCCGAGGCTCACCACGAGCGAACAGACCACCAGCCTCCGCGCCGCCCCGGCGCTCATGGAGCACCGCTGAGGAAGACGAAGGCCGCGCCGTTGCCATGGAGCGTCACCGGCTGGAGCGCGAATGGGTAGTGCATGGCCGCGACGTCGAGCTTCCCGTCTTCGTCGAAGTCGGCCAGGTGCATGCGAATGAGGCGCAGCGTGGTGCTCGTCGCTTCGGGCGCCCCGAGCACTCCGTCACCGTCGTTCCGGAGCACCATGAGCCCGGTGCCGCCGACGAGCACGTCTTGGTCGCCGTCCGCGTCGACGTCGTGCAGCTGCACCGCCAGCGCTCCGGGCGCCGGGAAGTTGCTGCTCGCCAGGAACGTGCCGTCGCCAGCGCCGCGCGCCACCGCCACCGCGCCCGACTGGTCGAGCGCCACGACCAAGTCCGGCGACGAGTCGCTGTTCAGCAGGCCGACGGCCGGGTCGCCGAGGCCCGCGCCGACGGTGAGGGCGAAGGGAGGCGAGAAGACCCCCGTGCCGTCGTTGAGCTGCACCGCCACCTGGCTGGTGAACCAGAGGTGCCGAACGAGGTCGATGCGCCCGTCGAGGTTGACGTCGGCCCCGGTCAAGAAGGCGCCGGCGACGCGGTCCGCGCCCCCCGAGCCACCCAGGTCGATGATGGCGCTGCCCGCGCCGAAGCCGGTCGGCCCGGCGGACGGGAAGAAGCGGGCGCGGCCCTGGGAGTCGAAGCCGGCCGAAGCGCCCGTCAGCAGATCCGGCAGGCTGTCACCGTTGATGCGGCCGGCCCACATGCGACTGCTCGGCACGGGAGAGGACACGCTGCGGACGATGGGCGCGAGCCACTGGCGCCCCGGCGCTCCTGGGTAGAGCACGAGCCCGCCGGCTCCGTACCCGCCGAGCGCGTCCGTCATCACCACGGCGACGTCGGGGCGGCCGTCGCCGGTGAAGTCCGCCGCGACGATCGCCATTTGGTCCTTACCGAAGGCACCCGAGATGCCGATGGAGGGCGTCGTCACGAAGGTGCCGTTGCCGCGGCCCCAGTTGACCGTGAAGTCGAAGCTGTTGACGTTCACCACCGCGACGTCCTGGTGCCCGTCACCGTCGAAGTCGGCGACCGCGAGGTCCTTCGAGCCCGCCCCGCCCACGAGGGCCACCGGGGGCCGCAGTCCGAAGACGGGCGAAGGACCACACACCCCCGCATCGCAGGCGCCGCCGGCGCAGTCGGTCGCCACGCCGCAGCGCGCGCCGCCCGGACACTTCACGCACGCCGTGCCGCCGCAGTCGACGTCCGACTCGGTGCCGTTGCGCACGCCGTCCGAGCAGCTGGGGAACGCACACAGCCGCTGGGCGGTGCACACGGCCGACGAGCAGTCGGAGCCGGCGTCACACCGAAGGCCTGGGGTGCAGCGCGCGCAGGCGCTGGCGCCGCCGCAGTCGACGTCCGACTCCGCGCCGTTGAGGACCCGGTCGCTGCAGCTGGGGGCCTGGCACGTCCCCGCCGTGCAGACACGCGACGTGCACGCCACGCCACCGTCGCAGCGTCGTCCGTTGGCGCAGGGAGCGCACAGCCCGCCGCAGTCCACGTCCGTCTCGAGGGCGGGCTCGAAGGCCAGGTTGAGGCAGGTGGCCGGCCGGCACGTACCGACGACACACACCGTCGAGGCGCAGTCGGCGCCCGCGTCGCACCGCAGGCCGCCATCACAGCCAGGGCACGTCCCGCCCCCGCAGTCGCGGTCCGTTTCCGCCGCGTTGCGCACGCCGTCCACGCAGCTCGCGGCAAGACAAACGCCCCCATCGCAGCTCCCCGTCACACACTGGCTGGGCGCGGCGCAGGTCTGCCCGACGGCACAGGCAGGACACGCACCGCCACAGTCGACGTCGCCCTCCGCGCCGTTGCGCAGCCCGTCGGTGCAGGTGGGCGCCGCGCAGAAGCCGTCGGCGCAGCGCCGGCTGGTGCAGTCCGTGCCTGCCCTGCACGTCGACCCGGGCAGACATGCCGCGCAGAACGCGCCGCCGCAGTCGACGTCTGCCTCGCCGCCGTTGCGAGCGCCGTCAGCGCAGGTGTCGAGCCGACAGGCCCCACCCTGGCATACGGCTCCCGCGGGGCAGCGCACGCCCAGGCAGGCCGCTTCGACGCAGGTGGTGGCGACGCAGGCGTGGGTGGCGGCGCACGTCTGAGTGCCGCAGGCTCGGGAATAGCAAACGCCCTGCGCGCAGACGGACGCGGCCGGACACAGCACGCCGAAGCAGCTCTTGTCGGTGCAGGCCCCCGTCAGGCAGACGCGGTTGGCGGCGCACGGCTGCCCGTTGCAGGTCGTCGGGTAGCACGCGCCTCCCGCGCAGGCCTGGCCCGACGGACACGGAACGCCACAAGCGCCGCAGTCCGAGTCGCTGAACTGCGTGGACACACACCCGCTGGCACACGCGGTCAGCCCGGCGGCGCAGCCCGCATCGGCACTGCCCGCATCGGCCACACCGCCGTCGGTGCCGCCCGCGTCGGCCCCGCCCGCATCACCAGGGCCCGCATCGACGCCGCCAGCGTCCACCACGCCCGCGTCGACCCGCCCGCCGTCGTCCTGCGCCGACACGCAGCGGCCGGCGACGCAGCGCCGGCTGACACAGTCGGCGGACGCAGCACACGCAAAGTCCGTCGGGCACGGCGCGCAGAGTCGACCGCCACAGTCCACGTCCGTCTCGGTGCCGTTGCGCTGGGAATCTCGGCACGTCTCCAGCTGGCACAAGCCCCCGAGGCACACGGAGCCCGCCGGGCAGGTGACGCCGACGCAGGCCGACTCGACACACGCGCCGTCGACGCACGCTTGCGTCAGCGAGCAGGTGGTGGCGCCGCAGCTGCGCGGGTAGCAGGCGCCGCGGGCGCACACTTCCATGGCGCCGCAGGTGACTTCGAAGCACGCGACGGCAATGCACGCGTCGCTGACGCAGACGCGCCCGGCGCCGCAGTCTCCGCCGCTGCACGCCAGGGGGTAACACGCTCCACCTGCGCAGCCGCTGCCCGCGCGGCACGCCACGCCACAGGCGCCGCAGTTGGCGTCGTCCTTTTGGAGATCGACGCAGTCCCCGCGGCACGTCGTCTGGCTCGGCGCGCAGGCCCCCGCATCCAGCACCTGCGGCGGCGTGTTCGTGCAGGCAAGCGCGGTCATCAGCCCAAAGAGGGCACACAGGGCGCGGGGGCATGTCATGGCGGAGGACCCTCTGTTGCGAAAGGACGGCGTGCGCACTCTGACGCAGGACGACGGCCCCTCACCAGCACAGAAGCGCGAGGCCTCGCGCGAGCAATGGCGGTGGTGCGCTCGAGGTGACTTCGGTGCAAGGTGGGAACGCCATGGACGACGTCTCCAGCGCGCCGGCGCTCGTCGGCTTCGAACTCCTCCACGACTGGGCTGAGCGCTTCCCGGCCCTCGAAGGCGGTCGGCTGCTCCTGGTGGCGGCGGTGCCGGCGCTCGCGGACCTTCCGCGCGCCTCGGCCCTGGCGCTGAACCCAAACGTCGAGCTGGTGCTGTACGTGCACGACGGCGTTCGGCTGTGCGTGGGAAAAGACGCGCTGCTCGGCGTGCTGCGCGCGGCGTTCCCCGCACACGTGGCGAGCTCCGACGTAACGCTCGGAAGCAAGCGGCTGGCGGCGCACGTGCTGGGCGACGCACGTCGGGTGGTGGGCTTCGTCGCTGGAGAAGAGCTGCGCGAGCTGAAGTGCCGACACCCGCTGAGCGGTGAGCTGCTGCCCTGTGGCCTCGACGACGAGGCCTCTCTCGAGGGCGGCGCCGTCGTGCGCACGTCGAGCGGGGCCCCAGTGAGCGGCGATGCGGTCGTCATTCGTGAGCAACTCAGAGCGGTCGGTGCCTGGCTGGCCGGGGCGTGACTGGCGCTGCTTCGGCCGCGCTGCCTCTGAACCACTCGCCAGCCCGCCCTCGACGCGCCGCTCGTCCGTGTTCCGGGAGACCTCGGCCTGCCTGGCCGCCTCGGCCGCGGCTCTTGCTCGAGCAGCACCAGCCGCCGACTCGTCGTCACCTCACCCGCCCCCCTCGTCGCTTCAGGCACCGTGCCACCGTGCTCCACGAGGCATCCGGCGTTCTGCGCGAGGACAGCGACGCAGTCGACCGGGCGCTGCTCCACCTCCCTCTGCGTGACCCGGCTCGAGCCGTGCGGCCGCAGAGGCTCGCGTCTGCTCGGCGTCGCCGCTGCGTTCCGGGCGACGCGCGACTCGAGCTGAGGCCTCCGTCCAAGCCCGGGCGCGACGAAGGCCCGTTCTGGGCGTAGAGACGCACCACATGCGCACCCTCGCCGCTGGACTCACCGTCACCTTGCTCGGCTGCCAACCACTCACCTGGCAGGGCACCTGGGCGGGCAGCGTCACGCTCAACGACGGGCGCATGCCGCTGAGCGCCGCGGGAGCGCTGACCGTGAGCACCGGCGCGGGCACCCCTGCCGCGCTCCTCTTCGGCTTCAAGGGCACGCGCAGCGGCAGCGCCACCGAGTTCTCCTGCCCGCAGGTCTTCTCCACCGCCAGCCAGACGGCCACCACAGCGAGCCTCGCCGGCGGAGGCACCTGCGCCATGCAGGCCAGCCCAGCCGACGGCTGCACCTACGAGCTGAGCTTCACCTCGGGCGACTTCACGCTCGCGTCGGACACGCTGACGGGCAAGGGCAGCGGGCGCCTCAACGCGGCCTGCGCGGGCATGGGCAACGCGGTGACGGACTTCGGCTTCATGCTGACCGCCACGGACCGCAAGTGAGCCCGGCCTCCTTCCCTCACGAAGCGCCGGTCGCCGCCGCGGACGTCGGCATGGACCGCGGCCTCGTCGAGCGTGCGCGCCAACTCTTTGCGAAGCAGTGCCGACGTGGACGCTTTCCGGGCGGCCAGCTCGTCGTGCGCCGGCAGGGAAAGCTCGTCGTCGACGACGCCGTGGGCCTCTCGCGCGGGCTGCGTCCGGAGGAACCTCGCCGCGTCCCCGTCGAGCCCAGCACGCGCTTCCCCGTGTACTCCTGCAGCAAGGCGGTGCTGGCCACCGCGTTCGCCATGCTCGAGGAGCGCGGCGTCGTGGACGTGACGAAGCCCGTCGCGCACTGGTGGCCCGAGTTCGCGCAGCACGGCAAGGGCGAGCTGACCGTGCTCGACGTGCTCACGCACCGGGCTGGCGTCTTCACCCCTGAGCTCATGCGCAACGCCGAGCGGTGGGCCGACGAGGCGCACGTGCGCGCCGAGCTCGAGCGCGCCGCGCCGCGGTGGCCTCGCGGAACGCTGGCCTACATGCCGTACGAGTTCGGCTGGATTCTCGCGGAGGTCGCCAAGCGCGCGCTCGGCCGCCCGCTCGACGCCTTCATTCACGACGAGCTGTCGACGCCCCTCGAGCTGCCGCAGCTGCGCTTCGCGGTGCCTCCGGCCGACGTCGAGCACGTCGCCCGGACGTACTGGGTGGGTGGCCGCGCGGCGGTCGCCGGCGTCGAGCTGAGCGACTTCTTCGAGGGCGCCAACAACACCGCCGCCGTGCTGTGCACCTTCGTCCCAGCCGCTGGCGTGGTGACTGACGCGGCGTCGCTGGCCGGCCTCTACGAAATGCTCGTCGCCGGAGGCGTCACCCGCTCCGGGCGCCGGCTGCTGCGCGAAGAGACGGTGCGCGAGTACACGCGCTCGCACGTCTTCGCCGTCGACAAGAGCAACCGCGCGCCGCTGTGCTTCGGCCGAGGCTTCATCTTGGGGGTGCTGGGCCCGTCCATGTACGGCTGGTGGGGCACGCGGCGCTGCTTCGGCCACGCGGGCGCCTTCAGCAGCCTCGGCTGGGGAGACTTCGACACGGGGCTGGCGGTGGCCATCGTCACCAACGGCAACGCGAGCTCGGTGGACAACTTCCGGCGGACGGCGAGCGTGAGCCACCTGCTGCGCCGCGCGTGCCGGTAGCGCCAGCCGCGCACGCCGAAGCCCGCTACGTCTCGTTCGCCGGCACGGTGATGAAGCTGCTGACCCGCTGGCCTGGGACGAGCTTGCCGCTCTCCTCCAGCCGAATGACGACCTCGAGCACCTTGGTGTCGTTGCGCTCCGTCGGGTCGTCGGTGCGGACGTTCTTGCGCCCGAAGCGCCGACCAATCTCCACCACGGTGCCGGCGAAGCGGGTGGCGCCGAACGCGTCGGCGGTGACGTATGCGCTGGCGCCCGCGCTCACCCTGGCGATGTCTCGCTCGTCCACGTCCATGCGCACGCGCAGCGTCCGGGTGTCGCCCATGACGAGCAGCGGCTCGGCGCCGCCGAAGTTGTACAGCTCACCCTCGCGGACCTTCACCTGCAGCACCTCGCCGTCCAGCGGCGCGCGCACGGCGAGGCGCTCGAGCTGGGCCTTGGATTGGGCGACGCGGGCTTCGGCGGCCACCGCCCGCGCGCGCTGCAGGGCAATGTCCTCGCC
>JALHOS010000181.1 GCA_022842905.1 Myxococcaceae bacterium | reverse complement strand
GACGGCGTCACCGCCGACGTGCGCAAGGCCACGCAGACGTCGATCTTCGAAGCGTCGAGCCGCGTCGCCGTCGCCTCGGTGCGCGGCACGGTGTTCCGGTTCGGTGTCGATCAGGGCACCGGCGAGGCGCGGGTGGAGACGCTCGAAGGCAAGGTCGCGGTGGGCTCGTCGAAGGACCCGTCGGCGCCGCCCGTCGAAGTGCCAGCGGGGCAGGGCACCTCGGTCAGCAACGCGGGAGTGCCGTCACCGCCGGCGCAGCTGCCCGAGTCGCCGCAGGTGACGGGGCCGCTCAAGGGCGCGCTCAACGCCGACGCCCGCTTCGAGTGGCAGGCCGCGACCGGCGCCGCCAGCTACAAGGTCGAGCTCGCGCGCGACGCCGACTTCCTGGTGGAAGCCAAGGCGCAGACCGCCGCCGAGCCGAGCCTGTCGTGGCCCGAAGCGCTGCCCAAGGGGAAGTGGTTCTGGCGGGTGACGGGGCTCGACGCGAACGGCTTCTCCGGGCTGCCTTCGAAGGTCTACGCGTTCACCGTTGGCAAGTAAGGCACCGTGAAGCGGCCCATCGTCGACGTCGCCGGGCTGGCGCTGGTCCTCGCGGGGCTGGGCCTGTGGCTCTTTCCGGGGCCGATCGCCAACGCGCTCGCTTCGGCCACCTTGGGCGCGCCGCTGCTCGCGTTGCTGGTGCGGGCCGCTGCCCTCGTGCTGGGGCTCGCCGGGCTCTACCGGCTGCGCTCGGTGTTCTCGTGGCTGGCGCAGGGCGCGCTGGCGCTGGCCGACGGCGCCGAGGCCAAGCTCGCGGCGCTGCCCCAAGCCACTGGGCGCGCGGTCAAGGCGACGACGTTGGCCCTGCTCGTCGGTGGGCTGGTGGCCGGCGTGTTCGAACTGACGAGCTTGGGCGGCTACCTCGAGACGCGCGCGCTGGACCTGTTCTTCCGGCTGCGCTTCCCCGAGCGCTCGCAGGTGGAGCTGGCGACGGGGCTCGAGCTGCCGTCGTCGAACAGGCACGACGACGTGGTGGTGCTCGCGCTCGACGACGAGACGGTGGCGCACCTGGGCTGGCCCATGCCGCGGTACCACTACGCGCGGTTGATCGACGCCGTGTCCGAAGCCAAGCCCAAGAGCCTCACGTTCGACGTGTCGATCGTCGATCCGTCGCGCGAGCACCCGGACTGGGACGTGGCGATCGGTGAGGCCGCGAAGGCCGCGGGCGACGTGTCGTTCACCTTCGCCGTCGCGCGCGCCGGCAGCGACACGGTGCCGCAGCTGTCCGAAGCCGCGCTCCAGGCGTTCCAGCACAACACCATTCCCTGGCACGAGTCGGCGGCCTCGCTGCCCGAGTACGCGGAGATCGTCGGCAGCGACGTCGCGCCGCTGCCGGTGATCGACCCCATCGCCAGGTCGGCGAAGGCCGTCGCCATGGCCAACGTCATGCTCGACGGTCAGGACGACGTGCTGCGGCACTCGCTCGTCGTCGCGCGGCTCGGCAAGCGGCTGCTCCCGTCGCTGTCGCTGCGGCTGACGGCCGACGCGCTCGGCGTGCCCTTGGCCGACGTGAAGGTGCTGCCGAATTCCCACGTGGACGTGGGCGGGAAGGTGCGGATCCCGATCGATCATTTGGGGCGCACGCTCATTCGCTACCAGGGCCGCCACGACGCGCGCGGCAACGGGCCGTTCCGCTACGTGTCGCTGTGGTCGGTGCTGCGGGTGGATTCGACGGTCACCTTGAGCGGCAACCCGCTGGGTGACGACCAGCGCTTCCAGCTCGACGAGCAGACCAAGGTGACCCGAGACGGCGCGCCGGTGGCGCTGGCCGAGGTCGAGCGGCTGTTGACCAAGGGCGCGGCGATCAAAGGGCGCGCGCTGTATTCGACGGACCCGGGGCGCGTGCTGGAGCTCGAGCTGACGACGGGCGCGGTGGCGCCGACGGAGCCGGACTTCGAGCTGGTCGACGAGACGACGCTGCGCTTCTCGACGACGCTCGGCGCGCTGGAGCGCAAGCGGGCGGACCTGTCGGGCTTGGCCGGGCGGCACCTGCTGGTCGGCTCCACCGCCCTCGCCGCGGCGGACCTGCGGCACAGCCCGCTGGGGGAGATCCCCGGGGTCGAGCACCACGCCACCATGCTGGTGAACCTGCTGCGCGGGGACTTCTTCTGGCCGCCACCGCGGTGGGCGGGGCCGGTGATCGTGATCGCCGCCGCGCTGATCGCCGCGGCGCTCGGCGTCGCCCTGTCGAGCGAGATCGCGCTGCTGCTGACGGCGCTGCTCATGTTGGGCTCGTTGGCGCTGTCCTTCGCGTCGTTCTCCGCCGGGCGATCGGTGCCCATCGTCAGCCCGCCGGTGGCGCTCGCGCTGACCGCGCTGGCGTGTCTGGTGCTCGCGGCGCGCGCGTCGCGAAACGCCCACGCCAAGGCGGAGAAGGATCGCGAGTTCGTCCGTTCGACCTTCGGCCGGTACTTGACCGAGCAGGTCGTGCAGCAACTGCTCGACGCACCGGACGGGCTGCGGCTGGGCGGCAAGCGCGAGTTCGTGACGATCATGATGACGGACCTGCGCGGCTTCACGAGCATGTGCGGCAGCATGGAGCCCGAGGGCGTGGTGAAGCTGCTCAACCACTACCTCGAGGCGATGACGCGGATCATCGCCAAGTACGGTGGGACGATCGACGAGTTCATCGGCGACGCGATCCTCACCGTGTTCGGCGCGCCGCTGCCGCTGCAGCAGACCGAAGCGCGGGCCGTCGCCTGCGCGATCGAAATGCTCAACGCCATGCCGGCGGTGAACCGCTGGAACAAGGAGAACGGCCTGCCCGAGGTGGAGATGGGGATCGGCGTGCACTCCGGGGAAGTGGTGCTCGGCAACATCGGCTCGGAGCTGCGCGCGAAGTACGGCATCGTCGGGTCGACGATCAACCTCACGTCCCGCGTGGAGTCCTTCACCGTCGGCGGCCAGGTGTTGATCTCGGAGACGACCCGCGCCCGCGCCGGCGAGGTGATCAAGGTCGGCCAGAGCCAGGTCGTCTCACCCAAGGGCGTCAAGGGCACGCTCACCATTCACGAAGCGCTCGGGGTGCAGGCGCCCTTCGACGTCAAGCTCGAGTCGGCGAACGAGCAGCTGGTCCCGCCGGCCGTGCCGATCACGCTGCGCTTCGCGCCGGTGAAGGGCAAGGAAGTCGCCGAGCTCAAGTACACGGCGCAGGTCGAAGCGGTCTCGGAGCTGGGGCTCGAGCTCAAGGTCGATCTCGAGCTGGCCACGTTGCAGGACCTGCAGCTGCGCGTCGTCGACGGCGACGGGCTCAAGCCCGGCGACCTCTACGGCAAGGTGATCAAGACCAACGTGCGCCCGAGCGTCGTCTACCTGCGGCTGACGTCGGTGCCGCCCGAGCTCAAGCCGTTCCTCGAAGCAGCGCGGGGCCACGCCCACCCGGCGGCCGCGCTGCCTGAGTCTGTCCTGGTGTCCTCATGAGCACGTCCAGAGTCTGCGTCTTCGTGCTGTGCGCGGTTGTCCTGGCAGGCTGCGAGTTCCTCGCTCCGCGATCGGACTGCAGCGACGATCGGATCAACGGCGACGAGACCGACGTCGACTGCGGCGGCCCCTTGTGCCCCAAGTGCCTGGCCGGCCAGCTGTGCGCGGGGAACGGCGACTGCACGACCGGGCTGTGCCAGCTGGCGCGCTGCGTGGAGCCGACGTGCAGCGACGGCGTGAAGAACGGCGCCGAGACGGACGTGGACTGCGGCGGCACCTGCGCGAAGTGCGCGGTGACCAAGAGCTGTATGGGGGCGTCGGACTGCGAGTCGAACGTGTGCGACGCCCAGCGCTGCGTGGCCGCGAGCGTCCCTTCCTGCACCAACGGCCAGCGCGACGGCCAAGAGACGGACGTCGACTGCGGCGGTCCGGGCAGCTGCCCGCGCTGTGCGCCCACGGCCATGTGTGGCCGCGACGAAGACTGCGCCTCGCAGCTGTGCAACGGCGGGCGCTGCGCCGCGCCCTGCACCAGCCCGCTCCAGGCCTGCTCCCGCATGTGCGTCAACCCGATGACGGATCGCGCGCACTGCGGCATGTGCGGCAACGCCTGCGCGTCCAACTCCATGTGCGTCGCGGGTCAGTGCGAGACACCGTGTCCGTTCGGCAGCCTCCGTTGCCCCGGCCCGGCCTGCATCGACGTGATGATGAACAACACCCACTGCGGCATGTGCGGGCGCGCGTGCGGCATGAACGAAGTCTGCCTGGGCGGCATGTGCGTCAACCCGTGCCCCATGGGGCTGACCCCCTGTCCGCCCAACCTGTGCGTGGACAAGCAGGTCGACGACAACCACTGCGGCGTGTGCGGGCGGGCCTGTGGGCCGACCGAGAGCTGCGTCGACGGACAGTGCACGTCCGTGTGCACGATGCCGATGACGGCCTGCCCCATCGACGGTGGGGTGGACTGCACCGACACGACGTTCGACCCGGATCACTGCTTCATGTGTGGCAACGCGTGCCCGCAGCTGCCGAACGCGGTGCGCACCTGCCAAGCCGGCAGCTGTGTGTTGGGGGCGTGCTTCCCGTCGTTCGACGACTGCAACACCATGCCCGCCGACGGGTGTGAAGCGCAGCTGCCCGTCGACAACCAGAACTGCGGCATCTGCGGGCATGTCTGCCAGGGCGGCGACACCTGCCAGCTCGGCCGCTGCTGCGGTCCGTTGCCCCCAGGGCCGTACCAGATGACCTGCGCGAACTGTGAGGCGTGCAACGGGATGCTGCGGTGCGACTGTCAGGACCAGATGCAGGTGCCTCGCCCAGCCAGCTTGAGCTTGCCCTGCGTCGAGATGGTGTCGAACTGCGAGGGGACGTTGACCTGCGGCATGTGCCCGTGACGCTCGGCGCGGCGCCCTCTCTGCGGTCCTTCGGCTGTGGGCGGTGTGGCGGTGACGACGCCGCGATCGCCTGGACCGCGTCGCAGGCCGAGCGCATCGCCTCGTACGTGCAGGAGTCACACTTCGGCGTGCACGTGAGCCGGTGCCGCTGCGGTCAGCACTTCGTCACCGTCTTCACCGAGCGCATCGACTGGCAGGGAGGGGAGGACGATCAGACGTGGCTCGTGCTGCCCGTGTCGGCCGAGGAGCTGCCGCGGATCGAAGCCGAGCCTCACCGGTCGCTGCCCGTCTTGGGCGCGGACCGGCGCTTCCTGGTGCGGAGCTTCCCGACTGGTGGCTCCGTGTCCTGCTGGTGGCGGCAGGGTGGCTTCGCCATCGGCCCGCACGACTGAAGGTGTGCTCGTCGGGGTCGGGGTGTTCCACGCCGGCGACGCGCCGCCGCAAGAGCGTTGAGGTCGAGCCAGGCCGTTGCGGGATCTTCGCTGGCGGACACTGCACGCTGGATGGCAGGGTGCGCGCTCATGACGTCGATCGCCACGGTGCGCCCCCGACCTTCCAGCTCGGTGAACGAAGGCCCCGCGCTGACAAGGTTCGTGGCCGGCCCCACCCGCGCCAGCGGCGTCGAGGAAGCGTCGGACCTGACGACGCTCCCCGGCGGGCGCCTGTTGGTCGTCAGCGACAAGGACGATCGCGCAGGTGTGCTTTGGCCGGACGGGCGCGTGTCGTCGGTGAAGTTGCCCAAGCTCGAGGACGGCAAGAGCCAGCTCGAAGGCGCCGCGTACGATCCCGTCAAGCAGCGGCTGTTCGTCGTGCGCGAAGAGGCGGGCGAGCTGCTGCGCTACGCGTGGGACGGCACCGGCAAGCCCAAGCTCGAGCGCACGTTCTTTCTCGGCAAGAACCGCGACGAGAACAAGGGCGTCGAGGGGCTCGCGTACCTGCCCAAGGAGCACTCGCCACGCGGGCAGGCGAGCCTGCTGCTCGTGCACGAGGGGCGCCCGCGCGAGCTCGGCCTCCTCGACGACTCGGGCAAGGGTGACGTGGAGCCCGTGGAGCTGGTCGGGGGCGCCGCCGACGTGCTGCAGGACTACTCGTGTATCAGCGTCGATCCGCTCACCGGGCACGTGTTCATCGGCAGCGACGAGTCAAAGGCGATCAGCGAGGTCGTGCTCGAGAAGAAGGGCTCGAAGCTCGTCGCGCGGCTGGTCCAGGCCTTTCCGGTGCCGAAGGCGAAGCGCATCGAAGGGCTGACGTTCGACGAGCAGGGCAACCTGCACGTGCTCACCGAGAACGACGGCCTGGTGCGCACGTTCCATCGGCAGGGCGCGCGGTAGCGCCGGACTTCATCTGTCGGCGCAACGAGCCGCGCTGCGGTCCCCTGCGGACCTCGCCCCGCTGCGCCCTCAGCCAAACCTTGAGCGGTCGGGGCAGCCGCGACACATCGGTCCGTGAAGCCCAATCACCGCCCGCCTCGAACCCGGCGACGAGGCACGCCCGGCTCACGCCTTTCGTGCGCGGCAAGCACACCGTCGGGTCTTGCTGCAGACGCCGTTCAGACAGTCCGCGCTGGAACCGCGCGTCGTGCGGCACCTCGTCTCCGGCGCCGCTTGCCCAACTGCGCGCTGAGGCGCAACCGCGAACGCAGCACGGTCGACCGCAAAGCACCGAGCCGCCAGGCCCCGCGCGCTCGAACCAAGAGCGCAGGGGACCGGCGGCTCGCGTGGCTGTCGTCAGCGTGTCGCGCAGCGTGCGCGTCAGCTGTTGCTCGGGCTCGCCACGGGCTCGAGGAAGATCGGCCCGGGGATCGTGGGCTGCGGCGGCTTGCCGTTCGGGAACACCAGCGAGCCCACACGCGCCGCGTCCTTGTACACGCCCTCGAGCTCCTTCTTGAGGCTCTTCATGTCCTCGGCCGTCGCCACGCCGTTGGACGTCGCCTTCATCAGCTGCACGGTCACGCGGATCGGCTTGGCGCCGTCGCGCTTCCAGCCCTTGCCCAGGTTCTCATCCATGGGCCCTTCGACCGGACCGGCGCTGATGACCGCGTCTTCGATGTCGGACGCTTTGTTGAACGAGCGCGCGGAGGCCGCCATGGGCATCGACTCCAGGCCGCCGAAGCCCCAGCTGCGCTTCGGGCGCGGCACTTCGGGGATCAGCGGGACCTGAATCACCAGCACGCGGTTGAGCTGATCCGCGCCGCTGGCGACGTCACCGCCCTGCGACGACGTGGGGCCCTTCACGTCGCTCTTGCTGGCGCGCTCGGCGGTCAGCTGCGCGCGCTGGCCGGCCTTGTTGAAGAACAGCCGCTCGCCGTACGTGCCTTCTTGGCCGGGCTTGCGCTTGCCCATGACGTCGATCGTCACGCCTTCGCGCGTCACCATGAGCGTCAGCACGGAAGGCTGCGCGCCCTTCTCTTTGTCGTTGTGGCTTTGGTAGTTGTAGACGGTCGGGGTGTAGGTCGCCTTGCCGCCTTCCTTGGTGATCGGCAGGAAGCCCGCCTGCGCACTGACCAGCACCTGCTCGTCCGTGCCCGGCGCGAACAGCCCCTTGGCCTTGCCGTCTTCACCCTTGAGCGGCCAGTTCTTCGCGTCCGACAGGTACTCCCACGGCTTGTCGAGGATCTGCCGCAGCGACACCTGCTTGGGCTCGCCGTTCGTGGCGTTGCCGACGGTGACCATGAACTTGTCGAGGTCGATGTCGGCCGTCTTGTCCGTCAGGTTGTCCGACAGCTGGAGCACCGGCATCTCGGCGGTCTCTGACTTGCCCGTGCGCGCGTCGCGCAGCTCCTGGGAGATCGTCATGTCGGTGATGTTGTCGCCCCAGGAAGAGCCGACCGTGCGGCTGGTGTCCTGCCAGGTGACCGTGTTGATCGACAGGCCGTGCTCCTTGGCGAGCTTCTGCGCCGGGCTGTCGTAGTCCGCCATGTCGCGCACCTTGCGGACGGTGTCGCGCAGGCCGAGCTGATCGAGCTCGAGGCCCAGGCTCTTGAGCGTCGTGGCGCTGAGCTTGTCGAGCTGGCCGGCCATGCCCAGGTCGCTCATGGCCTGGAACATGATCTCGTTGGCGCGGTGCAGCTTGTCGCCGGTGAGCGCCGCCGGGCCGAAGGCCGCGCTGGCCGTGGGGCCGAACGCGTCTTCACGGATCATCTTGAACAGGTTCTCCACCGCCTCCGCGGAGCCGGCGTCCTTGAGCTGCTCGAAGCGGTTGACGCGGGACGCGGCGGTGGCCACTTCCTTCTCTCGCGTCTGCCAGGGCGTGTCGTCACCGCGCCGAGTGTGGATCGCATTGCGGAACGCGTTCTCGACAGCCTTCTTGGTGATGCCGTTGCTCATGTGGGGCTCCTAAACGACAGCGGGTGAGTGGCCGGCGTTGTAGTCCCTTCGCGCGCTCAGGCGGGGTTGCTGACGACGCGGTGGATCGACAATCAGCGCGAGGGGCGTTGACTTGGTCCCGCGTCAATGGCCTGCGCGAGCCCGACGAGCGCGGCGCGGTCGCCCTCGACGACGATCTCCCCCGTCTCGAGGAGGTGCGGGACCAGCTCCGGCGCGGTGACGAGCGCAGGCATGACGTCGGCGAACACGTAGACGCGGGTGGGGCAGCGGGCGAAGGCGCCGGTGCCTTCGGCGTAGACGAGCGGCTCGCTCTGCGTCGGGTCGAGGACCCACTCGCCGCCGTTCTTCCCGTGCACCTTGAAGCCGATGGCGGCGGTCGCCTGGCGCAGGCGCTGCCCCTTGAAGGGCGTCGCCAACAGGCCGAGCACGTCGGCCGGGGTCAGGCGCGGGGGCGGAGGCACTGGAGGGCAGCGTAGCGGGTGTGATCTTCGGTGCAACCGCAGCGGCTGCCTCGCTTGGCTTCCCTCAGCGCGGCCGCCAGCCCAGCGACATGTCCGATTCGTCGCCAGGCCGGTGTCGAAGCGGGGCTCGAGGCGCTGTCGTGTGAGCCGGACCGAGCTGGCCGTGACGAGCACCTGTGACGGGGAGGCCGCGCGGGCGGTCGGCGCCAGCGCCGCGAAGGCCAGCTCGGCCAGCGCTCGGTCCATTCGGGGGCGGGCTCGCGGCGGCTCGCGCTGGTGTGGAACGTCCTGGGCTCGGTGCTGCGGTCGGTGATCGTCGGCGTCGCGATCGCGAGCACGCCGGTCTTTGCGCGCTTCGGTTCCGAGCCTTCCGCGCTCAACACCTGGGTGCTGTTCCCGCCGTTCGTGTGGCTGCCGGCGATCTTGGTGGGGCTCGCGGCCTTCGGGCACGTGATTCTCTTCCGGGTGCTGCTCGCTCCACCGTCGGCGCCGCGCTGAGCGTTCGTGGACGGGGGCGGGCCCATGCTGGTGCCGGCTGCGCTGCTCGGCTAACGCGAAGTGCATGGACGCCGACGTGTTTGATCCCGAGCTCGAGCCGGCCGCGCGGTGGCTCCCGCATGGCGTGGGCCGACGGTGGGTGGTCGCACTGTCCCGGTGGCTCCCCGCGCTGCCGGCTCGACGCGGGCGGCCGGGGGTGAAGCTCCTCGTGGAGCGGGTCGAGGGAGCGCCGATCGACGTGCGGGTGCTCCGTCCGCAGGCCGCGACTGCGCCCACCCCCGCCATCGTCTGGATCCACGGCGGCGGGTACGTGCTGGGGACCGCGGCCCAGGACGACGCCACCTGCGCGCGGCTGGCGCTGGCGACCGGAGCTACGGTCGTGTCCGTCGACTACCGACTCGCCCCCGAGCACCCGTTCCCGACTCCGCTGGAGGACTGCTTCGCGGCGTACGAGCACGTGCATTGCCACGCTTCGCGGCTGGGCGTGGACCCCCGGCGCGTCGCGATCGCGGGGCAGAGCGCGGGCGCGGGCTTGGCGGCGGCGCTGACGTTGCTCGTCCAGGATCGCGATCGTCCCAGGCCGGTGCTCCAGCTCCTCCTGTACCCGATGCTCGACGACCGCACCGTGCTCCGGGCCGTCGACGGGCGCTCACACCGCCTCTGGGACGCGGCGAGCAACCGGCTGGGCTGGCGCGGCTACTTGGGCCAGGAGCCTGGAGGCGCAGGGGTCCCCGAGCTCGCGGCACCCGCACGGCGGGAGCGGCTCGAAGGGGGGCCTGCGACGTGGATCGGCGTGGGCACGTGCGATCTGTTTCATGACGAAGACGTCGCCTTCGCCCAGCGACTGCGCGCCGCCGGGGTGCCGGTGATGTTCGAAGAGGTGCCCGGAGCGTTCCACGCGTTCGACCGCGTCGTGCCTCAGGCCGCGGTGTCGCGGCGGTTCTTCGACTCGCAGGTCGGCGCGCTGCGGCAGGCCTTCATGGTGGCTTGAGCCGAGAGGTCCAGCCCCGGTGCGCCACGGGGCATTCGCTCCGCCGCGCCGCTGAGCTCCGCGCCAGGCGAGGCCGGACTGCTACGGTGCGCCAATGACCCTCGACGAGTCGTTTGCCGACGCCCAGGTCCGCGTGAAGAAGCTCTCCGCCGCGCCTTCGAACGACGTGCTGCTGGAGTTGTACGCGCTCTACAAACAGGCCACGGCCGGTGACGTGTCTGGCTCGCGCCCGGGCATGTTCGACTTGAAGGGCCGCGCCAAGTTCGACGCCTGGGCGAAGAAGAAGGGCAGCGCCAAGGACGCGGCGATGACCGCGTATGTGGCGCTCGTCGATCGCCTGGTCAAAGGCTGAGAAGGCGTCGACAGGTGACGCCCCTCGGCCCTTCCGGTCGTCGCGCAGGCCGCGCGGTCTGATGAGCCGCCCGAGTCGATGAGCCTCAGCGCCACCGCGCCGACCACCGGCTCGAGCGCTGACCGCCCGTTCACTTCCTCCGCCGGCGTCGAGGCCACAGCAGCAAGGCGCCGAGCGCCAGCACGCTCAGCCCGCCGCCCTGGCAACCACAGCCCTTGCCTTCGACCCCCGTGCCGGTGCCGGCGTCGACCGACGGCTGCAGGCCAGCATCGGCCTCGGTTCCTGCGTCCACCACACCCGCGTCGGCCATGGCGCCAGCGTCCACCGACTGGCCCGCGTCGCCGCTCCCCGCGTCCGGCGGTGCGCCGGCGTCGAGGGTCGTGCCCGCATCGACGCCTGCATCGACACAGACGTTCGTGCCAGCGACGCAGGCACCCAGACGACAGGTGTCCACCGCCGTGCAGGAGTCGCCGTCGTCGCACGCCGTCCCCGCATCCTGCTCGGGGTTCGAGCACACACCGGTCATCGCGTCGCACACGCCGACGGCGTGACACTGATCGCTCGCCGTGCACGTGACCGCGTTCCCACCCACGCAGGCGCCCGCCTGGCAGCTGTCCGTCCGCGTGCAGGCGTTCCCGTCATCACACGACGAGCCAGCATCTCGCTCGGGGTTCGAACACGTGCCCGTCATCGGGTTGCACACGCCGACGACGTGGCACTGATCGCTCGCCATGCAGGTGACGGGGTTTCCTCCCACACACGCGCCCGCCTGGCAGGTGTCCGTTCGCGTGCACGCGGTCCCGTCGTCACATGCCGTGCCCGCGTCCTGCTCGGGGTTCGAACACGTGCCCGTCGTCGGGTTGCATACGCCGACCGCGTGGCACTGATCGCTCGCCGTGCAGGTGACGGGGTTGCCGCCCACACACGCGCCAGCCTGGCAGGAGTCCGTCTGCGTGCACGCGGTGCCGTCATCACACGCGCCGCCGTCCGGCTTCAGCTCGTCCGCGGGGCAAGTCGCCGCGCTCCCGGAGCACGTCTCGGGCAGATCACACGAGTGCGCGGCCTGCCGACACACACCCCCTGTCGCGAACTGGCAGCTCGACGTGCAGCAGCTGCCCGCCGCGCCGTTGCTCATGCCCAGGTCGCACTGCTCACCCGGGGCCAGCAGCCCGTCTCCGCAGACGACGGTGCACTGAGTCACCCCCACGTCGTCGATCGCCAGCCCGCCGAACTGGACCGTCGTGTCGGAGTCCACGTGGAACCGCAGCCGCACGAGCTTGCCGGCAAAGTCGTCGATGTTCGCGGAGTGCACGCCCCAGCCGGCGCTCCCGCCGATGTTGACCTGCGGGTTTCCCGTGCCCGCACTCGCGCTGATGAACGTGGGCCCCATCCACTCATACAAGAGCCGCGTGCTGCCGCCGTCGACCTCGACGACCTCGACCCAGAAGTGGTCGAAGTTCGCGTTCTCGAGCTGGTGCCGCATGGCCCACGACGCGACGATCGGCGCACCGGCGTCCGTCAGATCGATGATCGGCGAGAGCAAGTTCTGGTTGCTCGACGCGTTGTACGTGTTGTCCAGGTCCGTCTTCCAGCAGCTGCTGCCGCTCGCGCACGTCGTGAAGGACGCGACGGGGTTGGCCGTGGTCGTCGGCAGCGTGGCTGGCAAGCCGCGCTCCCACTCGTCTTGCGCGCCTTCGTGGGTGAACCCGTCGTCGCCACTTTCGAAGCTCGCGGACAGCAGCGACGTCGTCGTCCCGGCGCAGACGATGGGGGCCGGCTCGCAGATCTCCATGAACCACCCGGTGAGTGTCCCGCCGGAGGTGTTGGCCGTGTCGTCGCGAACGTCGAGCGTCCACGTGCCGCCGGCGTCCTCGCCGTGGAATGCCGAGAGCCGGTACGCGCCGCTCGTGCTCGCCGTGCCCGCGGTGGAGTTGTTCTCGGGCTTGAGCATGAGGCCCTTGAGAATGGTGCCGAAGGGCGGCGTCGCGGCTTCGTCATCGAACACAACGTCGAGCTGGGTCTGCCCTCCGGCCACCGCCGCGCCGATGTCGGTGAAGAGCCCGTTGTCGTTCTCGGCCGGAGACCGCAGGTGCACGTCGACGTCCTGCATGAGGCCGTGGTTGAGCTGAATGCCGACGTTGAGGTCGCCGATGCGCACCGGACCGGGGACGGTGATCGTCGACGAGACGAGGCTTGTGCCCGGCCCGATGGCCTTGGGTACGTCGGTGCTGGTGTACGTCGCGCAGTTGACGCCGACGGCGCCCGCGGGCCGCACCGAGACGCTGAGCTGGTACGTGGCAGTCGGACCGCCGTTCGCCGCCCCCGCGCTGTCGACGTACGCGTAGTAGGTCCCCGCGTCCTTCACGGTGACGAAGAGCGCTTCGCTGGGGCGAGCGGGCTGCGTCATCTCGGCGACGTTGGCGTCGTCGACCACGAGCACCTGGTTGTTCGCGTCGCCCAGCTGGCCGAAGCCCAGCCGCCCGTTCCAGCTGACCGCGTCACCTTCGGGGTCGAGGTCGAGCGAGAGGAACACCGTGTCACCGGCGTTGAGCTGCAGCGCGTACCAGTCCTGCTCCGTCGCCAGCGCCGGGTTGCGCGTGCCGGTGACCCAGCCGTTGCTCGGCAGCGGGTTCGCCGTGGCGGCGGTGTCGTTCGGCTCGGCTTCCGGGGTGGGCGTGCCCGACTGGAGCTTGAAGTGCAGCTCGTAGCCGCGCTCGGTGGTGGTTCCTGGCGTGAAGTCGTTGACCTTGAGGAAGTAGGTGTCCGTGTCCGGCAGGCGTGCTCCGGCGATCGTCGACGACAGCGCGGCCAGGCTCCCGTTGTCGTCATCGAACTCGATGATGCCGGCGTCGGCGCGCAGCAGCGTGAGCTGGCTGTCGGTGCTGCTGCCGGCCGACGCCGAGGTCATGATCGCGATCGACACGCGGTCGCCGGCCGTCGCCGAGAAACTGTAGTAGTCCTGATCGCCGGCCGGGTAGAGGCTGCCTCGCACCGCTGCGCTCTGGCCGACGATGGGGATCGCCCGGGCGAGGGAGTCGTTGCTCGCGCGGATCGGCTCGCTCTGGAACAGCTGGGACAGCTCGTTGACCCGCTTGCCGAACGTGGCGGCGAGGGAGTCGGTCGTCTCGACGTTGCAGTTCACGGCGAGCACGGCGACGGCGGCGAGGAAGGGATGCGAGAGGCGCATCGCGCCAGCATAGGACGTGAGCCTCGGCCCGACTCACATCGTTCGCGCTCGGCAGCGTGGCGTCGGCGCTGAAGGCGCTCGCCTGTCATCGCGGACACCTCGAGTCGGTCCGGCGGTCAATCCGGGTCCCGACGATCCCGAAACGAAGGCCGACCTTGGGCAGGCTCGGCTGCTCCAACCCGCGTCAGTCCCGGCAGCAGACGACGCCGCTCTCCCCGCGCTGCAAGCAGCCCGGCGCCCGCACGCGGCCCGGGAGCGCGACGGCCCCCGCGCAGCACTGCGCGTCGATCCGCGCACGGCCGGCAAGGCAGCTCCCCGCGTCCGCCGCGAGCACTGGCCAGGCCGCCCCGGACAGCGCGCCACAGTAGATCGGAAGAGC
>JALHOS010000180.1 GCA_022842905.1 Myxococcaceae bacterium | reverse complement strand
CCCCCGGAGCTGCCGACCCCGACCCCCGCCGCGCCCGGCGCCCGCGGCGCCTGCATCGATCCCGTCTGGCTCCGCGGCGGCCCGTCTGAGCGCTCCGGCGGTCGGCTCGATGTTGGCGCAGCGCTCCCGCCGCCCATGCCGAGCGGTCTTCGAGGCGGCACCCCCGGTTGACCCATGGGCCTGGCCGGCGGCGGGCGAGGCTCGGTGGCCTCAGGTGCGTCGTCGTCGCCGTTGGCGGTGTCCACTGGGCGGTTGCCCAGCGGCGAGGGATCCTTTGGCATGCGAGGCGCGCAGCATAGTGGAGAGGCCTGCGCCCACCGCCCACGTTCGAACGGCGAGCGCTGATCCACTCGGGCATGTGCCGCGATGTGCGACGGGATCACGAACACAAACTGCGCGGTGCCGCTGCGCGGCGTATGCTCCGAGCCGGGTGAGTGGGGAGAAAGCCAAGACGCTGGCCGGTCAGCAGATCGGCGAGTACGAGATCGTCTCGAAGCTCGGCGTCGGCGGCATGGGTGTGGTCTACGAGGGCCGGCACCCGCTGATCGGCAAGCGCGTCGCGGTGAAGATCCTGCTCGCGCAGCTTTCCCAAGAGAAGGAGACCGTCGAGCGCTTCTTGGCCGAAGCACGCGCGGTGAACGAGATCCGCCACCGCGGCATCGTCGACATCTTCAGCTTCGGGCAGCTCCCTGACGGCGAGCACTACTTCGTCATGGAGTACCTCCAGGGCGAGGCGTTCGATCGGCTGCTCAAGCGCCGCACCTCGCTGCCCGTCGGTGAGTCGCTGGCGTGGATGGCGGAGGTCCTCGACGCGCTCGACGCCGCCCATGCCGCCGGCATCATTCACCGCGACATCAAGCCGTCGAACCTGTTCCTGGTCGATACCGGCCGCGGCAAGCCGTACGTGAAGCTGCTCGACTTCGGCATCGCCAAGCTGTCGCCGCGCGACGGCAGCGGCTCTGGGGCGCAGACCCGAGCGTCCGTCATCATCGGCACGCCGGACTACCTTTCACCGGAGCAGGCCAAGGGCTTCCCGGTGACGCCCGCGACGGACCTGTACGCGCTGGGCGTGGTGCTGTTCGAAATGGTGACCGGGCGGCGGCCCTTCGTCGGCCAGAACCAGCTCCAGACGATGTGGATGCACGTCGAGAACGAAGCGCCGCTCGCCTCGACGGTGAACCCGCAGGTCCCCAAGGAGCTCGACGAGCTGATCGCCTGGGCCATGCGGAAGGACCCGGCGCAGCGCCCGTCCTCGGCGGCGGAGTTCCTGGCTCACGTGGAGGCGCTGCGAGTGCAGTTCCCCTACGACGCCCAGCGGAGCGCGGTGCCCGGGCCGATGCCGTCGACACCGGGGCGGATTCCCACCGGGGGCATTCCGGCCCAAGCGTCGAAGAGCGGCCAGCAGGACCGGCCCGCCACCCCCGCGCCCAGCGCGAACGCCACCCCTTCGCTCAAGCTGTCGAACAACCCGTTCCGCGACCCTGACGTGACGGCGCAGGCCACGCCGGCCCAGCCTGCTGCGCTGGAGCCGAAGCCGAACAAGTCGCCGTCGACGCGGACGCGGCGGAGGGCGGAGCTGACTGGTCGGGGCGAGGTGCAGACGGTCGTCGCGCCGCCGACCGGTGAAGAGCAGACGATTCCACCGGGCGCGCTCGAGCCGGTCCCCGACATCCCGTCAGCCCCTCCCGCTCCGCCGGCTCGGCAGGTCGACGAGCCGCCGCCGGCCCGGACGCTGAGCGAGACCACCGACGCCGAGCTCGAGCCCGTCGAGCCGCCCCCGGCCAAGGGCACGCAGGTCAAGGTGGTCGCAGGCCTCGCCGCGGCGGCCGTCGCCGTCCTCCTGCTCGTCGCCGTCGTCGCGTTTTCGGGTGGGAAGAAGCGGCCGTCAGGGCCCGCTCCGGAGCCAGGCACGCCCAGCCAGGTCGCCCCGACGGGCGGCACCACGGCGCCGGCGCCAGGACCGATCGATTCGGCGCCCACGCCCCCTGCAGACGCGAAGGCTGCGGCAGACGCGAAGGCTGCGGCAGACGCGAAGGCGGCGGCGGACGCGAAGGCTGCGGCGGACGCGAAGGCTGCGGTGGACGCGAAGGCGGCGGCGGACGCGAAGGCGGCGGCAGACGCGAAGGCGGCGGCGGACGCGAAGGCTGCGGCAGACGCGAAAGCTGCGGCGGACGCGAAGGCTGCGGCAGACGCGAAGGCGGCGGCAGACGCGAAGGCGGCGGCAGACGCGAAGGCGAAGTCGGCGAAGCGAACGCCGACGGCGGTCGCCAAGCCACCGGAGCCGAAGGTCGAGCCCAAAGTCGAACCGAAGAAGCCGACCGGCCCAAGTGAAGAGCAGCTAGCCAAGCGGCTGCTCTCGCTGCAGCGCGCGCTCCGCGAGAAGGAAGCGAAGGCAGGTGGGCCCGACCGAGTGCTCCGGCGCTTCGTCGATCAGGCCGCGGACCAAGTCGAGAAAGCGGAGACCGACGAGGAGCGCCGTGAGGCGTCGAAGTTCCTCGACGAGATCTCCGCGCAGCTGCGCTGAACGACCGTCGAGCGGCGAGGAATTTGGCGAACTGTTCGCTGCCCTGGCGCTAGAGTGCCGCCCGTCATGCTCCTCTCTGGACTTGCGCTGACGCTGTGGGTGGCCGGGCAGGCTGAGCCGCCGACGTCTCGTGGCCCGATCGCCGTGGCGCTGTCGTCGAAGCGGCCCGGCTCTGAGGACTACGCCAAGAAGATCGCCCAGCGGATCCAGGAGTTGGTCGCGGCGCGGCTCGACACGACGGTCATGTCCGACGAGGAGACGAGCAAAGCCGTCGGAGAGAAGGACCCCAAGACGTGCCAGGCCGTTCCGAACTGCCTGGTGGCCGTCGCGCAGACGCTCGGCAAGCGCGCCGTCGTGTTGGGCGTGGACGTCGGGCGAGTGCGTGGGACCTTGGCGATCTACGTCGAAGCGCTCACCGCCGACACCGCCGAGTCGCTCGCGGTCGCCGACTTCACGGTCAGCGAGAAGTGGGAAGGCGCGCTGGACAAGCCCATCACCGAGTTCATCAAGCTCCTCGAGCCGAGGCTGCGGCTGAGTCGCACGAGCGTGGTGAGCCCGGAGCCTTCGTCAGCGCTGCTCCCGAAAGCTGAGCCGAAGGAGCGGATCATCGTGCGCGAAGTCCCCGCCGCTTCCGCCTCACCTCGGAAGATCGCGGGCTACGTGACGCTGACGAGCGGTGGCTTGCTCACGGCGCTGGGCCTGGGGTCCTTCGTCTTCGCCATGGTGAAGCGCGGCGACTGGGACAGCAAACTCGCGCGCGACTGTGCCACGTGCCCTGCGCTCAAGGACGCAAACGGGCGGGAGATCAGCACGCTCAACGACGCCGACAAGACGGCGCTGGGCAACACCATCAACACGTCGTTCATTCTCGGCATTTTGGGCGCGGGGCTGGGGGTCGGCCTGGGCGCCATCGGCGGGTGGCTGCTCTTCGGTGAGCCTCCGCCTGCGGCCGCCGAGTCAGATCGTTCTTGACCTGTCGTCTGGCGCGCGAGATATCGCCCGCTTCAATCGCGGTACGCCCAAGTAGCTCAGTGGGTAGAGCAGGGGATTGAAAATCCCCGTGTCGCTGGTTCGATTCCGGCCTTGGGCAATCACGAAGGCTCCGGCTCGCTCGATTCGTTCGGGCGCCGGGGCCTTCGGTCTTTCCAGGAACTTGTCGGCGAGATCCACGGCGCCCTCCTCGCCGCATGTTCTCGTACGCACATGGTGTGCGACTCGAAACAAGGAGCCAACTCCCGTGGTCAGAAGCCTGGTGGCGTGTCTGGTTGTCCTCGCAGTGGTCGGGTGCGGTCCGGCGCAGTCGGAAGCCGAGGAGGTCGCGGCTCGGCAGGACGCGCTGAGCGGCGTCGACCTCCGGCTGACGTTGTCGGGAGCGAACAGCGTCAACCAAGGCGCGAACTACCGGCTCAGCTACACGTCCACCAACCTGGGTGAGACGTACGCGTCGGGCGTGTACGTCGATCTGACCGTCCCCACCGGGGCGGCGCTGGTGGCGAGCAGCGCCAATCGTTGCGCGGTCAACGGGCCGCTGGCCGTGCGGTGTGTGCTGGGGGGCCAGGGCTACCGCCGCTCCATCAGCGGGACGATCGACTTCCGCATGAACTCCGCGGGGAACGCGAGCTTCTCGGGCCAGGTGGTGCACCCGGCCGACGTGAGCCCGCTCAACAACTTCGCGTCGAAGAGCCTGGTCGTGAACGCGGTGGGGCCGCTAGTGGCGCCGATTCCGGCGACGGGCGCGGTCCTGCACTTCAGTCAGTGCAGCGGCACGGCGCTGACATCGTACCAGCAGTGCATGCCCGGCTCGCTCGTCAACTACGACCTGACGCTGCAGGCGAACGGCGACGTGCTGGACGACCAAGGCTCGCTCGTGGGCACGTGGTCGCAGAACTCGGGCCAGACGACGCTGTCCATCAACGCCGGGACCGCGTCGGCGTCGGCGACCGCGGTCACGACGACCTGCTTCGACGGGCTGTGGACCAACACGTCGAGCGCCTGGGTCTCGGCCTTCCGCGCCTGCCTGTAAGTCGCCCCAAGCGACCTGGCCTGCAACAGCAAGTGCGTCGTCGCCCGGCCGCGCCTTCCCGCGTGGCCGGGTTCACGGTTGCTCCGACGGCCACGCGAAGCCCTCGTTCTCCCGACGCAGCCGTCCCAGCACGGTGAGGGCTGCGTGCGGAATCGGGCCGTAGACATGCGGGAAGACCCGACGGTGGACGTGGTGCGCGCGCGGTGGGCCGGACGGCTCTTCGAAGCGCACGGGCACGCTCAGCTGCGAGGCGTCGACACGCAGGACCAAGACCGGCTGGGTGGCGTGGCGGAAGTAGGCGTCGGCGACTGACAGCGTGGCGTCGATGCTCCCCGTGCAGTGCACGAAGCCTTCCGTCGCGAGGCTTGGCGGGGCGTACGCGGCGCCTGTCTGGGCGCGCTGCCAGTCGTCCTCGGTCACGAGGTGAAAGAGCGCCATGGTCCGACGGCTTCTTCAGCCCAGCCCGAGCACTTCGAGCTTGTTGTACAGCGTGCGGCGGCTCACCCCGAGCAGGCGGGCCGCGACCGTCCGGTTCCCGTTCGCGCGCTTGAGCGCGTCTTCCACCGCGCCGCGCTCCGCGCCTTCACGCTGGGCCGCCAGGGAGTCCGCCGTTGGCTTGCCGGGGGCGCCGCTGTCGAGCGCCGAGGCGCGCTGCACTTCGCGCAGCACGTCTTCTGCGCCGAGCGTGTCGGACGGCGAGAGCACCAAGAGCCGCTCGATGAAGTTCTGCAGCTGACGCACGTTGCCAGGCCAGGGCTGCGCCTTGACGACGGCCAGGGCTTCGGTCGTCAGCACCGCGTGTGGCCGCCCGTTCGCCTTGCCGAGGACGGCGACGAAGTGCTTGGCCAAGGGCTCGATGTCGTCGGGGCGCGCGCGCAGCGGCGGCAGGGTGATGGGGACGACGTTGAGCCGGTAGAACAGGTCTTCGCGGAAGCTGCCCTGCCGCACCATTTCCTCGAGCGGCCGGTGGGTGGCGGCGACGATGCGGACGTCGGCCTTGAGCGTCTGCGTGCCGCCCAGGCGCTCGAACTCCTTCTCTTGCAGCAGGCGCAAGAGCTTCGCCTGCACCGCCGGAGGCAGCTCGCCGACTTCGTCCAAGAAGAGCGTGCCGCCCTGCGCGAGCTCGACGCGACCAGGTTTGCGCGCCGCCGCGCCGGTGAAGGCGCCCTTCTCGTAGCCGAACAGCTCGGACTCGAAGAGCGTCTCGGGCAGCGCGCCGCAGTTGAGCCGCACGAAGGGCGCTGTGGCGCGGGGGGACAGCTGGTGCACGGCGCGCGCGACCAGCTCCTTGCCGGTGCCCGACTCGCCGCGGATGAGCACCGTCGCCATGCTCGGCGCCGCGCGCTGAATGAGCGCTCGCGCTTCGGCCAGGGCCGCCGACGTGCCCACCATGCCGTCGGTCGACGCGACCGCGGGCTGCGCTGCTTGGGGCGGGGCGCTGCGCTCGGGCTGGGAGTTGGCCAGCGCCTTCTTGACGACGAAGAGGACTTCGTCGCGCTCGAAGGGCTTCATCATGAAGTCGGCGGCGCCGGCCTTCATGGCGTCGACGGCGAGCGCGACGTTGCCGTGGGCCGTCAGCAGCACGACGGGCAGCTCTGGCTGCTTGGCCTTCACGGTCTTGAGCAGCTCGAGGCCGTCCATGCCGGGCATGCGCACGTCGGACAGGATGAGATCGAACGGCTGCTTTTCGAGGGTGGCCAGCGCGGCTTCAGCGGAAGGGACGAAGGTGGCCTTGTGGCCGGCCTGCGCGAGGAGCGCCGCGAGCACCTTGCCCACGGCGACGTCGTCGTCCACGACGAGGAGAGTGGCGGCTTCGGACATGGCGTCACCTGGAGTGAAGGAAGGCGGTGGCTCTTCAGCGCGCGCACCGTAGCCGAAGACACTTTCGCTGTGCTCAGCGCCTGGGCGCGCGCAGCCGCACCCCGATGATGCGATCGAACACACGGCTCAAGGCGGCACGCGCCAGGCCCAGCGCTTGGCCTTGGTCCAACAGCGCGCGGCGCAGCGCTCGCTCTCGGGCACGGTCGACGCGCGGCAGGCGCTGGGTGCGCTTCCAGTCCCAGAGCTGGTCGACGAGCTTCGCCCGGAGCGCAAGCGCCAGGAGCAGGCGGCGGTCCGCGGCGTCGATGCGGCGACGGAGCGAGGTCAGCGTGCGAGCGCGGGCGGCGCGGCGAGGCGGCACTCGCGGGCGCCTACCAAGGCGGCAGCGCCAAGTCCAAGCCGGCCCTGGCCTACATGCCCCCAGGCCAGGCGCGCTCCGCTGGTGGCGCTGGGCGCGGTGGGCGTACCGTGCGCGCGCCTCCCCGAAAGGTCCAAACAATGAGCTCGCCGAAACTCCCCGGTTCCACGTCTGCGCCTCAGCTTCACCGCACGCGCGAGTCGAACCCCGCCCTCGAGGCGCCAGCGGCCGAAGCACACGAGCCGACGAGCGCGCAGCGGGACACGCGGTGGAATGCACCGACGGCGGACGCCGGGAAGGGGGCCGCGACGACCTCGGCGTTCCAGGACGCGGCGACCCCGCGCGTGGCTGCGCAGCGCTTGGGCACGGGCGTCATGGAGGCGGGTCGCAACTTCTTGGGAGGGCTCTTCGGCGGCTCCAACAGCGGCCCGAAGCACGTCGAAGCGTGGGGCAAGGCACTGTTTCAAGAAGCCAAGCCCGCGCCGGCTTCCCTCGCGCCGATGCCGTCCCCGAAGAACGATCTCCCGTCGGACGGGAAGCTCATGGTGAACGGTCCGAACGGACCGGGGCTGGCACCTTCGGGCACCTCGCTCGACGCGCTCCGGCACCAGGCGTTCGGCCCGCAGAACGGCAAGCCGGTCAAGCCGGGCCCGGTCGTGCTCTACACCACGGGCATTCAGACCAACGCCGCGTCGCAGGCGGAGACGGCGCAGCTGCTCGCCAACCAGGGCCACAACGTCATCGCGGTGCGCAACGCGACGGAGCCGGGCCACACGCTGCTGGGGAGAACGGTCAAGGACGCGAAGCAGGCCGAGAACGACGTCGACCTCGGCCAAGCCAGCTCGCTGTCCGAGACGAACCCCGCCAAGGAGAACGCCGCGACGCTGACGCTCGCCACCGCCGTGACGCAGGAGCTCGCAGCGGGCCGGCCGGTTCACCTCATTGGCCACAGCCAGGGCGCGGCGATCACCGCCGCAGCGCTCAACGTCGTGCACCTCACCCTCGAGTCGGGTCAGCCCAGGCCTCCAGGGCTCAGCGACGAGCAGTGGCAAGCGCAGCGCGACACCATGCGCCAGGCGCTCAGCGAGTCGAAGGTCGAGACCATGGGCGGCTTCGGGACGAAGTTCCCGCCCGGTCCCACGTACACGCACTACATCAACGACGGGGACCACGTGCCGCAGACGGGGGTCGGCGGCCTCCTCATCGGCACGCCGAGCTCGGAGGACGTCATCGAGCGCGGCGGCGGCGCGAAGGCCACCTTTCACTTGTTCAACGACGGCTCGTCGTCGATGACCGAGCCGGCGCGAGCGCACGACGTCGCCCAGGCGTACCTCGCGCAGCGCGCGCGGTTGGACCAAGGCAAGGGGACCGGAACGAAGCTGGGCCAGTTCGTCGTGGACTTGAAGCAGTCCAAGGCGACGCTCAAGGGCGCAGGCTTCAGCGACAAGGAAGCAGACGCGCTGCTCAAGAAGCCGGGGAACGAGCTGCTCAGCTTTGGCTGGAACAGGCTGGGCTTCAAGAAGATCGCCGAGCGCAGCCAGGAGCTCGCCACCACGTACAGCCAGTTCAAGCCCCACGAGCTCATGAAGGAAGCGCTCAAGCAGGGCGCAGAGAAGTACGGCGGCCAGGGAGGCTTCCTGAGTGCCTTTCGGTTGAAGGGCACCGCGGACGACCAGCCGGAGAGCTTCGTGCTCGACATGTCGGACCCGCGCGGGCGCGATCGCAAGACCGTCACCTTCACGTTGGTCGGCGAGCGCAGTAAGCGCGACTTCGCCCGCCCCGAATAGCCCGAGCGCTCCTTTCAGCCCGCGTCGGACTGCAGCACCCGCATGGTGCCGGCGGTGACGCCGAACTGCTCGTGCAGGCCGATGCGCTGGACCAGCCGCTCCGGGGTCGCCTTGCCCGAGAGCAGCTCGAGCCAGCCCTCGAGTACGGCCTGACAGGTCGACTGGTCTTCCCAGACGAACTCCGCGCGGAAGCGGCGCACGCCCTTGGCGAGCAGGTCCGGCGTGACGGCCGCGGCGCTCTGCGCCTGCGCGTTGAAGACGGTGTTGCGGCAGCCGACGTCGACGATGACGGGGTGCCGCTTGCCGGTGCGGTCTTCGAGCGCGACGCGGTGCCGCTCACACGGCCGCCCGCAGCTGCGGAAGTCCTTCCCCTGGCTGAGCACGTGCGCGTACACACAGTGCTCGGTGTGGAAAGTGGCCAGGTGGTGGTGCACCGTCACCGTCACCTTGTGCGGCGGCACGTGGTCGAGCAGCGCGTGGAGCTGCGCTTCGTCGAGATCGTGCGCCGCGGTGATCGTCGACAGGCCCAGGCCGAGCAAGTGCCTGGCCGTGACCGAGTTGGTGACGTTGAGTGAGAAGTCGCCGTGCACCGGCAGGTGTTTGTCGTCTCGCGCGGCGAACTGCATGACGGCGCCCCAGTGGCGGGCGAGCAGCGCGTCGGGCCGCAGCCGCTCGAGCCGCGCGTCGATACCCGCTTCCGTCGGCTTCTGAATGCGCGTGGTGGCGATGGTGACGTGCAGCCCGGCTTCCCGGGCCCGCACCACCGCACGCTCGAGGCCCACCAGCTCCATCCAGTCGAGCTCGACGTGGCGCAGGCCGACGGCGATGACGGCCTCGAGCTGCTCGGGGGTGCGCACCAAGGGCAGCAGCACCGGGGCCTCGTGTGGAACGAAGGCGGCGACAGGCGGGGTTTCGCCCCGGAGCGTCGCGGCGATGGGCGTCTGGCTCACCTCGTGCCTGGCGCGCGCCAGGACCTTCACCTCCAACGCTTCGGCGAGGCCGCGGCGCAGGGCCTTGAGCGACGACACGGCCACGAAGAGGCCCGCGCCGAGCGCCGACACGTCGAGCTCGGCGAGCGTGAAGGGCGTTCCACCGAAGGCGCCCAGCTTGTCGGTCAGCAGCGCGGCGTCGAGCCCGGCGCCCTTCGCGCGCTCGAGCGCGGCGTCGCTCTCGAAGGTGACCTGCACGTCTCGACCGACGGGGCCCTTCGCGGTGGCGGTGACGCGCAGCGGCTGGCCGAGCTGGCCTTCCACCCGAAGGGTGACGGGAATGCGCCCCGGCGGCCCCTTGTCGCCCAGCGCGACCGCCGCGTCGGCTTCGCGGGTCAGCCGTGGGTCGGAGGACAGCCACACGCGGTTCCCGGGGGCGATCTGCGCCAGGTCCGGGCCGGGGCGGCCGAAGGTCAGGCGCCAGCCGTCGGCGGTGGGCTCGACGGCGAAGACCGAGCCGCCCGGCTCTTCACGCTCCGGGTGGCCGGTGTCGAAGCCGACGCCGACGCCGGGGACGAGCTCGGGCAGGTCGAAGGGCACGCGGGTGTCGGTGGTCTCGGACGAGGGCGCGGGGCTCGTGCTGAGCAGCCCGCCCGAAGCGCGGCGCTCGACGTGGCGCACGACGACGGTGTGGCCTTCGACGGCGGTGACTTCACCCACCAGCGCGCCGCGGTGCTTGGGGAAGCGGCCTTCGACGAGGTGCTGGTGGTCGCCGCCGGTGAGGAAGCCGTCGGAGAAGCCTCGCGAGTACGCCACCGCCATGCGGCCCACGTCCGCGCGCACCTGGGCGTTTTCTTCGGGCACGTCCGGCGCCCCGGCGGCCAGCGCGTCGAGCCAGCGGCGGTAGCCCCCGACGGCGGTCGTCACGTACGCCGGTCCCTTGAGGCGACCTTCGATCTTGAGCGACGAGACGCCCAGCTCGGCCAGGCGCTTGACGGCGCGGAAGCCGGCCAAGTCGAGGGGGCTGAGCAGGTAGGCCACGTCACCCAGCGGGCGCACCTCATCGTCGACGACGAGCTGGTACGGCAGCCGGCAGGACTGGGCGCACTGGCCGCGGTTGGCGCTGCGCCCGCCCCACGCTTCGGACGTCAGGCACTGGCCGCTCCACGACATGCACAGCGCGCCGTGAATGAAGACTTCGAGCTCGAGCGGCGACTTCGCCTTGAGCACGGCGAGCTCGTCGACGGACAGCTCACGCGGCGCGACGACGCGGGTGATGCCGAGTGACTGGGCGAAGGCGGCGCCTTCCGCGCTGGAGATGGTCATCTGCGTGGACGCGTGCACTTCGAGCGTCGGCGCGAGCGCGCGCGCGAGCAGGGCCACCGCAGGGTCTTGGACGATCAGCGCGTCGACCCCGGCCTGGGCCACGCCGCGGAGGATTCGCTCGAGGGCCTCGAGCTCGTGTTCGAAGACCAGCGTGTTGAGGGTGACGTACAGCCGCGCGCCGGCCCGGTGAATGCGGTCGGCCGTGGCCGGGAGCGTGGCCAGCGAGAAGTTCGTTGCCCGCGCGCGCGCGTTGAGCCCTTCGTCGAGGCCCAGGTAGACCGCGTCTGCTCCCGCGGCGAGGGCGGCGGACAGGCTCGGGTCGTCACCGGCGGGGGCGAGCAGCTCGGGGCGCGGGAAGCGGGTCGGCATGCGAGCGGGCGCGCTTAGCAAGAAACGGGAGGCCCGTGCGTCGGAGGCCACTGGCGGCGGTGCTGCTCGGGGGCGTGGAGGGTGAGGTCGGGCCACGCACGCCGCACTGCAGCGTGAGCCACTCGGGACACGGCGGACGAGGCGGAGGCTTCGTAGGCACGGCCGAAGAGCCGAGGCGCGCTACTCGCTCAGCGCCCACTCGGCGTCGACCAGCCACGACGTCAGCCCCGCGCTGAGCCCTTCGCGCTGACCGTTCCAGTCGGCGACGACCGCTTCCATCGCCGCCGTGAAGTCGAGGCCCAGCTCAGCGACGCGCCGCTGCGCTCCCGCCTTCGTCCAGCCTCGTGCTGGGCGCTCGCCTCGCAGCTCGAGCACCCAGCCTTCGATGCATGGGTCGACGGCTGCGCCAGCCATGCGCAGCCCATCGGGAGCGCGCGCGGTGAGCGCATCGGCCAGCGCTTTGGCACGTTCGGGTCGGTTGTCGACATCGAACCCGAAGAGGACGGCCTGGCAGTCGGAGTCCGTCGCGAGCTGCTCGAGCTGTCTGAGCTTCGCGGCCAACGGCGGCTCTCCCTTCCCGACACGGAGGCTGGTGAGCCGCTTCCATTGGCACCCATTGGCGACCTCCCAGCCCGTGGGTTTCACACGTCTGGCCAGCGTCCCCAGCACGCCGTCGCCGACCGCTGTGTCGTCGCGTCTCGACAGGGCCCAGCGGCCCATGTCGTGCTTGCCTTCACCGCAGAGGTACGCGCGCAGCATGTCGCGGCTACCTCCTCGCCGGGTTGAGGAGCGCCTCCTCGGAAACGCCGTCGGCATACGCGAGCCACAGCTCGCCGAGCGAGAAGGCCGTGGTGCGGTTCGCGAAGCTCGGCGTGCGATCCATGCGGGTGAAGGTCGTGCCGTGCTCGGCGGTGCGGGTGACGAGTGTGACCTCGTGCGGCTGGAGTTCGTTGATCACCAGGGGGCTGTGCGTGGTGAGCAGCACCTGGGTCGTCTGTGACAGCGCGCGGAGGACGCGCACGATCTCCGCGATTCGCGCGGGGTGCAGCCCGTTCTCCGGCTCCTCAATCGCGACGAAGTGAATCGGCCGCAAGAAGCGCAGGACGGCGAAGCCGAGGAAGTACAGGAGGCCCTCGGACATGTGCTCGGCTGGCACCTCAGTGCCGTCCGTGAGGCGGACGCCCACCGAGCGCCGCTGCTCTTTGGTGAAGAGGCGGAACTCGTCCACGAGCGGAAAGACGCTGCGGACATGGGCAGTGAGGGCGTCGCGGTCGCGTTGGCTGCGCGCCTGAATGGCGTCGATGAGGGCGCCGAGGCCTCGGCCATGAATGTCCGAAAACCACAGCGGGGCTTGGTCCTCGATGAGGGGCGTTTCGGCGCGCAGCGAGTCCGGATCGAAGCGGAGAACGGAGCCACCCGCGTCGAACGCCTCGATGAACTTCGGGTCCGTCGAGGGCCCTGGTTCGAAGCGATCCGCCAGCTGCCCGTCACACGACCATTCCGCCGACTGGCCCGTGTCGAACTGAAGCCGCAGCGACGGCTGGGTGACGTTGAGCCGTTGCGGCGTGGGCCGGTGCATCCAGCTGTCGAAGAAGTGGCTGATCGCCCGCAGCGTCATCGACTTGCCGGAGTCGTTCGGACCGATCAGCGCGTGCAGCCGCGACAGCCCCACCGTCGCGTTCGTGATCGGCCCGAAGTTCCGAATCGTGACCTGCTCGATGATCGGCATGACGACGCAACCCTACTCCCACGGCGGGCCCCGTCACCTTCACACCGGCGCCCACGTGCTACGAACCACACCCCCATGCCCAGCCCGACCTTGGCGGTCCTGGCGTACGCGCTCCTCACCGCCGCGCCGGCTCCTCCGCGCAACGTCTACGTCGGCGTCTACCTGCACGACGTCACCGACTTCGACTTGAAGGGCGGTCACTTCAAGGCCGACCTCCGCGCCTGGGTGAAGTGGAGCGGCGCGGCCACACCGCCGCCGATCGAGTTCGAGAACGGGGAGCTCAGCCTCAAGGAAGAGCTCGCACGCGAGAGCGACGGATCCTGGCACAGCGTCATGTGGCGAGTGCAGGGCACCTTCCGTGGGGACTTCCCGGTCCACCACTTCCCGTTCGACCTCCAGGCGCTGTCCATTCGCTTCTCGCTGCCCAGGTCCGCCGGCCAGCTCGTGCCTGACCTCGGCGCCAGCTCCTTGAGCCCCACCTTCTCCATCACCGGCTGGCTCTTCGAACAGACGTTCCACGCGCGGACCGAAGCGCGGCAGTTCGGGTCCGACCTGGGCAGCGTGGCCCACGAAGGTGAACAGGCGCAGGTCGGGTCCGCCGTCTTCAGCCTCACCATGAGCCGGCCCCTGCGCCCGTACCTGCTCAAGTTCCTGCTCCCGCTGGCGATGATCCTCGGCATGGCCGTGCTGGCGCTGATGCTGCCCATCACCTCGCTGGGCGAGCGCACGGGCATGGGCGTGACGGCGCTGTTGTCCTGCATCGCCTTTCACTTCACGCAGAGCGACACGCTGCCCAACGTCTCCTACCTCGTGGCGGCGGACAAACTGTTCCTCTCTGCCTACGTGCTCATCGCCGCGAGCCTGTCCTTCACCGTCTTGGGCTTCAACCTGAAGGAGCGCTGGCCGCACTGGGCGCGGCGGTTGGATCGGCTCGGCGCGTTCGGGTTGCCCTTCGTGGCGATCGTCGCGGTGCGCGTGCTGTTGACGCCTTCACCCTCGGCGGTGACGAGCCCAGCGCCCCCGCCCCCGCAGCTGGCGAGCGCCCGCGACGTCTTGCGCGTCGGCACGCTGCAGCCCGTGGCCAAGAGCCGCGGTGTCTTCTCGGGGCTGACTCGACGAGGACTGACGATTCGCGCGGACACCGGAGAGCTCGTGCCCGTGCTCGCCGAGCAAGCGCCGACCATGACCAACGGGCTGGTGCAGCTGTTGCCCGACGGCGGCATGCGCGTGCGCTGGACGCTCCGGCCGGGGCTGCGGTGGAGCGACGGCAGCCCGCTCACGGCGGACGATCTCCTCGCGAACGTGCCCCTCTTGCAGGACGCCGAGCTCAAGAAGGTGACCCGCGTCGACGCGCTCACCGTCGACCTCGAGTATTCGACTCGGGACGTCGCGCGGCTCCACTGGCCGTCGCTGCACCCCGCGGCGCGCGTGCGCGAAGCCGGCGACGGAGGGACCGAGCGCGCTTCGGACCTCGCGCTGGTCGCGGGCGCCGTGGCCAACGGGCCGTTCCGCCTGG
>JALHOS010000179.1 GCA_022842905.1 Myxococcaceae bacterium | reverse complement strand
AGCGGAGGCTTCGGTGGCGGCGCGGCCGGCGCGGGCGGCTTCGGTGGAGCCGGCGGCTGCACGCCCATCACACAGACGCGCAACGCGTCGCTCGCCGGCAACGTGCCCGACACGGCGTGGTCGCAGGCCAGCACCGTGCAAGCGGTGGTCGATCTCCAGCCGTTCCGCTTGAGCCAGGTCCTCCGGCTCGGGGTGCCGTCCGGCGCGACCAACCCCATGACCTTCAACCTCACGTCGGTCGTCACGCAGGGCCCGGGCGGGACGAACCCGCCCACGCTCTACATTCGCCTGCCCAGCGGCGTGCTCCAGTCCCGCACGCTGAGCACCGGCAACGTGTCCATTGCGCTGCCGCTCATGGCGACCATCGACCTCTTCGTCGCCGCCGGCGACGCGCAGGTGAACGTACGGCTGGCGAGCATGCTCGTGTCGACGAACTTCGGCGCCATCATTCCGTCGAGCGCCACGACGCAGGACGCGACGGTGCCCTGGTCGAACCCCTTCGGCGCGCTCTTCAACGACACGAACCTGGCCACGGCGAGCGGCGGCGCGGGCGCCATCATTCGACCGCTGGCCTTCGCCAGCTTTGGCTTCTCCTTGCCGGCGGACACGGCCATCACCTCCCTGACCCTGAACCGAACGCGCAACTTCTCGGTGCCGGTGTCGGACCTCTCGGTGCCCGTCTTCGCCGGCAGCAGGCTCGTGGCGAACTTCGGGAACCAGCTATGGCAGACGGGCACCTGGACGACCTCGGCGACGCCGCGCTCCATCACGGGGCTGGACGTGAACCGGTCCGACTTCGGAGTCGTCGTCGTGGCGCAGACGTTCACTTCCGCGCTGGTGGACCTCAACGAGGTGTCGCTGACCGTGACGGGCTGCGTGCCCACGGCCTTCGACGCCGGCGCGGGCGGCACCGGAGGGTTTGGCGGGGCCGGAGGCTCCGGTGGGTTTGGAGGCACGGGCGGAGTGGCGGGGTCCGGCGGCTCGGCCTGCGTGCCGCGCAGCTACGGCCCCAACACCGCGAGCCTCGCGGCGAGCGTCAGTCAGGAGCGGCCGTTCGCTCAGCCCCAGAGCGCGCGCTCATTCGACGGACTCTCCGCGAGCGTGACGGTCGGGCCAAACGACATGTCCCAGTCCTTGCGCTTCTCTGGCTTTCCCGGCGTCTTCTCGTCGGCGCAGCTGGTCGTCTTCGGAAACGTCAGCGGCGCGCCGGTGACGCTGCTGACGCGCTGGGGGCAGAGCAGCTGGAACGCGACCACCTACTCCGGTGGCTTCTTGACGATTCCCACGTCGCTCTCGGGGCTGTTCCTGGACGTGGCGGTGCGCGCGGACCTCGGCACGTCGACGGTGAGCTTGGACGCCATCGCCCTGCAGGACAGCTCGTCGGGCTCTCGCACGTTCGCGTCGCAGCTGACGACGGCGGACTCCACCCGCCCTTGGGACAGCACGTTCTCCGCGCGGCAGCTCGACGGGGTGGGGGCGACGGTGCAGGGCATGACTCACCACGACGTCACGCAGGTGCTCGACCTGCGGGGCTTTGGCTTCAATCTGCCGGCGACGGCGACGGTGACGGGCTTGACGGTGGAGGTGACGCGGCGGTCCAACTTCGACTTCGGCGGCCAGTCGATGTTCGCCGACCAGTCGCTGCGACTCGCGTTCGCCGGCACGCCGCTGGGCGTGGAGCGCGGCGGAGGGCTGTGGACGTCGTCCGGTGGGCCCCCGGGGCCGACGCCGCCTTGGCACACGGCGGTGTTCGGTGGCTCCGCGGACACCTGGGGTGTCATGCCGTCCGCCACGATGCTCTCCAGCCCGTCCTTCGGGCTGCGCTACGCGGTGCGGTACGTGTTCTTCGCGGGGAACGGAAGTCCACAGGTGGACGCGGCGCGGGTGACCGTGCACACGTGCGAGTGAGTGGCTCGTCTTCTCCGGTCGTCGACGAAGCCCAGTCCGCCTGGGCGCCACGAACGCCTCGAGCCTCTTTCATGCGGCTTCGACTGCAGAGAGCGGGGGCGCCGCGGAGGTTGCGAGGGTCGGCGGCCTGAACTCTGGCCGCCGGTCTTCGCCGGTGCCATGGTCGTTTTCGCATGACGCGTTCCTGCTGGGTGTTGCTGGCGATGTGTGGCGTGGCGGCCGCGGGGTGTGAGCCGCCGCTGATTCCTCTGCCGCTGGACGGAGGGGCTGACGGCGGCCACCCTCCCGGCGCCGATGCGGGCCTCGTCGATGCGGGCGCCGTCGATGCGGGCACCATGGATGCCGGTGCACCGGACGCAGGCGAAGTCGACGGCGGGACTGGGCCGATGGACGCAGGGCTCGGTGTCCTCGGGGCTGCCTGCGCTGACGCTCGCGCCTGTCTGGGAGTCGACGGCGGGGTGGTGGCCTGCGTCGCCGGTCGCTGTTCGCTCGCGCGCTGCGCCTCCGGCCTGGCACGAGACCTGGACGGCCGCGGCTGCTCCCGCTGCTTCCCCAAGGAAGTCCGCCCCCGGCTCCGCGCGACGTGGGACGCGCTGAAGCCCACCTTGACGACAGGGCTCGCGGCCACCGGCGTGGCCACTCAAGCGCTGTACGACGTGCAGATCTTCACCCACGCGCTCCTGCTAGCCCTGACCGAGTGCGACGGGGAAGACGCGTGGCTCGACGAGCTGGTCACGCTGCTCAACACCGCCTTCACCACGCTCCAGCCGCTCGACGCTGGTGAGCGCTGGGGACCGCCGAGCGCCGAGCCCATGCTCGACGCGGCGCAGTTCTCCTTCGAATTGGCCACCGCCATGGAACGTGTCGCGGCCATTCCCCCAGCGAGGCGCACGCCGGCCATGCGGACGCTCTTGGCCCGCGCCCCGTGGCTGTGGCGCGACATGTACGCCCGCTGGCTGTTTCGAACGCCGACGCATTACGGGCACGGGTGGGGCTGTATCGGCGGCAAGCCGCTCGTGCACACCGACGCGCTGACGTTGGCCGCCTGGGTGAAGACGACTGGCGCTGGCGTCGTGGCGTACGCCAACGGTGCGCCCTTCGGACTGGAGGTCAGCGGCGGGCGCCTCGCCGGGCGGCTGGTCACCACCGCGCCGTCGCTGGGGCGGCCGTACACGGCGCACGACTTCACGTCACCCGCCCACGTCGCCGACGGCGGCTGGCACGCGGTGGCGCTCACCTTCGATGCAGCCGCCGGCCAGGCCAAGCTCTTCGTCGACGGCGCGCGAGTGCACGTCGAGGTGACGGCCGCGCCGCTGCAGCACGCGTCGTCCGGGCGCATTCACGTGGGCGCGTACGACTACGACGTCGGCGTCTACGGGCGCCTCGCCGGCACGGTGGATGACGTCCAGCTGTACGGGCGTGCGCTGTCCGAAGCCGAGGTGGCGGCGCTCGCGAGCTGTCGCGCCGGGCCCACCTGTGTCGGCGGAGGCGTCGTGGCGCGCTGGCCGCTCGATGACGCCGCGGGCGACGACGTCATCGGCGTGTCCGCGCTCGAGTACGTCCCTCGCGCGACCGAAGCCGGGGCCGACGGTCGACCCCGCGGCGCGGCGCGCTTCAACGGCACGTCCGACGGCGCGGCGACCAAGGAATGGCACCAGCCGCACCCGCACGCCGACTGGCTGTTCGCGCTCCGGCACGACCTCATTCGCGACGAGCCTTCGGACCCGCGCTACTGCGCCGCGTTGACGGACCTGGACCTGCAACTGGCGGCCGGTGTCGCCGAGGTGCTGGGCGCGCTCGAACGGGTCGACGCAGGTTCCGCCGTGACCGCGACGGAGCGCGCCGCCGTGGGCCGCTACTTCGACGACTTCGACGCGCTGTTCGCGGGGCGCATCGCGCGGACCTCGGTGCGCACGTGGGACGGCGGAGCGGCGGTGGCCGCGGTGTTGGACCCCGGCTCCTTCGCGGAACACCCCGAGATGGAGTTCTCGGCCTACGAAGGCGCCACCTACCCGACGACCGCGCAGCGGGCCGCCGCGCCGAGCGCCACCATGGACGTGTCGCACGCGCGGCGCTTCGTGACGGTCTTCGAAAGCCTCAACCGCCACCGCCACCTCACCGGGCGTGCCGAGCCTTCGGACGAGACGATTCGCCAGTTCGCCAACCAGCTCGCCTACCGGCTGTTCGAAGGGAACCTGGCGCGCCCCCGCGTCCGGAATTTCTTCGACGGCGCGAACGGTTGGTACCGCGTCGGCTACTCGGGGCGAGCTGGGTTCGGGTACCAGCCTTGGGACTTCACGTCGTCCGCCGCGAACGGCGCGTACGGGCGGTGGGCGCGGTGGAACGCCGATGTCGGTGAGCTGAACCGCGCGCTGTTCACCGTGGCGAGCTCGACCGAGCCCGCGGTGGTCTCGTGGCGGACCGATGCGTGGGGCGCCTTCTGGCTCAACGGGGCGCGCCGGCCGCTGAGCGCCACGAGCTGGCAGTACGAGTGGCTCATGTTCCTGCCTTCGTTCGCGCTGGCGCCCTGAAGTCCCAGGCGGTTGCCTCCGCCGCCGGTCCAGCGAAGGCATCGCCGCCCTTCGTGCCTGCGACGTTGAGTGACCCGTGGAGCAACCGTCACCTCCAGGCGCACTCGACTCGTTGGAAGCGGTGGCGCTGAGCACGGCGTAACTCGGGCTGACTTCCCCTTAACGACGTGCGCGACGCGTGCCGCGCGGCGGTGCTTGCCCGTGAGTCGCTGGTGGCCCTCGCCCTGCTGCGTGGACTGCGCCGCCGAGGCCGACAGGAGGCACGCGGGTCGGACCTGAAGCCGCCTCGACGCGCGTCGCGCTCCGTGCGTCGCCTGCTTCACTGCGGCCTGAGCGCGCTCGAAAGTGCGGCGCGGCGCTGACTCGATCGTCGCCGCGACCCCACCCCACGCCGCGCCAACTGGTGGAAGCGACCGCGCTCTTCCGTGGCGTGTCGGGTGCACCGTGCCTCGCCGCGTCTCCTCTCGAGGACTCCACCGTGCTCGCACACCTGCGCCCTGCGTCGCTCTTCGCCGTGGCCCTGCTCCTGGGGTGTGACGGACCCAACCCACCCGTGAAGGAAGCGTGGCGCCCGGCGTTCGGCGTCAAGGCCCGCCTCGCCGAGTACGAAGCCAACTCCTACGAGCCCAACCAGCTCTTGGTGAAGCTGTGGCCCGACGCCGACGTGGTCGCGCTGAGCGCGGCGCTGCGACCCTACGGCCTCGTCGGCACCAAGCCCGTCGACGCGGCCGGCCAGCCGGATTCCCACCTGCGGGAGCTGACCTTCGCGGACGCGAGCCGCCTGCACGACGTGTTTGACGTGCTCCACGACCACCCCGCAGTGGAGTTCGTCGAGCCGAACCTGCGCGTGTCCGCCGTGGGCGTGCCGACGGACCCGTTCTGGGCGCAGCAGTGGGGCCCACAGAAGATCAACCTCCCCCAGGCGCTCGACCTGACCACCCAAGACGCCGTCGTCGTGGCCGTCATCGACACCGGCATCGCGCACGCGCACCCGGAGCTCGTCAACCGCATGTGGCGCAACACCCGCGAGGTCGCCGGCAACGGCCTCGACGACGACCAGAACGGCTTCGTCGACGACGTGCACGGCTACGACTTCGTCAATGAAGACGGAGACCCGAACGACGACCACTTCCACGGCACGCACTGCGCGGGAATCTCCGGCGCCGAGCAGAACACCACGGGCATCGCCGGGGTCAGCCCGAACGCGCGCTTCATGGCGCTCAAGTTCCTCGCCGCGAACGGCAGCGGCTCGGTGTCCAACGCGGTGCGCGCGCTCAACTACGCCGTCGCCATGGGCGCGAAGCTGTCCAACAACAGCTGGGGCGGCGGCGGGTACTCGGCGTCCATGCACACCGCGCTGCTCGCCGCGCAGCAGGCCGACCACCTCTTCATCGCCGCGGCCGGCAACTCCAACAGCAACAACGACACGACGCCGGCGTACCCCGCGGCCTACGACGTGGACAACGTGCTGAGCGTCGGCGCGTCGACGTCGACCGACGAGCGGGCGTCCTTCTCGAACTACGGCGCCACCACCGTCGACCTGTTCGCGCCGGGCCAGTCCATCTACAGCCTGGGGCTCAACGGCACGTACGTCACCGCGTCGGGCACCTCCATGGCCGCCCCCCACGTCACCGGCGTGGCGGCGCTGCTCCGGGCCACGCTCGGCAGCGACGCGACGTACCGGCGGTTGCGCTCCGCGCTCCTCGACACGACGCAGCCCGTCGCGGCGCTGTCCGGCCGCTGCGTCACCGGCGGGCGGCTCGACGCGTACGCCGCGCTCAACAGCCTGGACCACGTCGCTCCGGCCACGCCGACCGGCCTGAGCGCTGCGGCGTCGAGCACGTCGTCCATTGCCGTGCGCTGGAACGCCAACACCGAGTCCGACCTGGCCGGCTACCAGCTCTTCTTCGGCACCGACGCGGGCGCCCTCCAGCCCGTCGACGTGGACGCGGGCGTCACCGAGCACCTCATCGAGCACGTGCAGAGCGGCGCGACGTACGTCTTCCGCGTCGCCGCGTTCGATCGCCTGCGCAACACCTCCGCACTGTCCGCGCCGGTGACCGTCATGCCCGTCGACGCCGTCCCTCCGTCCGGCGTGCTGACGCTGCGCGCGAGCCTGCCCACCGGCGTGCGGGTGCCCGTCAGCGCCGTCACCAGCAGCGGCGACTACGAGCCCGGCTGGTCTTTCGGTCGCCTCGTCGACGGGAGCCTGTCGTCCGCCTGGGCCAGCCCCTTCTCCCTGCAGAGCCGCGAGCACTTCGTGCAGCTCAGCTTCCCGTCCGCGCGGCGGCTGGGCCAGCTGCGCCTCTTTCATGGCACCGACGTCGCCGCGTTCTTCCCCGAAGCCTTCGAGGTGGAGGTCAGCCTCGACGGCCAGAGCTGGACCCCCGTCGTCTCGGAAGCGGGCTACCAGGCCGTGCCGGGGACGTGGGGCGAGTGGACCTTCGACCCCGTCGAGGCTCGGCACCTCAAGGTCCGCGTCACCGGCATGCGGCAGGCGAGCAACGGGCTCTTCTACGCCGTGTTGTCCGAGCTCGAGGCCTTCGAGCGGGCGGTGGGCGGCGGCGCGGTGGAGCTGGCGTGGGTCGCCTCGGGGGACGACGGCGCGCTGGGCCGAGCCACCCGCTACGACGTGCGCTGGGCGAGGCAGCCCTTCACGGCCTCGGGCTTCGTCGACGCCACGGTGTTCGTGCAGAGCGTCGTGCCGCAGGCCGTCGGCGGGCTGGAGACGCTGCGCGTCGACGGGCTCGACGCCGAGCAGCGCTACTACTTCGCGCTGCAGGTGGTGGACGACGTCGGCCTCCGCTCGCCCATGTCCAACGTGGCGTCGGTGGTGACGCCGGGCGTGGCGCCGGGCGCCATCGTCGACCTGCGCGCAAGCCAGGTGACGTCGAGCGGGGCCACGCTGCGGTGGACGAGCGCGGGTGACGACGGGCTGGTGGGCCGGGCGACGCGGTACGAGCTGCGGCGCTCCTCGGCGCCGATTCACTCGGGCAACTTCCTCCAGGCGGCGCTCGTGCCCGGCCTGCCGATGCCCGCGCCCGCCGAGAGCCCGGAGAGCGTCGTGGTGACGGCGCTCGACGCCGGCGTGGCCCACTACTTCGCCCTGCGCAGCTACGACGAAGTCGGCAACGGCTCCCCGCTGTCCAACGTGCTGCGGGTGGACACGGTGGACCCTTCGGACACCACGCCGCCCGCTCGGGTGGAGACGCTCGCGGCGCACGTCGAGGCCGCGGCGGGGCGAGTGCTGCCGCTGACCTCCGCGCGCTCGACCGCCGACTACAACCCCGCCTGGGCGGCGAGCCGTGCCGTCGACCAGGACCCCGGCACCGCGTGGTCCACGCCGGACCTGGCCACCACGCCCAGCGCGACGCTCACCGTGGACCTCGGCGCGCCGGTGCCGGTGGGCGCCGTCACGCTCGTGCCGCACCCGGGCCTCCTCGACCTGTTCCCCGTGGCCTTCGAGCTGCTCGGCAGCGTCGACGGCGGCGCGTTGCTGCCGTTGGCCGAGCGCACCGCGGAGCCGTCGCCCACCGGGCCCGTCACGATTTCCGTCGGCCCCAGCACCGTTCGCTTCGTGTCCGTGCGCGTGACGGACGCCCGCGCCGTCTTCGGCATCAAACACGCCGTCCTTGGGGAAGTGCAGGTGCGCGCGCCGGACGGCCTGGGCTTCGTCGCCGTGCTGCGCTTCACCGCGCCCGGAGACGACGGGCTGACGGGCGTCGCGCAGGCGTACGACCTGCGCTGGAGCAGCGCTCCCATCGACGAAGGGTCCTTCCTCGCCGCCAACCAAGTCACCGGGCTGAGCGCGCCCAAGCCCGCCGGGAGCCTCGAGGCGCTGCGCGTTCCGGACCTCCCCGGCGAGCGCACGCTGCACTTCGCGCTCAAGACGGTGGACGACTTGGGCAACTGGTCCACGCTGTCCAACACGGTGCAGCTCGCGACGCCGGCGGTGCCGCCCCAGGCCGTGAGCGACCTGAGCGCCGTCGGCGGGGAAGGGCAGGTGACGTTGAGCTGGCGCGCGACCGGCGACGACGGCGTGCTGGGCCGCGCCGCCGCGTACGAGCTGCGCTGGTCGTCGAGCCCCATCGACGCCGCCAACTTCAGCCGCGCTGCGCTCTTGCCGACGCCGCCCACGCCTGGCTTGCCGGGCACGCTCGAGTCCTCCGTCGACGCGCCGGTGCCGAGCGAGGCGACGCGCTACTACGCGCTGAAGGTGCGGGACGCGGCGGGCACGCTGTCGGTGCTGTCCAACGTGGCCCAGGCGACGAGCCTCGACACCGAGCCACCCGCGCCGGTCCCGAGCTTCACCGTCACGCTGCTGCCGGACTCGGGCGCCAGCGGCGAGCGGCTGCGCGTGGACTGGGTGGGTTCGGGCGACGACGGCTTGGACGGCGGCGCGGCGGCGTACGACGTGCGCTACGGGCCGTCACCTTCACCCGTCGACGCAGGGGTGCTGCGGGTGGCTGGAAACCTGCGCTCCGTCGTGCTCGGCGGGCTGGCGCTGGAGACGGAGTACACCGTTTGGGTGCGCGCGCTCGACGAGCGGCCCAACACCTCGCCGTGGTCCGCGCCCAGCACACGGCTGACCTCGCAAGTGCCGCCCGCCACCATCACCACCCTGTCCGTCAGCGAAATCACCCCGACGTCGGTGACGTTGTCCTGGACCGCGCCGGGTGACGACGGAATGACGGGGCAGCTCGCGCGCTACGAGGTGCGGCGCGCGCCGTCGACCGCCGCGCTGCAGAGCAACCTCAACGTCGTCCTCGCCGGCACGCCGGTCCCTGGGCCGCCTGGCACGGCCGAGCGCTTCACCGTCACCGGGCTGACGGGCTTGACGACGTACGCCTTCGAGGTCCGCGCGTACGACGAGCTGGGCAACCTGTCGGTGTCCAACCGGCCGTGGGCGGTGACGGGCGACGACGTCCCTCCTGGGCGCACGACGTCGTTGTCCGTGGTGCGTGGGTCGCTCCCGGGCCAAGTGCAGCTGTCGTGGCTCGCCGCGGGAGACGACAACGTCATGGGCACGGCCACCGCGGTGGAGCTGCGGTACACGGCGGACGCCACCATCGACGAGACGAGCTTCGGGGCGCTGCCGCTCTTCCCCGGCGTGCCCGCGCCGCTGGCCGCCGGGTGGACACAGAGCGCGACGGCCATGCTGGGCGTCGAGCAGCGCTACTGCTTCGCGCTCAAGACGGTGGACGACGTCGGCCTCAAGTCGCCGCTGTCCAACGTGGCCTGTGGCGAGACGGGGTGGGAAGCGCCGGCGCGCGTCGCCGATCTCCGCCTGACGTCGCGCACCACGACGTCGCTGACGCTTTCGTGGACGGCACCGGGGGACGACGGCCAAGTCGGCACGGCCACGGCGTATGACCTCCGCTACGCCACCTTCGCGCTCGCCGAGAGCACCTTCGCGGCCGGGACGCGCTGGACGGCCACGCCCACGCCCAGCCTCGCCGGCACGCCGCAGACCGTGACGCTGACGGGCCTGTCGCCCGCGACGACGTACTCCCTGGCGCTCAAGGCCCGGGACGACAAGGGCCAGCTCGGCACGCTGTCGAACGTGCTGTCGGTGTCGACGGTGGACCAGCTCGCCCCCGGCCCGGTGACGAACCTCGCGGCGACGCCGGGCACGACGCCGGGCCAAGCCCTGCTGTCCTGGACGAGCGCAGGAGACAACGGCGCCACCGGCCTCGCGGCGGCGGTGGACCTGCGCTTCGCGCGCACGCCCATCGACGAGAGCACCTTCGCGCAGGCGACGGCGGTGAGCCCGGTGGTGGCGCCCGTCAACGGCGGCTCGTTGGCCCGCTACACGGTGACGGGGCTCACGCTCGAGGCCAGCTACTTCTTCGCGCTCAAGACGATCGACGCGGCAGGCAACACCTCGGCCCTGTCCAATGTGGCCACCCTCACCACCGAAGAGATGCCGCCGGCGCCGGTAACGGACCTGACGCTCGGCGGCTCGGCTCCTGGGGCGCTGCAGCTGTCCTTCACCGCGCCCGGCGCGTCGGGTACGTCCGGCACCGCCACGCGCTACGAGGTCCGCTACAGCACCGCGCCGCTGTCGCTGAGCAACTACGGGACCGCGCCCATCGCCAGCGGGGTGCCCGCGCCGTCGCCCGCCGGCACGCGGGAAGCCGTGGTCGTCACCGGCCTGCTGGCCGACACCATGTATTTCATGGCGCTGCGCGCTCAGGACGAGCGCGGCAACTGGAGCACCCTGTCGAACGTGGCGCAGGCCGCGACGCTCGACGGCACTCCGCCCGCGGCCATCACCGACTTGAGCGCCCAGCCCGGCGCGACACCCGACGCCGTCGTCCTGCGGTGGACCGCCGTCGGAGACAACGGGAGCACGGGGCCGGCGCGCAGCTATGACCTGCGGTTCTCCACGACCGCGCTGACAGACACGTCCTTCGCCTCCGCCACGCGCGCCACCGTCAGCCTGACGCCCAAGCTGCCCGGCGGGCTCGAGACCTTCACCCTCACCGGGCTGAACCCCGAGACGGCCTACTTCTTCGCGGTGAAGGCGCTGGACGAAGTGCCGCACCCGGGAGCCTTCGGGAACGTGGCGACGGCGACCACGGCCTGTGTCGCGCCGTCCGCCATCGTCGACCTGCTGGCCACCCCCACCGGCGCGTCCACCGTGTCGTTGAGCTTCGCGGCGCCAGGCAACAACGGCAGCGTCGGCACAGCCACCGCGTACCGCGTGCGCTACGCCACCACCGCCATCGACGCGACGAGCTGGGCCACGGCGCAAGAAGTGCCGTCGGTGCCGCCGCCACGGGCCGCGGGGCAGCGCGAGACGGTGCTCGTCAGCGGGCTCTCGTCGGACACCCGGTACCACTTCGCCGTGCGCGCGCAGGACGGCTGCTCCTTGCTCGGCGCGCTCTCGAACGCGGCCAGCGCGAGGACGCCGGACGTGACGCCGCCGGCGGTGGCGACGGGGCTGGCCGCCTGGGCTCCTCCTGGCACTGGCGCGCAGCTGCCGCTGAGCAGCACCGTCGCCACCAGCACGCACAGCAGCGCCTGGGCGCCGAGCTTCGTTGGCGACGGGAACGTGGGCTCCGCGTGGGCGAGCGCGCTGGTTCCCACCCCTCGGGCCGAAGCGTTGACGGTGGGCTGGGCTGGGCTGCGCTCGGTCGGCGCGGTGAGGTTGGTGCCCAGCGGTGACTACCTGGGGCTCTTCCCGCGGGACTTCGAGCTGCAGCTCAGCCAGGACGGCGCGCAGTGGCAGACGGTGGGCCGAGGCCTCGCCTACACGGCGCTGCCCGGAGAGAACACCTGGTCCTTCGACGGCGTGGTGGCGCAGTTCTTCCGCCTCGCCATCTCCGGGACGGGGGCGCTCGCAGGGCAGCACCTGGCCATGGTGGCCGAAGCGCGCGTCTTCGAAAGCCCACCGGACCCGCGGCGGCTGACCGTGCGGTGGCTCGCGCCCGGCGACGACGGCGTCACGGGCACCGCCCAGCGGTACGAGCTGCGCTTCTCACGCACGCCCTTCGACGCGGCGCTCTTCAGCACCGTCCCGCAGGCGACGGGCCTGCCCACGCCGTCGGCCAGCGGCGCGCTCGAGACGTACGCACTGACCGGGCTGGAGCCGGAGGCGGCGTACTGGCTTGGCTTGGTGACGGTGGACGAAGCGGGGAACCGCTCCGCCGTCAGCCCCATCATCACCGCGGAGACGGGCAACGCGCCGCCCGCGCAGATTCAGGACCTGACGCTGCTGAGCGCCACCCAGACGAGCCTCGACGTTCGCTGGACGGCGCCCGGAGACAACGGGACGGTCGGCGTGGCCACGCGTTACGAGGCGCGACTGTCGACGGGGCCGCTCACCGCCGAGACGTTCGCCAGCGCGCTCGCGGTGCCCAGCGTGCCGAGCCCGTCCGACGCGGGCACGCAGGAGCGGCTGCTGGTGGGAGGCTTGGTGGCGGGCACGCGCTACGCGCTGGCGGTGCGCGCGGTGGACGCGCGCGGGAACGTGGGCGCGCTGTCGAACGTGCTCATCGCGTCGACGACGCCGGGGCCGGACACGACGCCGCCGGGCCGCATCGACACGCTCGCGGTGTCCACGCTGCAGAACGGACCGACGCCGCGCGGCACGGTGCAGAGCTCGTCGGGCGCGCAGTTTCCTTCCGGGGCCGCGCTCCATGTCGTGGACGGCGACGTGGACACCGACTGGGCGCCTCCCGCTCGCGCCTCGGCGCTGCAGGGGGAGACGCTGGTGGTGGATCTGGGCCAGCAGCTCCCGCTCGACGCGGTCTCGCTGCGCGCCAGCCAGGCGTTCCCGCAGCTCTTCCCGGTGGACTACGCCGTCGAGACGAGCGCGGACGGCGTCTCCTTCGTTCCCGCGGTGTCCGTCACGAGCGCGTCGGCCACGGCGGGGCAGCTGCGCCGGCACGGCTTCAGCGCTCGCCCCGCGCGTTACCTGCGGCTGGTGGTGTCTCGGCTGGCGACGGCGGGCAACGGCGCGCACTACTGCGCGCTGGCGGAGCTGTTCGCGACGCGGGCCGCTGCGGCGGGCGCGGTCAGCCTCACCTGGGTCGCCCCTGGGGACGACGGCCAGGCGGGCGCGGCGTCGAGCTACCAGGTGCGCTTCGCGACGGCGCCCATCACCGACGCGACGTGGCCGCTGGCGACGGTGAGCGCCGGTGCGCCGACGCCGGGGCCCGTCGGTTCTCCCGAAGTCCTGACCGTGTCCGGGCTGGCCTCGGGCACGCCGTACTTCTTCGCCGTGCGCGCGGTGGATGAAGCGGGCAACGTGGGGCCCTTGTCCAACGTGCCGAGCGTGACGACGAACTGACCACCGCTCCCGCGCCAACCCACCGCGTCACTGGCAGGTGCCGGACATGCACCGCAGCGAGCCCGCGCAGTTCTGACACGCGGCGCCGCCGGTGCCGCAGACCTGCTTGAGGGTGCCCGGCTGGCAGCGCTGCTGCGCGTCGCAGCAGCCGGTCGGACACGTGGTGGCGTCACAGACACACACGCCCGCGTCGCAGCGTGTCCCGGCGCCGCACGCGAGGCCTGCCCCACAACGGCACGCCCCTGCATCACACGCGTCTGCGCCCGTCGACGAGCAGGTGGCGCAGGTGCCACCGGCCGCGCCGCAGGCCGGCAGCGTGTTCCCCGCGACGCACGCGCCGCCCTGGCAGCAGCCCGTGGGGCAGGACACGCCGTCGCACTGGCACATGCCGTTCACGCAGCGCTGCCCCGGTCCGCACGCCGCGCTCGCGCCGCAGCGACACGCACCGGAAGCGCAGGTGTCGGCGACGCCCGCGTCACAGCCCAGACACTGACTCCCGGCGGTCCCGCACGTCGAGAGCGCCGCGGCCCGACAGGCACCGCCTTCACAGCACCCGGTGGGGCACGACGTGGCGTCGCACACGCAGGCGCCGGCCACGCAGCGCTGGCCCACCGCGCACATGGACACGCTGCCGCAGGCGCACGTCCCCGCCGCCGAGCACGCGTCCGCGCGGGACGGGTCGCACACCACACACGCCGAGCCCATGAGCCCACACGAGTCGAGCGCCGTCGGGTTGCAGCCGCCGTCTGCGCCACAGCACCCCGTCGGACACAGCTGCGCGCCGCACGTCGGCCCCATGCACGCGCCCTGGGTGCACGTCTCCAGCCCTCCGCAGGCCGCGCCGACGCCACAGCGACACACGCCGTCCGCTCCGCAGTTGTCCGCTTTGGCCGCGTCACACGCGACGCAGGAAGCGCCCGCCGCGCCACAGGCCGCCGCCGTGCGCACCTGGCAGCCGGTGCCTTGGCAGCAGCCCGACGGGCACGACGTCGCGTCGCAGATGCAGACGCCGCTGACACAGCGCTGGCCGCCGACGCAGGCCGCGCCTTGGCCGCAGCGACACTCTCCATTCGCCGAGCACGCGCTGGCCTTGGTGGCATCGCAGGCCTGACACGCGCCGCCCACCGGCCCACAGGCCGTCAGGCCTCGCTCCACACACTGCGTGCCCTGGCAGCAGCCGCCGGTGCAGGACAGGGCGTTGCACACGCAGGCGCCTCCGACGCAGGAGATCGGAAGAGC
>JALHOS010000178.1:8718-14501 GCA_022842905.1 Myxococcaceae bacterium | reverse complement strand
CGGCGACTCGGGCGCGGGTGGCAGCGCGGGTGCCGGAGGCGACGGGGGCTCGGCGGGCAACGGCGGCTCCGGTGGCACCGCAGGCTCGGGCGGGACCGGCGCCGCGGCGGGCAGCGGAGGCACGAGCGAGATGAGCGCCTGGGTCTCGGCGCACAACCAAGCGCGCGCCCAGGCCATGCCCACCCCCAGCCCTGCGCTCGGCGCCGTCTCGTGGAGCACGTCGGTGGAGAACCAGGCGAAGAGCTGGGCCATGGGCTGCCGCTTCGTGCACAGCATGGTCAGCGGCTTCGGAGAGAACCTCTACGCCGGCACGAGCGCCCCGACGCCCCAGGCCGTCGTCAATAGCTGGGTCAGCGAGGTGCGCGACTACAACTACCAGGCCAACACCTGCGCCGCGGGGAAGCAGTGCGGCCACTACACGCAGGTGGTGTGGCGAACGAGCACGCAGATCGGCTGCGCCACGCAGCGCTGCACCACCAACACGCCGTTCGGCGCGACGTTTCCCACGTGGTACCTGAGCGTCTGCAACTACCAGCAGCCGGGCAACTTCGTCGGCATGCGGCCGTACTGACGAGCCTCGATGACGCCCTTTTCGCAGCGCTACGGGCCGTGGGCGGTCGTCGCCGGCGCCTCCGAAGGGCTGGGCGCGGCGTTCGCCAAGGGCCTCGCCCGCCGCGGCCTGAGCGTGCTGTTGGTCGCCCGCCGCGTGGACAAGCTGCAAGGCCTGGCTGACGAGCTGCGCGGGCTGGGCGTGCAGGCGCAGGTGCTGGCCGTCGATCTCTCACACCCCACCGCCGCCGAGCACGTGCTGACGGCGGCCCAGCCGCTGGACGTCGGCCTGTTGGTCTTCAACGCCGCGCTGGCGCCGCGGGGCCGCTTCCTCGAGCTGTCCGTGCAGGAGCAGTGCGCGGCGCTCGAGCTCAACGGCGGCACGCTGCTCGCGCTGACCCACGGGCTTGCCCAGCGCATGGCGGCCGCCAAGCGCGGCGGCGTGGTGCTCATGTCGTCGCTGACGGCCTTTCAGGGCTCGCCGTTCCTGGCCACCTACGGCGCGACGAAGAGCTTCATCCTCAGCCTGGCCGAGGCGCTGTGGTTCGAGCTGGGGCCGGTGGGCGTCGACGTGCTGGGGGTCTGCGCCGGCGCCACCCGCACGCCGAACTTCGAACGAAGCGCTCCGAACGGCGCGCCGGGGCTGCTCGAGCCGGAGCAGGTCGTCGAAGAGGCGCTGGCCGCGCTGGGCACCCGGCCGTTGTTGATCCCCGGCGGCTTCAACCGGGCCGCGTCGTTTGCGCTCCGCCGGCTGATCTCTCGGCGCGCCGCGGTGCGGATCATGGGCCAGGAAGGCCAGAAGCTGCTGCCGCCTCGGGTAGACTGACGCGCTCCATGCTCACGCTCCTGCTCGCGCTCAGCCTGACGGCCGATTCCCCGTACGAGAAGGTCGGCGACTTCGACGGGATTCGCCTGGAGCAGCGCAAGGTCGACGGCTCCCAGTTCGTCGAGCTGCGGCTGACGACGACGAGCACCAAGAGCGTGGGCGCCCTGTGTGACGCGGCCTTCGGCGACGGCAAGTTCGACCCGAAGGAGCCGGAGCTCAAGTCCCGCACCGTGCTGGACGAGAAGGAGCACGAGCGGGTGCTGTACGACCAGCTGTCGCCGCCCTTGGTGGCCAAGCGTGACTACGTGGTGCGCGCTCGGCGGGAACGCGTCAGCGACGGGCTGTGCCGCATGCACTTCGGCTCCGCGCCTGACTTCCAGCAGCCCATTCCCGAGGGCTGGGTGCGGATCACCAAGTTCTCAGGCCTGTGGACGTTCGAAGCCCAGGCCGACGGGAAGACGGCGGTGACGTACGTGGTGCACTCGGATCCCGCCGGCTCGATTCCGCCGTTCTTGGCCGAAGGCTCGCGTCGCACCATCGCGCTGCAGTGGGTGCGCATGATCATCGCCCGCGCGAAGTGAGGCGGGCCGCGCTCAGGGCGTCAGCCAGCGAATGGCGCGCGCGGTGACCTCACCGATTCGCACCTCGGACAGATCGCGCGGCTGCCGCCCGCGGCCCGGCGCTTCGGGGATCTCCCCGGCCATGACCTCGGCGTAGCGCTGGGGCAACAGCGGCTCCGTCTGCTCCGCCAAGCCTTGGGGCAGGAGCGCGTGGCCGGCTTCGTCGTAGGCGTCGGCGGCGCCGACGGTGTGGAGGATCTCGTGCGCCGCGGCGATGAGCTCGAGCGACAAGGCGGCGTCGCGGTCCGACCCGCGGATCATGCCGACGTCACCCTGCGTCTGCGCGACCCCTTCGACCCAGGTCGCCGAGTCTTCCGCCACGGCGTCGAGCGCGACGACGAGCACGACGTCGAAGGCCCCGCTCGCAGGCGCGAAGGACTTGAGCTCCCGGCGCATCGTGAACGCCGCGTACGCCTGCGCCACGGCCCCTTCCGCCTGCTCGACGCGTCGTGGGTCCGGCAGCGCCGAGACCACCACACTCGGCCTGACTTCGAGGTCCACGGGCCCCGCCAGCGGCAGCTGCCAGTGCTTGCCTTGCTCGCTGAACCACGCCTCGAGCGCGACCGCACCCTCGCGCCAGGCCGCCTCCACGCCGACGTCGAGCGCGCGCGTGGCGACGGGCACCAGCGCGACGCGGAGCGGCCGATCCCACCGCACCTTGCGCTCCCGCGTGCGGGTCTGATCGTACGCGTACGCCAGCACGGTGATGAGCAGGAGCGTCAGCGGCACCAGGCGCAGCCGCCGCCACGAGCGCTGCTTCGTCGCGGCGTGGGCGCAGCGCCGGCACTGCGCGCGCCCGTCGGGCTCGACACACAGCGCACAGCAGGCGGTGCCGCAGCCTTCACACTGGAGATCCGCCGTGAGGCTGGGGTGTCCGACACAGCGCAGGTGGGTCAACGGCGCGTCGACGGCTTCGGCCACCGCGCCCGCCCGCTGCAGCGCGCCCACCAGCGCGTCAGCCCCGGCCGCGTCGAGCTGCGCGGGGAGCACCCGATCCACCGCCAAGAGCCGGCGCGCTTGGTCCGGGCTCAGCCGCAGCGCCCGTGACACCGCCAGAATCGCCGCCCCCAGCTCCGTCGCCTCAGTTCGGACACGCATGCTTCGCGGGGCGCATGAGACAGCACCCTCGGACCGGTCGCAATGAAGAGATTTCGTGCAGTGGGGCCGCTCGGGCGTGAGGCGCAGGTCGAAAAGCGGCGGGTTGCTCAGCGCGCTCGCCCGCGCAGGACCAGCACCGTCGCGCCGATGATGAGCGCCACCGCGAACACCGTTTCCCACCCGACATGTTCGCCGCCCAGCGCCGCGCCGACGGCCACGGCGATCGCCGGGTTCACGTACGAGTAGCTCGTCGCCACCGCCGGCCGGGTGTTCCGAAGGAGGTACGTGTACGCCGAGTACGCCACCAGCGAGCCGAACACAGCCAGGTACACCCACGCCGCGAGGGCCTGGATCGGCAGGCCGGGCACGTACGGCCAGTCTTCGCGGAGCGCGACGCTCAGGCCTGCCATGGCGGCTCCGCCCGCCAGCATCTGCGTGGCGGCGGACATGAGGCCTTTCGCGAGCGGCCAGCTGCGCGCCAGGAGCGAGCCCAAGGACCAGGCGATGGGCGCGAACATGACCGCGAGCGCGGCCGAAGGCTCGGCCCGGAGTTCCCTGGACAGGCCGAGGGTCGCCACGCCGACGAAGCCCAAGGCCAGCGCGAGCCACTCGCGCCGGCTCGCCCGCTCGCCGAACAGCGGGCCGAACGCGGCCGCCCACAGAGGCATGGTCCCGCAGATGACCGCCGCGGCCCCGGAGCTGATGTGCTTCTCGGCCCAGGCGACGGTGCCGTTCCCGCCCGCAAACATGAGCACGCCCACGGGCACCGCGAAGGCCCACTCCCGCCGCGTCGGCCAGGGCGCGCCGCGCCAGCGCTGCAACGCCAGCAACACCGTGCCGGTGAGCAGGTAGCGCCACGCGGCCATGAAGAACGGCGGCAGGTACTCCACCGCCACGCGCATCACCCAGTAGGTGGACCCCCAGATGACGTAGACGGCCAACAGCGAGGGCAGCACCCACCGGCCTGGCGTTGCATCCTTCGCTGGGACCGAGCCTGCCGCCGCCGCGCTCACCGGGGCCGTCGTAACGGACCGCCCGCCGAGGCGCCACGTTGGACCGGTGTGTGCCGGACGCAGCGCGCATCAACTGTACCGGACCCGCATGCCCCCAGCCGGTACAGTTCTCCCCATGCACCTCTACGAGCGCCTCGCGGACGAGCTGGCCCAGGCGATCCACAAAGGCGCGCTGCGGCCCGGCGATCGCCTCCCGTCGGTCCGCGCGCTGGCGCGGCAGCGTGGGCTGTCGGTGGCCACGGTGGTGCAGGCCCTGGCGCGGCTCGAGGACGACGGCCTGGCCGAAGCGCAGGACCGCAGCGGGTACTTCGTGAGGGCGCGGCCGGTGATCGCGCTCCCGGAGCCGACGCTGCCCCGCCCTCAGTCACAGGCCCACCGCGTCTTCGTCTCGGACGGCGTGCGCGCGGTGCTCGACGCCATGCGAGAGCCGAGCGTGGTGCCGCTGGGCGCGGCGCAGGTCTCACCGGAGCTGCTGCCGATCGCCCAGCTGAACCGCACGTTGGCGGCGATCGCGCGTGAAGTGGGCAGCGCGGGCTCACAGTACGGGAGCACCGCCGGCGTGCCGACCCTGCAGCGCCAGCTGGCCAAGCGCCTGGTGGGCGCGGGCGTGTCCCTCCATGCGTCGGAGCTGATCGTCACCGTCGGCGCCATGGAAGCGCTCAACCTCGCCCTGCGCGCCGTCGCCGCGCCGGGAGACACCGTCGCCGTCGAGTCGCCGACCTACTTCGGGGTGCTGCAGGCGATCGAAGCGCTGGGGCTCAAGGCCATCGAAGTCCCCTCGCACGCGCGCAGCGGCCTCGATCTGCCCGCCCTCGAGGCGACGCTGCGCAAGGGCGCCAAGGCCGTCCTGGCCGCCCCCTGCGTGTCGAACCCGCTGGGCGCCGTCATGGCCGACGCCGACAAGCAGGCGCTGGTCGCGCTGTGTCAGCGCTTCGACGTGCCGCTGATCGAAGACGACGTGTACGGCGATCTCGCGTTCGGCGCGCGGCCCCGTCCGGCCAAGGCGTGGGACACCGACGGGCGGGTGCTCCTGCTGGGCTCGGTGTCGAAGACCCTCGCCCCGGGCTACCGCATCGGCTGGATCGCGCCGGGCCGCTTCTTCCAGCGCGTCGAAGCGCTGAAGTTCGCGTTCACCGTCGCCACGCCGGTGCTGCTCCAAATGGCGGTGGCGGAGCTGCTCGCGACCGGCGGCTACGAGCGGCACGTGCGCAGGCTCAAGGCCCGCCTGCGCGCTCAGGTCGAACAGGCGCGAGAGACGATCGCCCGCACCTTCCCGCCCGGCACCCGCGCGTCCCAGCCGGCCGGCGGGTTCGTGTTGTGGGTCGAGCTGCCGAGCGGGCTCGACGCGACGGAGCTGCACCGCCGCGCGCTGGCGCACCGCATCGCCGTGGCGCCGGGGCCCATCTTCTCCGCGAGCGGCCGCTTCGGCAGCCACGTGCGCGTGTCCTGCGGCTACCCGTGGACCAAGCGCTTCGACGACGCGCTGGCCACCGTTGGGCGGCTGGCGCACGAGCTGACGGCCGAAGCGCCTCCTCGGCGCAGCCGCGTCGCGTAGGGAGCGGCTACTTCGCCGGCCGGACGATCTGCGCCTTGGTGCCGCCCAGCGCCCCCATGATCGCCTTCACGTCGGCTTCGGGAACCTTCAGGTCCAGCAGCGTCTTCTGGGCGATGGACGCG
>JALHOS010000178.1:0-8708 GCA_022842905.1 Myxococcaceae bacterium | reverse complement strand
GAACTCGCCGCTGCCGATGCCGAAGGGCTGGTGAATGCTGACCATGTCGCGGCACTGGAACCCGTCGGCGAGCTTGGTGGGGTACTCCGCCGGGCCGCCGGCGACCTTGGACAACATCTCCGTCAGGCAGTCGATCACTTGGCCCGCAGTCGGGTGCCCTGGCTCAGGCGGCGGCGTGGTGGTCTGAAAGACGAAGTACGGAGCGAGGGTGGGGTCGCTCACCGCGTTCTCGATCACCTTCGTGAGCGCGCCCTTGATGCCGGGGCGACCGCCGAGCCGATCGAAGAGCGTCGGCGCGCCGGACGGAGTGGCCGCGGCCGCAGCGGCGGGATCCGGGCAGGGGCGCGCGGTGGCCGCCGGCGTGGCGCAACCGACGATCGACGCGCAGAACAAGAGAGAAGTGAGGCGCACGTTCGTTCCTTCGTTGAGGAGCAGGTGGGGAACCGGGCGCTGCATGTACCGGAGCCGTCAGCCTGAAACCAGCATGGGAAGTGCGCCGACTCGTCGCTATACGCGCTCGCCATGCGCGACGGGACGCACACCACTTTTTGCCGAATCTGCGAGGCGCTCTGCGGCCTGACGGTCGAGACCCAGGGAGGCGCGCTCCGGGCCATTCACCCCGACAAGCGCCACGTCGCCACCGGCGGCTTCTCCTGCCCCAAGGGCCTCAAGCAAGCCGAGCTCTACGCGTCGCCGGACCGGCTCATGCGCCCGCAGAAACGAACCGGGAGCACCTGGCAGGACGTGGCCTGGCCCGACGCGCTCGGGGAGATCGGCGCCAAGGTCAAGCAGCTGCGCGCCGAGCACGGCCCCGACAGCATCGCCATGTACGTGGGCACCGCCGCGGGCTTCGGGGTGCTGCACCCCGTCTTTGCCCAGGGCTTCATGACCGGCGTGGGCAGCAAGTCCATGTACGCGTCGGCCACGCAGGACTGCTCGAACAAGTTCGCGGTGGCCAACGAAGTGTACGGCTTCCCGTTCACCCAGCCGTTCCCGGATCTCGATCGCACCGAGTGCCTGATCGTCGTCGGGGCCAACCCGGTGATCTCCAAGTTCTCGTTCCTCCAGGTGCCCAACCCGGGCAAGGCGCTGCTCGAGCTGCGCGAGCGCGGCGCCAAGCTGTTCGTGGTCGACCCCCGGCGCACCGAGACGGCCAAGCTCGCCGACGAGCACGTGTTCATTCGCCCGAACACCGACGTCTTCTTCTACCTGTCGTTCCTCCGCGAGTTGGAAGCGCAGGGCGGCGTCAACGCGGCGAAGGCCCGCACGATCTTCGACGGCGTGGACGACGTACTCACGCTGGCCAGCGCCTGGCCCAAGGAGCGCACCGCGGCCGTCACGAAGATCGCGCCGGAGACGCTGTCGCGGCTCGTCCACGCGTACCGCACGGCCAAGGGGGCAGCGCTGTACTGCTCGACCGGCGTCAACATGGGCACCAACGGCTCGCTGGCCTTCTGGATCCAGGAGGCGATCAACGCGCTGTCCGGGAACCTGGACCGCGCCGGCGGCACGCTCGTCGGCCAGGGCGTCATCGACTTCCCCGCCTTCGGGAAGAAGAACGGCGTGCTGACGCGCAAGGACCGCAGCCGCGTCGGCGACTTCGGCTCGGTGAACGACGCGTTTCCGGGCGGCGTGCTGGCCGACGAGATCCTCACGCCGGGACCCAAGCAGGTGCGCGCGCTGTTCGTCACCGGCGGCAACCCGCTCATCACCATGGCGAACGCCGGGCGGCTCAAGCAGGCCTTCGAATCGCTGGAGCTGCTCGTCACGCTCGATCTGTTCCGCAACGAGACCGGCTCGGTCGCGCACTACGTGCTGCCCTGCACCAGCCCGCTCGAGCGGCCGGACCTGCCCTTCATCTTCCCGCTCATGCTGGGCCTGCAGCGCAAGCCGTACATTCAGGCGACGGAGGCGGTGCTCGAGCCGCCCGGCGAGCAGCGCGACGAGGCGTCGATCTACCTCGAGCTGTGCAAGGCGTCGGGCGTCGATCTGTTCGGCTCCAGCGTGGCGCAGAAGGCGCTCGAAGGGCTCATGGCGGCGAACTCGGCGCTGAACCGGCGCGGCAAGCCCCGGGCGCTGCCCCAGCGGCTGCTCCTCTCGGCGCTGCTGCGCGCGACCGGGCAGCCGAGCTTCGAACACCTCCTCGAGCACCACCCGCACGGCAAGCTGCGAGAGGCGCACGAGCCCAAGAGCTTCCTCGCCGAGCGGGTGCTGACGACACAGCGGCGGGTGCAGCTGGCGCCGCCAAGCTTCCTCGCCCAGGCCCAGAAGCTGGACGCCGACTTCGCGAGAGAACAGTCCGCCGACGGCGCGCTGCGCCTCATCACCAAGCGCGCCGTGCAGACGCACAACAGCTGGACCCACAACATCGAGCCCTTCGCCCGCGACGGGACCAACTACCTGTACATGCACCCGACCGACGCGCAGGCCCGCGGGCTGACCGACGGGGCGACCGCCGACGTGACCAGCCGCACGGCGACGGTGCGCCTGCCGGTGCGGCTCTTGGGCGATCTGATGCCGGGCACCGTGGCCCTGCCGCACGGCTGGGGCCACCAGCACGCGACCGGCCTGTCGATCGCCTCGAAGACGAGCGGCGTGAACGTCAACCTGCTCGCCGCGGACGGGCCGGACCAGCTCGAGCGGGTGTCCGGCATGGCGCACCTGACCGGCATTCCGGTGGACGTGGCCCCGGCGCGAGGGCCGCGGGACCCGACGTCGTGGTCCGGCGTACCGCCGACGCCCGCCGCGCCGTGAGCCAGCTCGACCTCTTCCCGCCCCCGCCGCTCGACACCCGCGCCGACGAGCAGCTCGCCGCGCGACGGCCCGCGCACGTGCTCTTGGGCACGTCGAGCTGGACGTTCCCGGGCTGGGCTGGCCTCGTCTACCGCGGCCGGCCGAGCCAGGCGCAGCTGGTCGAGCGCGGCCTCGAGGAGTACGCCCGGCACCCGCTGTTCTCGACGGTGGGCATCGACCGGTCGCACTACGCGCCGCTCTCCCCGTCCGAGCTCGCGCACTACCGGCGGCAGCTGCCCAGCGGCTTCCCGTGTGTCCTCAAGGTCTGGAACGCCGTCACCACGCCGGGGCCACACTTCTTCGACTTCGACTTCTTCCGCGACGCGGTGCTGGGTCCCTTGGAGGCCGAGTTCGCCGAGCACGTCGGCGTGCTGCTCTTTCAGCTGCCGCCGCTCAAGCCCGACGCCCTGCCCACGCCGAACGCGTTCGCCCTCAGCCTGGGGCGCTTCTTCGCGCGCGCGCCGCGCCGCTTCCGCTACGCCGTCGAGGTCCGAAACACGGCGCTGCTCAGGCCCACCTACTTCGACGCGCTGGCGCAGCACGGCGTGGCCCACGTCTTCAACCACTGGGAGCGCATGCCGAGCCTCGGCGAGCAGCTGAGCCTGCCCAAGAGCCTCACCGGCCAGGACGTCGTCTGCCGGCTGCTGTTGCCGCAGGGCGCCGACTACGAGCAGGCGCGGGAAGCGTTCGCGCCGTTCGATCGCCTCCAGGCCGTCGACGAGGCCATGCGCAGCGACGTGCTCACCCTGGCGCGTGCGTGCGGCGAGTCCGGGCGGCGGCTCTTCGTCATCGTCAACAACAAGGCCGAAGGCTCGAGCCCCCTGACCGTCCGCGCGCTGCTCGAGCGCCTGGGCTGACCTCGTCAACGCGAAGCGAAGGCGGAAAAAACGAAGCGCCCCGCGGGCCTCCAACCTCGAAGGCCACTCGCGGAGCGCTCCACCTCGTCGGACCCTGACCTCTTGGTGCTTCGTGTGAGCCCGGCCGCTCACACCCGTCGAGTCGTCGACGAGGACTGCTGCGCAAACTTAGTTCGAGCGGAACTCCGCGTCGACCACGTCACTCTTCGGCGGCGTGCCGCCCGGCTGCGCACCTGCACCGGCGCCAGGCGCCTCAGGCCCACCTTGCGCACCCGCCGCGGCGCCCGCGGCCTTGTACATTTCCTCGGCGGCCTTGAAGGTCTTCTGCTTGGCCGATTCGATCAGCGCCTCGAGTGCGGCCTTGTCGGACAGCTCCTTGGCCTTGTGGAGCTCGGCGGCGGCCTCCTCGAGCGCCTTGACGTTGTCCGCCGACAGCTTGTCCTTGTTGTCCTTGAGCATCTTCTCGATGCCGTAGGCGTCCTGCTCGGCGCGGTTCTTCAGCTCGACGACGGCGCGGCGCTCCTTGTCCTGTGCCTCGTGCGACTGGGCGTCCTTCACCATCTTCTCGACTTCGGTCTTGTCCAGGCCGGAGCTGTTCTTGATTTCAATCTGCTTCTCGGCGCCGGTGGCCTTGTCCTTGGCGGTGACCTTCAAGATGCCGTTCGCGTCGATGTCGAAGATGACCTCGACCTGCGGCACGCCACGCGGGGCTGGCGGAATGCCCATGAGGTTGAAGCGGCCCAGGCTCTTGTTGTCGCCGGCCATGTCGCGCTCACCCTGCAGCACGTGGATCTCCACCTGCGTCTGCCCGTCGGCGGCGGTGCTGAACGTCTCCGACTTGCGCGTGGGGATCGTGGTGTTGCGCTCGATGAGCTTGGTCATCACCCCGCCGAGCGTCTCGACGCCCAAGGACAACGGCGTCACGTCGAGCAGCAGAATGTCCTTCACGTCGCCGGACAGCACGCCGGCCTGCACCGCGGCGCCGACGGCCACGACTTCGTCCGGGTTCACCGAGCGGTTCGGCTCCTTGCCGAACACCTTCTTCACCGCCTCCTGCACCTTCGGAATGCGGGTCGACCCGCCGACGAGCACGACCTCGTCCACCTGCGAAGCCTGCAGGCCCGAGTCCTTGAGGCACTTGCGGGTCGGCTCCATGGACCGCTCGATGAGGTCGTCGATCATCGCCTCGAGCTTGGCCCGCGTCAGCGTCACGTTGAGGTGCTTGGGCCCCGACGCGTCGGCGGTGAGGAACGGCAGGTTCACCTCGGTCTGCATCGCGCTGGACAGCTCGATCTTCGCCTTCTCGGCCGCTTCCTTCAGGCGCTGCAGCACCATCTTGTCCTTGGTGACGTCGAGCCCGCTCTCCTTCTTGAACTCGGCGATCAGCCACTCCATGACGCGCTGGTCGATGTTGTCGCCGCCCAAGTGCGTGTCGCCGTTGGTCGCGAGCACTTCGACCGCGCCGTCGCCCATGTCGAGGATCGAGATGTCGAACGTGCCGCCGCCGAAGTCGTAGATCGCGACCTTGTGCGCCTTGCTCTTGTCCAGCCCGTACGCGAGCGCCGCCGCCGTGGGCTCGTTGACGATGCGCTTGACCGTCAGCCCGGCGATCTCACCCGCATCCTTCGTCGCCTGGCGCTGCGCGTCGTTGAAGTACGCCGGCACCGTGATGACCGCCTCGGTCACCTTCTCGCCCAGGTAGTTCTCCGCGGCGCGCTTGAGCTTGAGCAGCACCTGCGCGGAGATTTCCGGCGGGCTCATCAGCTTGCCGTCGATCTCCACGCGGGCGTCGTCGTTCGGGCCCTTGCCGACCTTGTACGGAACCAGCCTCGTCTCGTCGCCGACCTCATGGAACTTGCGGCCCATGAAGCGCTTGACGGAATAGACCGTGCGCTCGGGGTTGGTGATCGCCTGGCGCTTGGCGACCTGCCCCACCAGCCGCTCGCCGTCCTTCGTGAAGGCCACCACCGACGGGGTGATCCGGCTGCCTTCTTCGTTGACGATCACCTTCGGCTCGCGGCCTTCCATGATCGCCACCACCGAGTTCGTCGTGCCCAGGTCGATGCCGATGATCTTGCCCATGACGTGTCTTCGCTTCCTTGCTGGTACCAGCACTCGAAGAGGCCCGAATTGACCTCAAATCGTTGAATTCCCTTTGGTTTCTCAACCTCGAAGGACGCGGGCAACCTAACCAGGGCGCTTCGGCTGTCAACGGACAAGGGCAGGCGCCTCGCCCGCGTAGCGCCCTTCGCACTGCTGCCACCGGCTTTGTGCAACGCGGCTGTGTCGGACAGGCGCCGCACGGTGTCGTTTCGAGGGGTTAACGCACGGCGTCAGGCTGGCGCGAGACGTGCTGAGGAACCTGTCTCCATGTGGGCCGAGCCAATTCACGCCGCCGCCGATCGCCTGCCGCTCCGGGACCCGTCCGATCGGAAAGTGGCGGTGCTGCTCAACGCCAACGCGCGGAAGGTGACGCCGCGGGTGATCCGCGCGCTCTCCCACGTGGTGCCGGCCAAGGACCTGTACCTGTCCCGCTCGGAGCTCGACGCGCGGCGCATCGCCACGCAGGTGGTCGATCAGGGCTACCACACGGTGTTCATGGGCGGCGGCGACGGCACGCTCATGTGCTTCATGAACGAGATCCTCAACCAGGTGCGCCACAAAGGGCCCGCCCGAGCCGCGCCGCGCTTCGGGGTGCTCAAGCTGGGCACGGGGAACTCGGTCGCCAGCTGGCTCAAGGCGTCGCCCACGCGCAACGACGGCATGGTGGACGACGTGCTGCGCGCCCGCACCGGTGAAGTGCCGAACTACCGCACGGTCGATCTGCTCGACCTCGACGGCAAGCGCGCTCCGTTCGCCGGCCTCGGGCTCGATGGCAAGCTGCTCAACGACTACATCTGGGTGAAGGAAAACTTGGGCCAAGGGCCGCTCTCGCGGCTGCTCAGCGGGCCCGGCGGCTACTTCACGTCCGTCGCGCTCAAGACGGTGCCGTACTACCTGACCAACCCGTCCGCCGTGCGCTGTGTGGTGACGAACGGAGGGAAGTCCGCGTACCGCATGGGCCCCGATGGGACGCCGGCGGGCGATCCGATCAAGCCTGGGCAGACGCTCTTCGAGGGCGACCTCGTGCTGGCGGCCGCGGGCACCGTGCCGTTCTACGGGTACGAGCTGAAGACCTTCCCCTTCGCCGCCAAGCGCCGAGGCATGTTCCACCTGCGCCTGGCCAACGTGAGCGCGCTCGACGTGCTGACCCACCTGCCGCAGATGTGGAGCGGCACCTGGTTCAACGACTCGATCCACGACTTCCTGGCGTCGGACGTGACCGTGAAGTTCGACCGGCCCATGCCGCTGCAGATCGCCGGTGACGCCGAGGGCTACCGCGAACAGCTGCGTATCGGCGTTTCGAGCGAGTCCGTGGAGCTGGCGGACTTCAGCCACGCCGTGCACTGACCCGGAGCGCGCGCCGAGCCGAGAGCTGGGCGCTCACGAACTGACTGCACAGCACCGCGGCCTGTCGCTGCGCCCGCGCGCCGAAGCCGTGGCCGGTCCGCTCAAGCACCTGCAGCTGCGCGTGCGGGTTCCCGCCCAGGAGTGTTTGGAGCTCTTCGAGCGGCCCCTTCTCGTCGCGATCCCCTTGGACCACGAGCGTGGGCACGCTGACAGTCTGAAGCAGACGCTCGTCGTCCGGCCGGCTGCGCGTCGCTGAGCGGAACGGAAAGCCCAAGAGCACCAACGCCCGCGCGCCGACGCTGTCCGCGTACCGCAGCGCGACGCGCCCGCCGAAGGACCGCCCGACCAGGACGACGTCCTTCTTGCCGCGCAGGGCCCTTCGAAGCCACGCCACCTCTTCGAGCAGCCCCTCACTCGGTCGCGCCCGCGGCAGCTCGAGCCCCCGCGCGACGAGGCCCACTTCTCCCAACGCCGCGATGACGTGCTGGAGCACCGGCTGCTGGACCGTGCCGTGGTAGCCGGGGAGCACGACGATCTTCGCGGCCGGCTTGGGGAGCGTCACCTTCGCGCACCGAACAAGCGAGTCAGGAAGCTCGGCGCGCCGGGCGATCCCGTCAACAGCCGCTCGCGGAAGCGCTTGAGCGCGTCCCATTCGAGATCGTCACCGCGGCCGTGAGCGGCAGGATCTCGCAGCCCGTCCTTGGCCCAGCTGACGAACTCGCCCAGCTCGCTCCAGAACGGGCGCGGGAGCGTGTAGCGCGCGGCCAGGAAGTCGGCGAAGGGTGACAGGTACGGCTCGCCCAGGCGCGCCAGCACGCGGGCCACTTCGCCCAGCGACGGCGGCCTGCCGGCCACCTGTCGATCGAGCGCCTCGGCGAAGTGATCGAAGTACTCCACGCGCGTGCCGCGGCGCTCCCGCACGGCGCCGTCGAGGAACTTCGCCCGAGCCCCCTTCGCGTCGAGCCAGGCTCCGAAGTCCGCCACCAACAGCGCCACCAACGCCCGCTCGAGCGCGCCCGTGTAGAGCACCGCGACCGCGGCCGCCGGCAGCTCGGTGAAGATCGCGCGCTGATACGTCTTCTCGGCGACCAGCAGGACCTGCCAGAGCGACGCGGGGCAGTGCGCCTTGCCGTCACCCAGGGCCGCGCTGAGCACGCCTTCGGCCTTCTGATCGGCGTCGGCTTCCCGAGCCACGAGCTCGTCGCGCAGCCGACGATCTTGCTCGGCGAGCGCCTTGGCCGCCTGCGCCTGCACGTCTTCCTGCGCGCGCCGCGCCTTGTCTTCGGCGGACGCGGTCTGCGCGCGCAGCCGCTCGAGCTCCTTCTTGAGCTGCTCGAGCTCCGACTCGCGGCTGCGGAAGTTCCGCGCGTGGGCGTCGGCTTCGGCGCGCGCCGCTTCGACCTTCGCTTCGGCGCTGGCCGTCACCGATTCCCGCCAGGCGAGGCGCTGCTGCGTGAGCGCCCGGGCGCGCTTGGCCTCGGGATCGTCGGGATCGAGCGCGAGGGCGAGCGCAAACGCGGCGTCGGCGGCTTCGAATTCCCCCACCTCCGCCGCGAGGTGCCCGCGGTCCACGTACACGCGCGCGCCCCAGCGCGGCAGCTGGGCTTC
>JALHOS010000177.1 GCA_022842905.1 Myxococcaceae bacterium | reverse complement strand
GTTGCCAGCGCCGCCGCCCGCTCCTCCATCGGGTGAGGGCTCTCCGTCGCGGCACGCGGCGAGGGCGAAGACGACCGACGCAAGGCACAACGCACGAAAGCGCATGGTGAGCATCCCGTTTCGAGGTGAAGACCGCGCGATCTACCCGACAAACGCCCGCGCTTGTCTGCCGCACACAGCGGGACGAGCAAGAAGATGCGCGCAAGAAGCGCAGTTCTCGAGCGCGACCGGCGCACACCACCGGACGTTACGGGGTCGGTCTCAACGCACGCTGTGAATTGACAACCGAACGAGGAAGACGCTCGCCAGGCGCCTGGCGACGAACGGCGTGAAGGGCTCCGCATCAAGGACAAGAATCGGCGGCACGCTCTCCGCTGGAGTTTCGGCTGTCATCGCGTCGGAGAAGGCGACGGGACCGTGAGCGGGCTCGGGTTACAGCCGCACGTCGAGCAGCCGCGTTCGTCCTTGGCGGTACCGTACGGACAGTAGACGCCGCAAGGCTCCGGCGGAGGGCAGGTGGAGGGCGGCAAACGGACGGGCGTCGTCTGCACAGTCCCCGGCACGGTGCAGGTCGACACGGAGGACCCTGCGAAGGCCAGCTGCGCGGTGAGACGAAAGTCGTCGACCACGAGTGGCGCGCTGCACGTGTTGCCCGCCCAGGGCGCGAAGCCCGTCGCCAGCTGCCGCCGCTCACCAGCTTTCAGGGTCACCTGAATCGGGTCTCTCTTCACACACGGCCCCGCAGCGCAGGTGTCGAACGCCGAGACCCCGACGGGCAGCCCTGAGAACTGGAGCGGCGGGTTGGGGCACGCGTTCACCAGCGAGAAGCGGAGCGCCTTCGCGGTGCGGTTCAGCACGAAGCCTTCGAGGCGCAGACCTTCGGCGGTGAAGTGCTGATCCACCTGCAGGCCCAGCGCGCACGCCGGCGCGGGCTTTGGTGGTGGGGGTGGCTTCACCGGTGCAGGCGGCGGCAGTGGAGCAGGCGGGCGCGACGGCTTGGGCTGCGTGCGCTTCGGACGCACGATGGCGCCGGGGAACTCTTCGTCAGGAGAGCCTTGAGCCCGCGCGCCAACGCCAAACGCCAGCACGCTCAGCCAGAGGGCCCTCAGCACACTGCTCAGTGTGGCACGGCGCACGGCTGTGAGACGCGCGGAGCTGGAGTGCATTCATCGGCACGTCGAGTGCTTGGTGCGCGCCTGGACCGCTGTGCCCTCATGGCTGACCGGGTAGCTTCCGCTCGGCGAAGAAGTGGTCGTCAGAATGACGAAGCCGTCGGAGGCCTCGTGCCAAGAGCGATTGATGCGCAGCCACCGGTCGTGCTCGTGCCCGTCGTCGAGGTGGAGCCGTACCGCTACTCGAAGCTCGCGCTGCCCAGCGATGCCGGCACAGCGAACGACTGGGCCGAGTACTTCGAGCGGTGCATGGCCGACGCTGGATTCCGGAACGTCGTCCCCATCGCGCCTCGGTCGAACTTCGTCGTCGCCCGTTCACTCGTCGGGAATCCGCTCCTCGAGCGAATGATTGAGGAGGCCCTGCACGAGGCTGGCTTCCCAGTCGACGGCGCGCTCGCGGATCGCGAACCGTTTGAAGCGCTGTTGCCGTTCTCCGGAGGGTTGGCGCTCACCGCAGCGGGCGAGCTGTTCTTTGGGCCCGGTTGTTGCGGGGACCTGCACGACCTTCGTGGCTGGAAGGACGCGCTCGACGCGGCGCCTCAGCCAGCAACGGTCTGGATCGGGCACCCAGCGGTCGAGCTCGAGTTCACGGCAGATCGAGTGCTGCTTCGCGAGGGCTCGGAGCCGCAGAGTCCGCCGGAGGCCTTGGTCGAAGCGTCGATGCCGCTCGTCTGGCTTCGTTCTGCGCTGAACTTGGCCCATGGTGAACAGCGGCGCTTTCGCGACGACCTGGTCGCCACCGTCTCGCGGATTCTCGGTTCCGCGGACCTGGCCCACGACGTGGCCTCGCGGCTCGCCGGGCTCGCGTAGCCGTGCCACGCCGACCTTTGTCGTGTGACGCTCCGCCCCTCGTGCGAGCCGCAACGGAGCAGTAAGCGCAAGCTCGCGACGAGGCGTGCGCGACCACGACGCCAGCACAGCGTCTCGAGGGAGCGGTTGCCTTGCGCTCCACGTCGACGCCTCGTGCCTCTCTCGCGACGACGAGTCGCGCCGGCTACACGTGCACCGGGACGCGCCGCCGACCGAACCGGCCAGGCTGTGCGTCGAAGTGCCCGGCGACCTTCGTCCCGCAGCCCGCACACGCGCCCTGCGAGTCGAGCCGATACGCGCGCAGCTCGTACCAGTCGCGCTCGATGACGACCGCCCCGCAGCTCGGGCACACCGTGGCGTCACCTTCTGCGTCGTGCACGTTACCTGTGTACACGTAGCGCAGCCCCGCCTTCAGCGCTTGGCGCCGAGCCCGCACGAGGGTCGCCTTCGGCGTCGCGGGTAGCTCCCTGAGCTTGAAGTCGGGGTGGAACGCCGAGAAGTGCAGCGGCACGTCCGGGCCCAAGTGCGCCGCGCACCAGTCGACCAGCTCGCCGACCTCCCGCTCACTGTCGTTGAGGCCGGGAATGAGCAGCGTGGTGACCTCGAGCCAGACCTTCGTCTCCTTCGCGAGGTACTCCAGCGTCTCGAGCACCGGCGCCAGGTGGCTCAGCGTCTGCTTGGCGTAGAAGTCCTCGGTGAAGGCCTTGAGGTCCACGTTGGCGGCGTCGATCTTCTCGTAGAGCGCGCGCCGCGGCTCGGCGTGCATGGAGCCCGCGGTCACCGCGACCGTCTGGACTCCGTGGGCGTGGCAGGCGTCGGCCACGTCCATGGCGTACTCCGCGAAAATGGTCGGGTCGTTGTAGGTGAAGGCCACGCTCTTCGCGCCCAGCCGCTTGGCCGCCAGCGCGATGGCGTCGGGTGAGGCGACGTCCTGCAGCCGGTCCGCCTCGCGCACCTTGGAGATGTCCCAGTTCTGACAGAAGCGGCAGCCCAGGTTGCAGCCCGCCGTCCCGAAGGAGAGCACGCTCGAGCCGGGGAAGAAGTGGTTGAGCGGCTTCTTCTCGATGGGGTCCACGCAGAAGCCCGACGAGCGCCCGTACGTCGTCAGCACGAGCTGCTCCCCTTCGCGCGCGCGCACGAAGCAGAAGCCGCGCTGCCCGTCTTGCAGCTTGCAGTCTCGTGGACACACGTCGCACTGCAGCCGGCCGTCCTCGAGCCGGTGCCACCAGCGCGCCGGGTGTGAGGCCGACGTCACGCGCGGTGCTCCTCGTACGCCTGCGCGGTGAACCGGAAGACCGTCAAGCCGGCCGGCCACCCTTCTGCCGGGAGCCGCGCCTTGCGCCGCAGCGCCGCCAAGAACGCCTGCGGCGTCGGCAGCTGGTTCCACATCTCGGGAATGAAGACGCCCTGGCGCGCGCCCACCTTCAGCAGCAGCCCGTCCACGCCCGGCCGCATCGCCGCGAGTAGCTCGGCTTCGCTGTGCACGTCCAGCTGCTCCAGCGGCGTCAGCACCGAGACTTCGATGGAGACTTCGCCCAGCTCGTCCTCGCGCAGCGGCGGGAAGCGGTCGTCTTCGAAGGCCGCGGAGCGCGCCGCGGACTCGACGGCTTGGCGCAGCGGCAGCCGCGCCTCGAGCTGACCCACGCAGCCGCGCAGCTCGCCGTGTTTGGTCAAGGTGACGAAGACGGCGCGGAGCTCGTCGAGCCAGGGCTGCGGCGAGGCGGGCTGCTTCGGCGCGCCGAAGGCCACCTCGAGCGCCTGCCGGGCCAGTCCGAGGAGCACCGCCCCACGCCCGTCTTCTGGCGGTGCGGGCGCGAAGCCGAACGCGCCGTAGCCGACGACGCGGTCTGCGTCTCCTTCGGTATCGCCAGAGTTGCGCAGGTCCAGCAGCTGCGCCTTGAGGTGCCTGCGCCGCGCCGCCAGCAGCAGCCCGCGCAGCGGCGCGTGACCGCAGGCCTGCGGCCCCTCGAGCGCTTCGTATTCCAGCGCGAGCACCTGCCGCGCGGTGCGGCCGTCCACTCGGCGCGCCTGCTCGGCCGGGAGGTAATGCGACAGGTCGGTGCTCACCAACACCACCGTCTCTGGCCCGCCCCAGCATTCGTCGAGCACTTGAGCGACGTCCTCGGGGCTCGCGTCGCCGACGACGAGCGGCAGCAGCGTGAAGTCGCCCAGCGCGCGCTGCAGGAAGGGGAGCTGGACCTCCAGCGAGTGCTCCGTGCGGTGCGCCTGCGCTGAGACGACGACCTGGGGCAGGGCGGCGAGCCGGGCCGCGAGGGCCTCGTCGATCGGCACGACGCCCAAGGGCGTTTCGAACGCGCCGACGCCGGGCAGCGCGAGCCCGCGGAAGCCGACGGTGTGCGCGGGGCCGAGCAGCACCACCTTCGTCGGTGCGGGCCGCCGCGCGCGCAGCGCGGCGTACGCCGTCGCGGCGATGGGCCCTGAATAGACGTAGCCGGCGTGCGGCACGACGAAGGCCTTGGCTTGCACGCTGGGGCCTTCGGCGCGGGCCAACAGCGCGTCGACGTCGCGCGCCAAACGGGTGGGCTCGGCGGCGTAGAAGGAGCCAGCGACGGCGGCCGGACGAATCTGACGTGCATCAAGCATGGGCGGAGTTCTCCAACAGCAGGCGCGACCACCGTAAGGCAGCGCCGAGCAGGCACAAGCGCCGCGCGGCGAGCCAAATTGCATTCCCGTCCAAGCGGTGCCATGCCGACGGGTCATGCTCCGCGCGGCGCTTCTGGTGAGTTTGGCGATGGGCCTGGGGGCGTGCGGCGCGCCCGCGAAGGCCGACGCAGGCGTCGACGCCGGCAAGGCGCAGCCGTTGTCTTGCAACATCTCGCGGGACGACGAGCCGAACGACGAGCCCGGCGCGCGCGGTGTGCTCAAGCTCAAGCTCCCCGAGGACAAGGCGTCCACCCGCAGTGAGACCGGCTGCCTGACGAAGGGCGATACGGACGTGGGCCTCGTCGAGCCGGCCGCGGTGCCTCGCGTCGTCACGCTGTCCGTCAGTCGTTCTCGTTTCGTTGGGGCGAGCGGGACGTTCTTGCTGACACCCACGTGGGACGGCGGCGGCGCGTTGAGCTTGTCCGCGGACGCCGGGGAAGGCAGCGGGAGCATCTGGGCGCTCGTTCCACCAGATGCGGGCGTGCCGCTGGTGCTGCGCGGCGCGAGCACGGAGGCTGAAGGTGGCTACGACTTCACGGTGGAGAGCGAGCCGCTGCTGGACACCACGCCGTTTTCACGCAGCGCCGAGGACGCTCCGGACTGGCGCCCGCCGACGCCGCTGCGCTTTCAGGCCGCGCGGTTGGTGGACGCGCCGGCGACGTTCGGGCTCGGCAACTGCGACGGCGTCGACGCGGGGCAGGCGTGGGTGAAGACGGGGCTCGACGCGGGCGCGCACGCACTGATGAAGCTCGTCCAGCCTTCCGGCCTGCGCTTCACGTTGACGGTGTTGGCCGGCGGGGTGGAGGTGGCGAGGTTGACGGATCGCTCGACGGCGCTCGAGGACGAGTTCGACCTGCCTGACGGCGGTGAGGTGCACGTGGTGTTCACGCCGGGGCCGCAGAGCCAGTGCGGCGTGGGGACGGTGCCCAGCGGGAGCGTGCGCAGCCTCGAGGCGTGGGTGCGCTGAAGCCGCGTCGCGGCGGCGCGTGGTGCCGCCGAGCCTTCCGTGACCTGGAGCGCAGCCGCGCCTCCGGGATGCATCCGAGCCGCCGCGGCACGTAGCCCTGCGCGTGCGCCACGCACGATGACCTCGCGCTCGTCGTCGGCGTTCACGAGTGAGGTGCCCTTCACTGGCCCCGAACAGGGCTCGTTTCCCGCTCCGGGATTGGCCGACGCAACCCCCTTCGCCGTGCTCTCGGCCTGTCGGCGCGGCGCACACCTTGACGAGCGCCCGAGTGTTCGGCGCAATCGGCGCTCGCAGCAACGTCCACCGAGGAACAGCCCCCATGGCTCAGACAGCCCGCACTTCAGGAACGCCGCCTGCTCGCCTGCCGACCGTTCAGGCTCGCTCACGACCCGCCGGCGAACCTTCGCGCGCCGAAACGACCAGGGCTCCCCGTCCTCCTTCGTTCACGCCCAGGAACGACCGCCCCGGCAGGAAACCGGCGCTGCTCCCGAACGCCCCAGCTCCACACCTCCCCGCGACCATCGACCGTCCGGCGACCCATGCTCCGGCCAGCGTCGCGGGCGTGCCCGTCCAGCGCGCCACGGAGCTGGTGTACCAGGGGCTCAAACAGGGCTCGGCGCTCACGAACTTCGGCACCGAGCTGTCGTTCGGCAAGCTCTCCAAGCCGCAGTACGAGGCGCTCAAGCGAGAGTTCGGCGGAAAGACGCAGGTGCCCTACGACGGCCAGCGCGCGTACGTGGCGTCCGACTTTCTGCCCCCCGCACTGCAAGCGCTCGTCAATCGCGACTTCGATCCAGGCCCACCGGTCACGCTCGGAGGGACCAGCGGCCTGAACAAGAACCTGGGCAACGACGCAAAGCGTGACCTCCGAATCAGCAGCAGCCCCAACTGCCACGGCACTGCGTGGGAAGCGATGCGGGCTTTCCAGGGCGAAGCCCGCTCACAGGTGGAGTTGGCCTACGGTGACGCGGGGCATGCCTCCGCCAAGTACGACCAGATGAAGTCGCTCGGGAGCACCAGCAGCAACGACGCGCAGGCGCTGCTCGCGTCCCTCAAGCCCGGCGACGTCGTCGCGTTCAACGTCGGGCAGACCTTGGCCCACTCAGCCGTCTATGCGGGCGGCGGGCTCTTCTTCGAGAAGCCCGACACCGAGTCCGACGAGTCGCACGAGACGCCGTACCGACTCGTTCCGTTCGCGCACGTGGTGGCGCCGATCGAGGAAGCCTCTGGGCAGCCGCCCGAAGTGTCCGCCTTTCGGCCGACTTCAGCGCTGCCTCCCACCAGCGAGGCCTACGGCGCTCCCACTGAACACCAGGCGGCGCTCGAGAGCTGGGCTGCCAAGAAGGGCAAGACCGTCGGCAAGCGCTTCACCGAAGAGGTCGACCGAGGCATGAGCGGCAACGCCCTGGGCAGCGCCTTCAACGCCGTCGAAGTGGTGCCCCTTTCGACCGGCCCCGACGGCCGCGCTCGCCCCAAGTCGTAGCCAGCCCGTCGCGACCGGCTCGGCCCCATTCGCGACGTTGAGGCCGCGCCCGCCTCACGAAGAGCCGCGGGAACGCAGACAAGCCAACGCGCCCGGCTGGGGTGGGCCAGCCCGGCGCGTCGGTGGACGGCTCGAGGGACCGAAGTGGTGCAGCTCAGCGCTGCGGCCCGGTCCAGCTCACGTCCAGGCTGAAGGTCGACGTCGTGGCCGAGAAGCCGGCCACCATGAGGTGCGCGGTGGTGGCGCCTTCGGGCACGGTCAGCGTGCAGGTCTCGATGGGGCCGGTCTGGAACGGGCGGCAGTCGAACGCGGTCGTCGTCGGCGCCTCGCCGAACTTCACGTACAGGTCCGGGTCGTTCGTGCCCGTCATGGAGACGACGAAGCTGCTGCCCGGCGTGACGGCGATGGCGGGGAAGCGCTGCTCCGCGTTCTTCGCCACCGAGCCCGTCAGCGTGCCGCGCTGAGCCACACCGGCCGGCGTGGGCGCAGGCGTCGGGGCCGCGGCCACCTTCTCGTATTCGAAGCTCAGGCTCACCTGCGCGTCGCGGTAGCCGACGACGGACACGTAGACGACCGGGCTCGCCGCGCCCGCCGTGACGGTGCACTCTTCATTCGAGGTGCTGGTGTACGGGCGGCAGTCGTAGCTGCCCGCCGTCGGCGCCGAGCCCACGCGCACGTACAGGTCCGCGTCGCCGGTGCCCGTCATCGCCACGTGGAACGTCGAGTCGCCGCGCACCGTGAAGGGCCCGAACGTCTTCGTCACGTCCTTCGCCACGGCGGCGGTCTGCGTCTCGCGCGTCACCGGGCCCGGCGGCGTCACCGGCGTCGCGCCCTGCGCCGGGCCGTACAGCGCCGCGACGCCCTGCTTGTCCAGCGCCGTGAGGGGCAAGGTCCAGTTGTTCGTCCCGCGGCAGTGCGGGTAGTGCATGACCGACGACGAGTCGTACGGCGTCAGCGCGCGGAACTGGCTGTCTTCGAAGCAGGTGCCCGCTTCCGGCCGGGTGTGCTCGTGACGGAAGCCGAGCACGTGGCCCAGCTCGTGGCGCAGCACGCCGATGAACTCCTGCGCGGTGTCGCGGAACAGCGAGTCGTCGATGAGGATGTTGCGGCCCCAGCGGCTGTCCGACGGGAAGAACGCGCGGGCCAGGTACTCGCCGCGCACGTTGACCGGGTTCACGTCGAAGAGCACCGCGTTGTTCGAGCTGGTGCAGTTCGCGTCCTGCGCCGCCACGTAGACGAACTTCACGTTGGCCGCGTCCATCCACGACTTGGTCGCCGCCGCCATGCTCGAGACGACCTGCGCCTTGCGCGCGCCGAACTCGTTCGAGATGCAGTACGTGAGGTTCAGCTTGCGCGTGGCGTCCCACTTGTCGTCCGCCGAGCCGACCCGGTTGACGATCAGCTGGCCGTGCCGCACGTGCAGCTCGTAGAACTCCCGCAGCTGCTTGAGCCCCTTGAAGGCGATGTCCCCGTCGGCGACGTACACGTCCCGGCCCGGCTCCTTGAACGCGTACTGGGCGACGAAGTCTTCGAAGGACAGCCCCGCCTCGCTGCTCACCGTCTCGCCGCCGCTGACGGACAGCTGCTGGCCACCGCAGCCAAACGTGAGCAGGACGGCCAACGAAGTGAGCCAACGGTGCATGGAAAAACCTCAGGGGGCAGGGACAGCGGACCTCCCCAACACCACGAACCGTGCCAGCGTCTAATGCCCCGAATTCATTCGTGAATGTGGGGCGCCTACAGCCGCTCGATCTTCCATGTAGTTGTAGGTGATCATTACAGTGAGAATTCGTGTGGTTAGCGGCGCGACGACGAACCAGGTGGTTAGCTCGCCGCCAAAGTGACGTTGACCACGACAGTAGACACCCTCCGGTCGTCTGAACTGAGGACGGTCAGCGGGGTCCGATTCGCCCTATTCAAGGACACTTTGAAGGCACCGGCGCGCTCGACGACCTCCTGTGGCTCTGCCAAGGAGCGGCGCCATGAACACTCGGGTCTGGCTGTGGAGCTCGGTCGCGGCGCTGTGTGTGGGGTGCACCAAACCAGGCGCGGACGCCAAGCCGGCCGTCGTCGACGCGGGGCCGCCGGCGCAGCGCTACGACGTGCTGACGCGCAAGGACTTCAACCTCAAGGCGCAGGCGCTGTTCGTGCCCGTCTTCTGGCGCGCGGACAGCAACGGCAACAAGGCGGTGGACCCCGCGGAGCTCGCCGTCCTCTGGAGCCCGCACAACGCGAAGCTGTCGGACTTCGTCGACGCGACGGGCACGTTCAGCAAGCGCTTCGAGCTCGTCTACAAGCTCATGACGCAGAGCCCGGACTTCTCGAAGCTGCCGCCTGAAGAGAAGGCGCGGCGCGAGGCAGTGCTCCTCGAGCTCGAGCAGGGCCAGCCGACGCTCATCGAGACCGACCTGTCGAAGGCCGGCGCCGAGGACAAGGCCGTGGCCGAGCACCTGTTCCGCGCGGCTGTCGCGCTCGAGCGCATCTACGGCAAGCAGCTGGGCACCAGCGCGCTCAAGGACAAGGTGCCGCCGCAGGACCTGTCGAGCCAGGCGCTCTTCCACCGCAACCAGTCGCCCTTCTGCGTGGCGCCCAAGACGGAGAAGAACGAGGCGTGCAGTGCGCTGACCGAGAAGCTCAAGCCGCTCTCCGGGCTGTACCCAGCCGACGTGCAGGCGGACAAGGGTTTCTGTGACGTGCTGGCCAAGCAGAAGAACGCGAAGGCGCTCATGGACCACTTCAGCGTCGTCGAGAAGGACGGCGCGGGCTTCAAGGCGGTGCCGTACAGCCAGGCGTACCAGGACGACATGGAGGTCATCGCCAAGGAGCTCGAGCTGGCCGCCGACGCGGTGAAGAGCGAAGGCGAAGCGGCCTTCAAGGCGTACCTGACGGCGTCGGCGAAGGCGTTCCGCACCAACGACTGGGAAGTGGCGAACGAGGCCTGGGGCGCGATGAGCGCGACCAACAGCAAGTGGTACCTGCGCATCGCTCCGGACGAGGTCTATTACGAGCCCTGCGCGTGGAAGGCCGGCTTCGCGCTCAACTTCAGCCGCATCAACCCCGACTCCATCGCCTGGCAGAACAAGCTCGAGCCGGTGAAGCAGGAGATGGAAGAGGCGCTCGCCGCGCTCGGCGGCCCGCCGTACAAGGCGCGGCAGGTGAAGTTCAAGCTGCCAGACTTCATCGACGTGGTGCTCAACGCGGGGGACCAGCGCAACGCCCACGGCGCGACGATTGGCCAGTCGCTGCCCAACTGGGGCGCGGTCGCCGCGAAGGGCGGGCGCACCGTGACCATGACCAACCTGTACACCGACCCCGACAGCCAGGAGACGCTCAAGGGGCAAATGGCGAGCCTGTTCTGCCAAGACACCATGGCGAAGGCGACGACGGACTCGAAGCCGGCGGTGATGAGCGTGGTGCTGCACGAGGCGGCGCACAACCTGGGCCCCAGCCACGAGTACAAGGTGAAGGGGAAGGAAGACGACGAAGTGTTCGGCGGCCCCATGGCGGCGACCATGGAAGAGCTCAAGGCCCAGTCCGCGGCGCTGTACTTCTCCGAGTGGCTCGTCGGCAAAGGGCTGCTGACGCAGGACGAGGCGCACGCCGCGCACGTGCGCGACGTGGCGTGGGGCTTCGGGCACGTCAGCCGCGGCATGTACGACGGCAGCACCGGCCGGCCGAAGAACTACAGCCAGCTCGCGGCGATTCAGCTGGGCACGTTGCACAAGGCCGGCGTGCTCGTCTGGCGCGCGGACGAGAAGGCCGCCAACGGGCAGGACCAGGGCTGCTTCGCGATCGACCTGAGCAAGTGGAAGGACACCGTCGACGTGCTCGCCAAGCGCGTCGTCAAGGCGAAGGCGACCGGCGACAAGAAGGACGCCGAGGCGATGAAGGCGGAGTTCGTCGACGCCAAGGGCGACGCGTGGGCCACGCACAAGGACGTCATCACCGAGCGGTGGATCCGCGCGCCGAAGGCGACGTTCGTCTACTCGGTGAAGCTCTAAAGACGCGCTGGGGTCGAGGGTGGTTGGGCTGTTCTGCGTCGGTCTGTCACGACCGCTGACACGCTCAGATTCCGCGAAAAGGGCGTGTAGTGCGGGCTTGGCTTTCGCGTGGAAGTCGGCCCGCGGCGCGCGTCGATAACTGCCGCACACGCCGGCCGCGACGATGCGGACGGCCGAAGCGAAGCCCACCGGAAGCGCACGCAGTCCACCCACCCATTGCAGGAGAGCGTCATGACCACCATTCGCACCCACGCGTCCAACCCGTTCGAGTTCGTCGGCAAGATCCTCGCTACCCCGTTCGCCCTCGTCGGCGGCACGGTCGCCTTCGGCGTCAACAAGGCGGTCGAGGGCATCGGCCACGTCGCCGGTGACAAGACGGTCGTGAAGAACGCGAAGAACGGCCAGAAGGAAGCGGACAAGCTCTTCAACCAGGGCGTGCGCTTCGCGACGGACACGTTCGAGGACGTCGGCGCGGTGGTGGTCGGCACGGCGAAGACGCTCGACCAGGGCGCCAAGACGCTGAAGAAGAACGACCCCGAGTTCTACGAGCGCTTCCACAACGGCATGGGCGGCAACTGAAGCACCGCTGAACGCCCCCGCAGCACCAGCGTCGGGTGAGCACCAAACGCTCCCCGACGGCCCCCCCGCAAAGGCGAGGCGCTTCGCTTCTCGAGCTGAGAGCGAAGCCGTCTCGCCTTTGTGCGTTTCGAAGCGCGCGACTTCCGGTGCCCCTCGAGCCGCCGTGTCCACCCCGGGGGGACAGGATCAACCCGCGCGGCACTTTTGGGCGGCGTCGGTGTGGGCCTGGCGCCGACAACTCCAGCATCAACCGCGCTGCACTCCCGCAGCGCTCGCAGCCTTCACTCTCAGGAGAACGCCATGTCCGTCACGTCTGCCACTGCCAAGCCCGTCACCAAGCCCGTCGCCACCAAGGACGCCCTCGTCGAGACCGTCACGCAGGACCTGCCCACCATCGGCAAGGGCATCGCCCAGGGCGACGCGAAGAAGGTGGGCAAGGGCCTGGTCGAGCTGACCGACGACTTCGTCAGCGGCACCGTCGGCCGCTTCGGCCACTTCTTCGGCGACCTCGGCAAGCTGTTCGGCGTGCCGGGCTCGAAGGACCTGGCCAGCTGGGGCGCTGACCGCTGGCAGAACGGCGGCATCATCAAGAAGGACATTCCGGCGGCCGTGAAGGAAATGGACGCGGCGCACGAGCGCTTCAAGAAGAACAACCCCACGGACTGGGAGCGCATGAACGGCGGCGGCATTCGCTGAAAAGCCCGCTTCATTCGTGGAAAGCAGGGGAGGAGCGCCCGGTCGAATTGGGTGCTCCTCTTCTGCGTTTGTGGGCTTCGGGCCACGCTTCCCGCGTAGACTTGCCCGCGGCTCATGCGCTGGCGCTACCCCGACGTCTCCGAGTCCGCCCAGCGAGCCCGCATGGAAGCGCGCATGGACGGGTGGTGGCAGGCGTTCATGGAGAAGGAAGCGCAGCTGCGCGCCCTCTTCGCTCAGCGCAGCAGCTGGGACCTGCCGGGCTTCATGGCGGCGGAGCTGGAGAGCTTGGGGGAGCACCTGTTCTGGGAGTTCGGCCCGGGGGTGACGGACCCCGACGGCCACCGCCTCGTCATCACCTGTGAGTCGCACCACGCTCAGCGGCCCTTCATCGAACGGCTGCTCGCGCGCGCGCCCAGGCTGCCGGGCTGGGACTTCCTGCCGTACCGCCCGCGGGAGACGACCGGCATCGTCGAGTCCACCGTCGCGCAGCGCTGCGGCATCGACGTGACGAGCTGGCGCGCGCACATCAAGCCGGGGCCGCACGGGCTGGTGGAATTGTCCTTCTCGGTGCCCGACCTGGACGAGCGCGCCGGCTACGCGGCGGTGGTGGCGGCGGAGGGCCTGCTGGGCGAAGAGCGGCTCGACGAGTGGGTCGGCGGCATCGAAGTGCACCAAGACGAAGAAGGGGCCCCGCTGGACGAGCTGCGCGCGGCGGTCGACGCCCACGTCGCCTCTCGGCGGGAGTCGTTGCCCGAGCTGCCCTGGGCGCACCCTCGGCACGCGGCGGCGCAGTGGACGCTGTTGCGCTTGCGGCCGGAGCCGGCGGACGACTACCCCGCGCAGGAAGACCTCGAGCTGGCCCACAGCGTCAGCGTCGACTTCTTCAAGAACAGCCGCAGCGGCGCGCGCTTCACGTCGGGCCGACACTCGCGGCACGGCGAGACGTTCGCCTACGTGAAGTTGGACGGGCGGGAAGGCTTCTCGCCGCACGGCTTCATCGACCGGCAGCAGCTCGAAGACGCGCTCGACGACGCGCTGGTGCCGTCGGGCTTGGGCCGCAACATCGGCGGGGGCACGGGGCTGCGCTACGGCTACGTCGACGTCGCGCTGACGGACGTGGACCGCGCGCTGGAGAAGATGGTGGCGGTGCTGCGCAGCGGGGCGGTGCCTCGGCGCAGCTGGGTGCTGTTCTTCGACGACACGCTGGCCAGCGAGTGGGTGGGCGTGTGGCCGGACAGCCCGCCGCCGCCGGAGTGAGGAGTACCGCCTGCTGGACGGAGTTTCGGTCGCGCTGGACTTCACCCACCCAAAGAAGATCCGTCGGTGAGGTCAGTCGGGCGGCCTCACGGATGGTAGGACAGCCGCACGTTGTCGAACTGGCCTTGGCTCCGCAGCGCGCCGGTGCCGTTGGTGGCGATGAGCCGAATCGTCAGGTCACCACCCACCGTCGACGCGTTGGCCGCGACGGTCGCCGTCGCCGTGACGTCATTCCACGACTGGAGCACATAGACCCCCGCGGGGTTGGTGACGGTCCGGCTGCCGATGACGACACCTCCAGCGCGCAGCTCGATGACGTAGCTGCCGTCGGTCGTCGCGTCGTTGTCTCGGCGGCCCACGGCCACCGTCAGCGTGTAGACGCCGGGCGCGGCTTGGCCAATCAACGTCGGGTTGCTCTCGGTGTAGCTGGGGTTGGGGCCGCCGAAGCTGGGCAGGTTGACCCAGTGGAACTGCGTGCCATGGGAAGCGTTCAGCGTGGGGAAGCCGTGCCCCACGGCAATGTCGAGCCCGCCGTTGCCGCCGCCGTCGTTGGCCGTCCAGCCGGTGGCCGGGACCAGGCTGCTGCCCGTGCGCACCGGCTGCTCGAAGGAGAAGTTCGGCACGAACATCGCGCCCGCGCCGTGGCAGACGTACGTCGTCTGGTCGATCTCCCCGCTCTCGAGCACGTTGTTCGACGCGATGCCGCTGCCGTCGCCGTTGTCGAGGCCGACGTCGATGCGCCGGCCGCCGGTGGGGCAGTTGACGCCCGGCGTCTCGGTGGTCACCGCCAGCAACACGTTCGTTCCGTTGACGCCAGCGTCGCCTTGCGCGCCTTGTGGCCCCGTTGCGCCCGTTGCGCCCGTTGCGCCCGTTGCGCCCGTCGCGCCCGTCGCGCCCGTCGCTCCCGTCGCGCCCGTCGCAC
>JALHOS010000176.1 GCA_022842905.1 Myxococcaceae bacterium | reverse complement strand
AGCAGGCTTCGGCGCGGGCTCGGCCGGCTTCGGCGCGGGCTCGGCCGGCTTCGGCGCGGGCTCAGCAGGCTTCGGCGCGGGCTCGGCCGGCTTCGGCGCAGGCTCCGCGGGCGTTGGCGCTGGAGGGGGTTCGACCGGGGGCGGAGCGACCGCGGGCGGTGCGGGTGGAACGTTGGCAGGAGTCGGCGCGCCTTGGAGCTGCGGGAACGGCCGAAGCGCGACGGGGCGAAGCGCCGCGGGCCGCACGCTTGCCTTGATGCTGGAGACCGCGGACACGGACAGCCCCAAGGCCCCCAGCCCGACGACGCCCAACAGCGCCGCGCTCCCGGTCTTCAGTGCACTCATAGGACCGAGTTCTTCTGCACTATCAGGCGACAGTCAAAAAGGATTGGAAGCTTCGGCAGGGCGCTCGTAAACGGCGCGCGTCGTCGCAAGCCCACGCCGTACCCACTTGTGAAGGAGTCGAATCGTGACGCTCACGTCTTTGGCCCTGGCCGCGCTGTTGGCCCAGGACCCTACCGTCGTTGCCACCCCTGCCCCTGCCCCCACCCCCGCCGCGCCCAGCGACGGCGACAAGGCGCTGGCCGCCGCGCAGAAGGCGGCGGAGGCGGCGGAGAAGGCTTCGAAGGCCGTCGAGAAGATGGCCGAGCTGATGACCCCCAAGGACGTCGTGCCCTCGGCTGCGCCCTCGGCGTCGGGCTGGGCGGGCTCCGCCGGCGTGGGTTTCAGCTTCATCACCGGTAACACGCAGACGCTGACGCTGACGGGCAACGTGTCGCTCGACAAGAAGTGGACGGACTGGGCGCTGGGCATTCGCCTGAGCGGCGCGTACGGCTTGGCCAACCCGACCGCCAACGTCACCAACTCGGTGACGAACGTGACCGCGCGGCGCGCGGCCGGCACCGTCCGCGGCGATCGCTCGTTCGGCAGCGGCCTGGTGGCCATCTTCCTGCTCGGCGGGGCCGAGTTCGACCACATGAAGAACATCGAGTTCCGCGGCCTGGGCGAAGCCGGCGCCGCGTTCACGTTCATCAACACGAAGGAAGCCGACTACGAGAAGATCTTCCTCCGCGCCGACATCGCCGCGCGCGCGGGCTACGAGACGCGCTACCAGTACTTCCCCGGTGCCGGCCTGAACGCGAAGGCCGTCGACCCGTACGGCATCATCATTCTTGCGCCGCGCGCCGCGGTCAGCTTCCGCTGGGGCATCAACAAACACGTGAAGTTCTCGCAGGAGCTCGAGTTCATTCCGTTCCTGCTCGCCCCGGACTTCGGCCGCTTGCTCATGAACAGCAACACCAAGTTCAGCGCCCGCATCACCGAGAACCTGGCCCTGCAGTTCGCCGTGCTGCTCGCGTACGACTCCAAGCCTCCTGGCCCGGACCAGGGCACGCCCGGCGCGCGAATCCCGCTCGACGCCAGCATCACCGGCGGCATCGAGCTGGCGTTCTGAGGAAACCGGCGGCCGCAGACGAACGGCGGCTCGAGCTCAACGGCCTCGCCTGACGCAGCGACTGCGTTCGGGCGAGGCCGTATGCGTCTTCGTGAGCCTGCGTCGCTCGATCGGTTGGCGGACCCGAGGGGAACCCCGCCGCGCGCAGCCTCCGTGCAGCGCGGTTGTCGACGCAGCGGCTTTCAGGACGCGGCGCGCTTGAGCTCGAGCTCGTCACACAGCGCGAGCAGCGCCGGCGCGCGGGTGTCGGCGACCTCGGCAGCGCCCTTGGCCAGCGCGAGCACCGCGGCCTTCGGCTGCCGCATCAAGTACGCGTGGGCCGACAGCGTCCCGCTCCACCACTGCCGCGCCAGGGCCACGCCGTCCATCAACGTCGCTTCGCCCTGCGTCACCGCGAGGAACGCCGCGACGGGCGAAGGTGACAGGTCGAAGCTCGACGGCGTCGTACGCCCGCCGATCAGCAGGCGCTTGAGCTCGGGATCCAACGGCACCACCGCGCCGTCGGCCGAGCTGGGCAGGAACATCTCCAGGCGCTTCATGGGCGCGCCCCCGGCGTCGGGCAGGCCACCCATGAGGTAGTCGATGGGGACGTCACCGCCAGTCACCTCGGCCAGCGCCTCGAGCAAGGCGACGCCGTACAGCTTGCAGCGCAGGTAGCGGCCGGCCATGCCGATGTTGTGGCGGGCGTTGGCGACACGGCGCGCGTGCTCTGCGGAGCCCGGCTCGTCCTTCCACGACTGGAACACCCGCTCGGCTTCGAGGCTGGAAAGAAAGCCCTCCATCTTCTGGAGCGCCACGCGGTAGTCGCGCACGCCGTACACCGTCGGCGTGTGCAGCATGGGGTTCGTCTCGGGCAGCAGCTTCCAGGTGTTGTCGAGGAAGCGCGCCGAGTCGTCGAGGGCGAAGTTCCCCACGTCGCGGTTGGCCATGCGAATGGCCCGGCGAATCACCTGCGGCACGTCGAGCCCAGGCACCTGCAAGCTCTCGAGGCGCTCGCGCAAGGTCTCCCCGACGCGCACACGGAAGGGGATCGTCGCTTCGATGCAGGTGGACACGGCGATGCACTCCGCCCGTCCGAGCGTGCCCTGGAGCTCCTTGACCGCCACCAGCGCGCTGGCCAGCTCGTTGACTCCGGTGCGGGCGTTGACCTGCTCGCCCACGGCCCGACCGAACACGTGCAGCACGTCGCGGGTGACCTCGTCGTCCGCGGCGACGGACATGATCCGCCAGTTCCCGTCGGACTCCTGTCGCAAGTACGGCGTCAGCAGCGCTTCGAAGCGCGCGGGGACGTCCAAGTCGACCTGGACGTAGACGACGTCGTGGTAGAGCGCGGCGATCGCCTCGAGCGGCTCCGCCCCGTCGACCAGCTCCAGGACGTGGTGGTGCGTGTGAAACTCGCGCGCCCGCGACGCAAGGGCTTCGTGCACGGCCACGCCCCAACGCTCCATGTCGAGCAAGGGAACGCTCTTTCCGAGGGCCCCCAGCGCGTCGCGCATGGTGCTGACGATTCGATGTGCCGCCGACCGTGCGTACGCCACGGCGCGGCACGATAGACTTGGCCTTGGCCAACCCGAAGCGGAAAGCACGTACAGGTGCGCTGCAATGAATGGCGTGTGCGCGGGCAGCGGACACCGTGCGCGGGCCGAGGAAAACTCTCAGGGCGCTTGAGGGAAAGTTGCTACACTGCGCCGCGCCTCACGCGGGGGATCGCCAAATCACAGCGTGTGGCCGACATTTCCCGCCCCGGGTGCCCCAATGACGAAGCCCGCTTCAGATGGCTCGGAGAAGACGATCATCGGTGACGAGCTGTCGAACACCGCGATCAAGAAACCAGGCGCGTCCGCGCCCGCCATCGCTCCAGTTGCGCCACCTGCGCCAGTCGTAGCCCAAGCGGGGCCGCCGGCGCTCCCGCCCCGACAGCTGGCGACCAACCCGCCGGGCCAGCCGCCCAGCGGTGGGGAGTTCGCCGACACCGCGACGCCGTCCGCGGCCGCGAAGGCCGGGCATTCGTCGATTTCCAGCATCTCCAACATCTCGCAGAGCGCCAGCGGGGGAACGCCGTCGGGCGACCGCTACACGAAGCCCAACATCGCGATGCAGGAGCCAGCTGAAGGCACCCGCATTCACCACTACGAGATCATTCGCCTGCTCGGCCGCGGCGGCATGGGCTCCGTGTTCCTGGCCCGAGACACACGCCTCGGTCGCCGCGTGGCGATCAAGTTCCTGCGCAGCCAGTCCGCCGACCTGACCAAGCGCTTCATCCTCGAGGCGCGCACGACCGCCGCCTGCAGCCACGAGAACATCGTCGTCATCTTCGAAGTGGACGCCTGGCAGGGCAGCCCCTTCATGGTGTTCGAGTACCTCCAAGGCCAGACGCTGACCCGCGTCGCGCCGTCGGGGAAAGTGCAGGCGCCACCGCGGGCGGTCGAGCTGATGATGCCGGTGGTCAAGGCGCTGGCCTTCGCCCACAGCCAGGGAATCGTCCACCGCGACCTCAAGCCGGACAACATCTTCATCACCGACACCGGCCTGACCAAGGTGCTCGACTTCGGCATCGCCAAGGTGCTCCAGGGTGACGAGAAGGCGCCTGAAGCGCTGTCTCGGCCCCGCGCGCCGAAGAAGACGCTCGACGACGAGGACGACAGCCAGCTCACCCAGCACGGCGCGATGATGGGCACGCTCTCGTACATGTCCCCAGAGCAGTGGGGCAACGGCGTGGCGATCGACCACCGGTCCGACATTTGGGCGGTGGGCATCATGTTGTTCCGCATGTTGGCCGGGAAACACCCGCTCGACCCGCTCACCGGCTACGCGCTGTCGGTCACCGGCGACATGAACCAGGTCATGCCGTCGCTGGGCTCCATGGCTCCGGACGTGCCCAAGGAGCTGGTGGCGGTCGTCGACAAGTGCCTGCTCAAGCAGAAGGACCAGCGCTGGCCCGACGCGGTGGCGCTCATGCGCGCGCTCGAGCCGTTCATGCCGGGTCGCTTCACCGGCAGCGTGAAGCTGGACGAAGCGCCTTACACCGGCCTCTCGTCCTTCCAGGAGACCGACGCGGATCGCTTCTTCGGCCGCCGGCTCGAGGTCGCCGCGCTGGTCAACCGCATTCGCGAGCTGCCGATGATCGGCGTCGTCGGCAGCTCCGGCGCCGGCAAGTCGTCCTTCGTGCGCGCCGGCTTGGTGCCCGCGCTCAAGCGGTCGGGGGAGGCGTGGGAGAGCCTGGTGCTCCGCCCGGGCCGCAACCCGCTGGCGGCGCTCGCCAACCTGGTCGCGCCCATGGTGGGCAGCTCGACGTCGATCGCCGAGGACGTCGAAGACCAGAAGAAGATCGCCGCACGCGTGAAGACCGAGCCTGGGTACGTGGGCTCGGTGCTCCGCGCCCGGGCGCGCCGCGACAAGAAGAAGCTGCTCATCTTCGTCGACCAGTTCGAAGAGCTCTACACGCTGGTGAACGACCCGGCGGAGCGCAAGGCGTTCACCAGCGCGCTGGCGGCGATCGCCGACGACCCGACGTCGCCCACGCGCTTGGTGTTGTCGATTCGGTCGGACTTCTTGGACCGCATCGCCGAAGACCAGCGCTTCATGGCGGAGCTCTCGCAGGGCCTGGTGTTCCTCGCCGCGCCGGGGATCGACGGGCTGAAGGAAGCCATTGTCCTGCCGGCGGAGCAGGCCGGCTACCGCTTCGAGTCGCCGCAGATCGTCGACGACATGCTGCGGCACCTGTCGGCGACGCAGGGCGCGCTGCCGCTGCTCCAGTTCGCGGCGCTCAAGCTGTGGGAACACCGCGACCCGGGCCGCAAGCTGCTCACGTCGAAGGGCTACGAGACGATCGGCGGCGTCGCCGGCGCGTTGGCCACCCACGCCGACGCGGTGCTGTCCCGCGTGCCGCCGCAGCACCAGCCGCTGGTGCGGGCGATCATGCTGCGGCTGGTGACGCCGGAGCACACCCGCGCGATCGTCAACTTGGACGAGCTGCGCGAGCTGTCGAAGAACCCGCAGGAAATTCAGGGCCTCATCGACGAGCTGGTGCAGGCGCGCTTGCTCGTGGTGCAGACGGGCTCCGGCCAGGCCACGGTCGAGCTGGTGCACGAGTCGCTCTTGCACAGCTGGCCCGCGCTCAAGCGCTGGCTCGAAGAGTCGAGTGAAGACGCGTCCTTCATCGAGCAGCTGCGCCAGGCCGCGCGGCAGTGGACGGCCAAGGGCCAGGCGGAGGACCTGCTGTGGCGCGGCGAGCTGGCCGAAGAGGCGGCGCGCTTCCAGCGGCGCTTCCGCGGCGAGCTGCCCGAGTCGCACAAGGCGTTCCTCGACGCGACCGTGGACCTGACGCAGAAGCAGGCCAAGCGGAAGCGCGCGCTGACCGTGGGCGCGGTGGTGTTCCTCACCGCCTTGCTCGTGGCGGCGCTGTTCGCGCTGGTGGTGATTCAGGGCGCCCGCGGTGAAGCGCAGCGCCAGGCGGACGTCGCGGTGAAGGCCGCCAACCAGGCCAAGCTCGCCGAAGCCGAAGCGAAGGCGAACCTGGAGACGGCGAAGAAGGCCCAGGCCGAGACGGACCTCGCGAACAAGGAGATCGTCCGCAAGGCCGAGGAGATCGTCCAGGGCCAGAAGGCGCTCGAGGCGAAGGAAAAGGAAGCGCGGGAACGCGCCCTCGAGGCCGAGCGCGCGCGCATGGAAGCGGAGCGCCAGCGCGGGCACGCGGTGAACAGCGCGGCCGAAGCCAAGCGGCTCAAGGACAAGGCGGACGAAGCGCGCAAGCAGGCGCTCACGGCGCGCGAAGAGGCCGAGCGGTTGCTCGACAAGGAAAGCAAGCGCGTACGCGAGCTCGAACGGACGCTGGGCGGCAGCGTCATGGATCACCTCAAGTGAGGACGCACCGCATGTACACCGTCAAGCTCGTGGGGTTCGTGGCCGCGTTGGGGCTGGCCACCGTTTCCGCGGCAGCGCCCCCCGCCGCACCGGCCGCGAAAGCCGGGTCGGTGGACGATCGCCCGTGGGCCCGAGGCGTCTCCCAAGAACGCCAACACGCGGCGCTGTTGCTCTTCCGCGAGGGCAACGCCGCGCTCAAGGAGTCGCTGTTCCTCAAGGCCACGCAGAAGTACCGCGAGGCGCTCAAGGAATGGGACCACCCGGCCGTGCACTACAACCTGGCGCTCGCGCTGGTGAACTTGGACCAGCCGGTGGAGACGTACGAGCACCTCGAGGCCGCGCTCAAGTACGGCGCCGCGCCGCTGGACTCGGACAAGTTCGACCAGGCCCGACGGTACAAGTCGCTCGTTGAAAAGCAGCTCGCCCGCATCGACGTCGTCTGCAACGAGCCCGGCGCCCTCGTGAAGATGGACGGCGTCACGCTGTTCACCGCGCCCGGCAGCCACAAGGCGCTGATCCGCGCCGGGCCGCACACCATCATCGCCGCGAAGGAAGGCTTCATCACGGTGGAAGAGTCGAAGGTGCTGCCCGCGGGCATGGAGTCGAAGTTCGACCTCAAGCTCGACGTGGCGTCGGCGAAGACCGTCTACAAGACCCTCTGGCCGTCGTACGTGCAGTGGCTCGTCATCGGCGGCGGCGTGGCGCTCGCGGGGACCGGCTTGGCCATGCACCTGGCGGCAGGCGGGAGCTACGACGCATACGACGCCGACATCGCGAGCTGCGCCTCGACGGGTGGCGGCTTCTGCCAACCCAGCGGAGCGATCGTCTCGCGCAAGCAGGCCGGCGACACGCTGCAGCCGCTCGCCTTCGTCTTCTACGGGCTCGGCGGCGCGGCGATCGTCACCGGCGCCATTCTCGCGTACATCAACCGGCCCATCGCCTACACGGTGACGACGGGCACGGAAGTCAAAGCTTCTCTCTGGCCGAGCGTGTCACCTGACGGTGTCGGGGCGCGCTTCCACCTCGCGTTCTGAAGAGCGTTCCCATGAACCGAAGACTCCTTGCGATGTGGCTGTGTGGTGTTTCGGGCGGCTTCACGCTGGCGGCGTGTTTCCAGCCGGCGAGCACGACCTGCAGTACCGGCATCGTCTGCCCGGAAGGCACCATCTGCACGTCGGACGGGACGGCCTGCATCAAGGACCCGTGCGGCAACGGCCGCATCGACACCGGCGAGGCGTGTGACGACGGGAACAAGCTGGAGGGCGACGGCTGCGCGGCGAACTGCCTCTCCAACGAGACCTGCGGCAACGGCGTGGTGGACGACAAGTTCAGGGCGGACGGCGGCCAGGCGAACGAGGTGTGCGACGACGGCAACCGGGTCGACGGCGACGGGTGCAGCGCGAACTGCCTTTCGAACGAGCGGTGTGGCAACGGCACGGTGGACGACAAGTTCCCCAACCCGGTGCTGCGTGAGCAGTGTGACGACGGGAACCGCACGCCGAACGACGGCTGCAGCGCGGACTGCCGGTCCAACGAGACGTGCGGCAACGGCGTCGAAGACAACATGCTGCCCGGCGCGAAGCGAGAGAGCTGCGACGACCGGAACACCATCAACGGTGACGGCTGCAGCGCGGTCTGCCAGGACGAGGGCTGCGGCAACGGCATCGTCGACCTGTACCCGGACGGCGGGGCGATCGAAGAGTGTGACGACGGGACCGCGAACAACGACCGCGGCACGTGCAACTCGCGGTGTGAGCGCCAGTTCTGCGGCAACGGCCGCCCCGACCTCTTCATTGGCGAGGAGTGTGACAACGAGACCGGCGGCCTGAAGACGAACGGCGACGGCTGCAACGAGTTCTGCCGGCTGGAGTTCTGCGGCAACGGCCAGACGGACTCGTCGGGCCCGCCGCGCTTCCAGGACGGCGGCGTCATTCGTGGGCTGGACGGCGGCGTGCTGCGGTTGGAGGACGGCGGCGTGTTCACCGACCTGTTCCCCGACGGCGGCTTCCCGCGGCTGCCCGACGGCGGCCCCGAGCTGTACGAGCAGTGTGACGACAACAACCGCACCGAGGGCGACGGCTGCAGCAGCACCTGCCAGGCCGAGGTCTGCGGCAACGGCTTCGTGGACTCGGCGCGCGGCGAGGAGTGCGACGACCACGGCATCGTCAGCGGCGACGGGTGCTCGTCGGCCTGCAAGCTCGAGGTGTGCGGCAACGCGTTCGTGGACCTGACGGTGGCGAACGAGATTCGCCTGCGCGACGGCGGCGTGGCGGTGTTCGCCAACGGCCAGAGCTTCCGGCTGCCGGACGGCGGCGTGCTGCCAACCGAGCAGTGTGACGAAGGTGGGGCCACCACGCGCTGCAGCGCGCAGTGTGTGCTGCTCGAGTGCGGCAACGGAATTCTCGACCCGGGCGAGGAGTGCGACGACCGCAACCTGGACAACGGCGACGGGTGCTCGGAGCGCTGCCGCTTCGAGGTGTGCGGCAACGGGCTGGTGGACCTGACCGTCAACAACGAGATTCGCCTGCGCGACGGCGGCGTGGCCGTGTTCGCCAGCGGCGCCCCGTACCGCCTGCCGGACGGCGGCAGCCTGAGCCAGGAGCAGTGTGACGAGGGTTCGGCGAACGACCGCTGCAGCGCGCAGTGCATTCTCATCGCCCCCGGCAACGGCATTCGCGACCCCAACGAAGAGTGCGACGACGGGAACCTGAGCAGCGGCGACGGCTGCTCTCAGTTCGGCCGCATCGAGGTCTGCGGCAACTTCGTGCAGGACCGCACGCAGAACAACGAGATCGTCCTGGCCGGCGGGCAGATCGCCCGGCTGCCCGACGGCGGCGCGTTCCGGCTGCCGGACGGCGGCACGCTGGCGACGGAGCAGTGTGACCAAGGCCCCTTCGGCGGCCCGAACTGCAGCGCCCAGTGCCTGCTGTTCACTTGCGGCAACGGCATTCGCGACCCCGGCGAAGAGTGTGACGACCGGAACCTGAGCATCGGCGATCGCTGCTCGAGCCTGTGCACCAACGAGATCTGCGGCAACGGGCGCTTGGACTCGACGCTGTCCAGCCCGGCGCGCTTCGCGGACGGCGGCGTGTTCCGCCTGGTCGACGGCGGCATTCCCACGACCGAGCAGTGTGACGACAGCAACACCGTGTCCGGCGACAACTGCAGCAGCCAGTGCCTGGTGGAAGTCTGCGGCAACGGCGTGCGCGACCCGGGTGAAGTCTGCGACGACGGCAACACGCGCAACGGCGACGGCTGCGAAGGCAACTGTCTGTCCGGCGGTAGCTGCGGCAACAACATTCGCGACCAGGGTGAAGACTGCGACACCGGCGGCAACAGCAACACGTGCGATCTGGACTGCTCGTTCCCGTTCTGCGGCGACGGCTTCACCAACAGCGTGCGCGGCGAGCAGTGCGACTCGGCGGGCAACTCCTTGACCTGCACGTCGCAGTGCCGGGTCAGCAGCTGCGGCGACGGCTTCGTCAACCCGGCGGCGAGCGAGCAGTGCGACGTGATGGGCGGCAGCAACACCGCCACCTGCAACGGCTCGAACTGCACCTTCGCCCGCTGCGGCGACTCCATCATCAACACCGCGGCGAACGAGCAGTGTGACCAAGGCGGCATCAACACCGCCACCTGCAACGCGAACTGCCGGAACCACCTGTGCGGAGACGGCTTCGTGAACAGCGCGGCGAGTGAGCAGTGTGACAACGGCTCGGTGGGGCTCAACACCATCGGCTGCGACAGCAACTGCACCTTCGCGCAGTGCGGCGACAACTTCGTCAACTCGGCCGCCGGCGAGACGTGTGACCAGGGCGGCGTGAACACCGCCACCTGCGACAGCAACTGCACCGCGCGCACCTGCGGTGACGGCTTCCTGAACACGGCCGGCGGCGAGCAGTGTGACGACGGCAACACCACCACCGAGCAGTGTGCGTACGGGCTGACGAGCTGCACGGTGTGCAACAACACCTGCCAGAACGGCCCCGGCGTCGTCCGGCGCTGCGGCGACAACATCACCCAGACGTCGGACGGCGAGAACTGCGACGACGGGAACCAGACCACCGAGCAGTGCGCGTACGGCGCGACGTCGTGCTCGGTGTGCGGCGCGTCCTGCACCACCGTGGCCGGCCTGGTGCGGCGCTGCGGCGACTTCGTCATTCAGACCGCCGACGGCGAGCAGTGTGACGACGGCAACGCCACGACCGAAGCCTGCGCCTACGGCTTGACGAGCTGCACGGTCTGCAACGCCACCTGCCAGTCGGTGGCCGGCGCGACGAGCCGCTGCGGCGACATGGTGACGCAGACGGGCGCGGGGGAGCAGTGCGACGACGGGAACACCAACAACAACGACGCCTGCACCAACACCTGCCGCAACAACGTCTGCCAGGACGGCATTCTGCGCAGCGGCGTGGAGCAGTGTGACGACGGGAACGCCGTCAACACCGACAACTGCACCAACACCTGCACGATCGCCGTCTGCGGAGACACCTTCATCGACACGCAGGCGCCGGGTATCGAGCAGTGTGACGACGGCAACACGACGACGGAGCCTTCCTGTCCGTACGGTCAGCAGACGTGCAGCATCTGCAACGCCACCTGCCAGAACGTGCCCGGCACCGGACCCTTCTGCGGCGACGGGACGACGAACGGCCCCGAGGTGTGTGACGACCGCAACGCCAACGCCTGCGGCACCTGCAGCGCCACCTGCGGCGCGACACAGGCGCTCGCCGCGGCGACCGGCAACCTCACCGCGGTGCAGGGCAGCGACTTCACCGACGGCGAGACCTTCACGCTCAACGACGGCGTCAACCCGCCCGTCGTCTTCGAGATCAACGACACGCAGAGCGCCGTCGTCATGGGCCGCGTCTGGGTGGATCGCACCGGCAACTCGAGCGCCATGGGGTCCAACATTCGCGACGCGATCAACAACGCGATGAACCTGGACATCAACGCGGGGGGCACCGGCTCGGCCGTCACGCTCACCAACGCGACGGCGGGCGCGCACGGGAACCAGACCAACAGCGACACCGTCAGCAACACCGGCTTCGTGCTCACCAACATGACCGGCGGCCGCGCCCGCAACTGCCCGGCCACCACCGGCTGCGGCAGCACCGACGACTGCGCGCTGGGCCTGTCCTGCACGTCGGGCACCTGCCAGTGAAGCCGTCGGACGCCACCTCGAAGCCCCAGGAGCGCCGCACCATGAGCCGACTGCTGAGCCTGTCCTTGTCGCTGCTCGCCGGCATGTCGCTGGCGGGGCCCGCCGACGGCAGCGCGCTGCTCGCCCGCGTGAAGAAGCTCGAGGGCACCTGGAAGTCGGAACGCGCCGACGGCTCGACGTATGCCGCGTTCAAGCTGGTGGGCAGCGGCGACGCGGTGCTGCTGACGGTGACGGACGCGGACCGGACCAAGGTGCGGGCGGCGACCATCTTCTTCGTCGACGGCGGGGAGCTGTACGCCAGCCAGGTGGGTGGGCCTTCGCCCATGCTGCGGCTCAAGGCCCGCCTCGACGGAGAGACGCTGCGCTTCGACTGGCAAGGCAAGGACCCCAAAGACGTCAGGCCCGTCGGCATCGTCGGGGTGAGCCTGGCCGCCAAGGGCGCCGACGTGGTCACCCACGGGACGGTGACGAGCGACGGAGCCAAAGACACCACGGCGCAGGTGGTGCTCAACCGCGAGGCCATGGACGTGCTGCGGTAGCGCAGGTGCTCGACGCGCCCGGTCCCCAAGCGCGGTTGACATTCAAGGCGCCCTCGCCGACGTAGCGGGCACGATGAAGCTCGCCACCTTGAAGACGCAGCGCCGCGACGGGCAGTTGCTCGTCGTGAAGAAGGACCTGTCCCGCTGGACCGACGCGTCCCAAGTCGCCCCGACGCTGCAAGCCGCGCTGGACGACTGGGCCGCCGTCGAGCCGAAGCTGCGGGCCCTGGCCGCCGCGCTCGAAGCGGGCACCGCGCCCAGCGAGGCCTACGACGCCACGCGGCTGCATTCCCCCCTGCCCCGCGCCTACGAGTGGATCGACGGCTCGGCGTACCTGAACCACGTCATCCTCGTGCGCAAGGCGCGCAAGGCGGAGCCGCCGGCCACGCTGAAGACGGACCCGCTGGTGTACCAAGGCGGCAGCGGCCACCTGCTCGCCCCCACCGAAGACGTCACCATTCGCGACGAGGCGTGGGGCTGCGACTTCGAGTCCGAGGTGTGTGTGGTGCTGGGCGACGTGCCTCGGGGGACGACGGCGCAGACGGCCGCGCCGCACGTGCGCTTGGTGCTGCTGGCCAACGACGTGAGCCTGCGCAACTTGATCCCCGACGAGCTCGCCAAGGGCTTCGGCTTCTTCCAGTCGAAGCCGGCCACCGCGTTCTCTCCGGTCGCCTGCACGCCCGACGAGCTGGGCGCGGCGTGGAAGGACGGGCGCGTGCACCTGCGGCTCCAGACGAAGCTCAACGGGGAGCTGGTGGGCGACACCGACGCCGGCCCGGAGATGCACTTCAGCTTCTTCGACCTGGTGGGCCACCTGGCGAAGACGCGCAGCTACACGGCGGGCACCATTCTGGGCTCGGGCACCGTGTCCAACGAAGACCGCGCCCGCGGCATCAGCTGCCTGGCCGAGCGGCGGATGATCGAGACCATCGAACAAGGGGCGCCGAAGACGCCGTTCTTGAAGGACGGAGATCGCCTCCACATCGAGATGAAGGGGCTCGACGGCCACAGCCTGTTCGGCGCCATCGAGCAGACGGTGCGGGTGGTGCGCTGAGGCCGTCGACCGAAGGGCGCCGCGGCGCGTGGGCGGCGCTGGTCGCGGTGTGCTCAGCGAGCGTGCTCGTCTTCGGCGGCGCGGCCTGCACCAAGCGCAGCCGCGCGGCGGAGCGCCTGACGCCGTGTGTGCTGGCCGGCGTGCCGCGAGAAGCGCGCTGCCTGGACGTCGACGTGCCGCTCGACTGGGACGCGCCGGGCGGCAAGACGATTCGCGTGCGCGCGGCAGTGCTCCCCGCGGAAGGCAGCCGTCCCTTGGGCGACCCGCTCTTCGTCTTCGCCGGCGGGCCAGGGCAAGCCGCGGGGCAGATCGCCGAGCTGACGCTGGGCGTCTTCGGCTCCCTCACCGCGCGGCGCGACGTCGTCTTCGTCGACCAGCGCGGCACCGGCCACTCACACTCGCTCGACTGCCCCGACGCGGGGCAGCGGGTGCCCATCACCCAGCACTACGACGTCGACGCCGGGCGCCAGCGCCTCGTGGCCTGCCGAGAAGACCTCGTCACCCGCGGCGAGGACCTGCGCCAGTACGCGACGTGGATCGCCGTGAAGGACGTGGACCGGGTGCGCGAAGAGCTGGGCTACGAGCAGCTCAACGCCTGGGGCGCGTCGTACGGCACCCGCGCGGCGCTCGAGTACGCGCGGCAGTTTCCCAGCCGAGTGCGCTCGCTGGTGCTCGACGGCGTGGCGCCGGCCGCCGTCGTGCTGCCGGTGGCCATGGCGCAGGACACCGACGCCGTGCTCGACGCGTGGCTGGCCACCTGCCGTGCCGACCCGGCCTGTGCGCGGGCCCCGCTGGACGAAGCGCTCGGGCAGCTGCTGCACCCGGACGCAGGGGTGACCGCCGCGACGCACGACGCCTTCTTCGGCCAACCCGCCACGGTGGCCTTGGGCCCACAGCAGCTGCTGGGGCTGCTGCGCGGGCCGCTCTACGTGCCGACGCTGGCCGCGGTCTGGCCCCACGCCCTGCGCCAGGCGGCGGGCGGAGACGTCGCGGCGCTCGTGGGCCTCGAGGCGGCGCTGTCCGGCATGAGCCTGTCGCAGGGCATGCACTTCTCGGTGCTGTGCGCCGAAGACGTGCCCCGGCTGAGCCCGGAGCTCCGCGCCGACGCGCTGCGCACCCGCGCGGGCGCCGCCTTCGTGGACGAGTACGACCTGGCGTGCCGGGACTGGCCCACGCGGCCGGTGCCGCCGGAGTTCTTCGCGCCGCCCACCTTCGCGGGGCCGACCCTGCTCTTGTCCGGCGGCTTCGACCCCGCGACGCCGCCCCGGCACGCGCAGGCCCTCGCGCAGCAGCTCCCCAACGCCACGCACGTCGTCGCCAACAACCTCGCGCACGGCGTCAGCGGCAAGGGCTGCGGGCCACAGCTGGTCCAGCGCTTCGTCAAAGAGCGCTCACTCGACGGCTTCGACGCGGGCTGCCTGTCGGAGCTGCCGCTGCCCACGTTCTTCTCGCCGCCGGAGCCGCCGTGATTCGCGTCGAAGGGCTGGCCAAACACTTCCGCGCCGTCGTCAACGGCCGGCGCGCGACGGTCGCGGCGGTGCAAGACGTGTCCTTCACCGCGGCGGACGGCGCCATCACCGCGCTGCTCGGGCCCAACGGCGCGGGCAAGACGACCACCCTGCGCGTGCTCGCCACGCTGCT
>JALHOS010000175.1 GCA_022842905.1 Myxococcaceae bacterium | reverse complement strand
TCAGCCCACGTGCTCGACGCTCGGCGCGGCGCCCAGCCCGAGCCGGACGCACCACGCTCTGAGGGCTTCGTCCTGCGGCGCGAGCTGGCGCGCCTGAGCGGCCGCGCGCCGCGCAGCGGCGCGGTCACCCAAGGCCGCGCGCGCGCGACCGAGCAGAGCGAACGTTTGGACGGACGGCTCCTGTGCGACGAGCGCTTCGAGCAGCGGCGCGGCCTCGGCGGGCCGGTTGCACCCCACCAGCGAGCGCGCGCGCCACAGCGGGAGCATGGGCGGAGGCGCGTCGACGCCCTGCGCGCGCTCACACGCCGCGAGGGCCTGCGAGAAGAAGCCCGCGTCCAGACACGCGCTGATGAAACCGGCCCACAGCGCCCCGTCGCCAGCGTCCAGCGCCAGCGCTCGCTTGAACAGCCGCGCGGCGGCGAGCGGCTGATCCGCGCGCAGGAGCGCCCTCGCCGCGTCCCACAAGTCCTCGTAGTCCTCGCTGCGGCCGTCGTCTTCGAAGCGGCGCGCGAAGACCGCCGCAACGGACGGCGCGACGGGCCGCGCCAGCGCCAACACCGACAGGCCGCGCAGCTCGCTCTGCGTCCGGTGCACCGACCAGCCCTGCTCGCCGAAGACTTCAGCGAGGAGCTCGAAGTTCACGCGAAAGACGGCGGTGTTGCCGAAGGTCCGGTAGCCGGGGGCGCGGCCCGTTCGCGGCACGGCCGATGAGCCCTGCCCCGCGTCGAGCACCACGAGCGCGCCGCCAGGCGCCAGCTGCTCGCCCAGGGCCAGCAGCGCGTCGATGAAGACGAGCGGGTAGCTCACCGGCCCGGCCCCCGCGCGCGACAGCCAGCGCTCGAGCCCTCGCTGGTGCGGCTCGCCCAGGCGCTGCAGCGACACAGGGCGCCAGGCGTCGTCGAGCACCAGGGAAGCGGCCAAGCCCACGCGCCCAGGGTCCGCGAGGACGGCTCCACGCGTCGCTCGTGCGCCGCCCTCCGGAAGCCGGGTGCGCACCCAGCGCTCGGTGCAGTCCTCCGGGCGCAGCCAGAGCTGCTTGGTGGGCCAGGAGCCGCAGACGTAGCTCGCCAACACGAGGGACCAGGGGCCCTCACACACTTCACCCGAGAGCTCGCGCACCAGGCCGCGCTCTCTTCGCTCGAGCTGCGCGCCCACCAGACGCCCTTCGGCCACGAAGCGCGCGAGGGCCGGCTGCGCCAGCGCCTCACGCACGACGCGGGCATGAACGTCGGCCAGCACGTAGCGCCCGCGCGCGGCGACGTCGGGGGCCAGCGCCTGCACCGCCTCGAGGAAGCGGCCGGCCAGCTCGCCAGAGCCACCGCCCAGGTCGAGCACGTGCACCGGGCCCGTGTCCCGCGGCGCCCCGGCGGCGCGGGCGTCTTCCAGCGACGCGAGCAACAGGCGCGCGTGGGCCTCTGCCAACAGCCGGCTGGCGGCGGCCTGACACGGCACGGCGTCGACGTAGGCCTGGCGCCCCATGCACGCGAGGTACGCGTCGCTCAGCTCGAAGACGACGGACTGGTCCAGCGGCACGAAGTCCTCGACGACGTCGACGGCCGCAGGCAGTGGCGCCTCGCCAGCCGGCGCCGAGGGGGTGGCCGCTTCGAGCTCCGCGAGGAGCTGGGCAGAGTGCTGGTTGTCGGGGTCGAGCTCCACCGCGCGCCGGGCTGCGACGAGCGCCGCGCCCACGTCACCCGAGCGGTCGAACGCGAGGCTCAAGTTCGCGGCGGTCGCCGAGTCCGGCTCGGCTTCGAGCGAACGCTGAAGGTAGTTGATGGCCTGCGCGTTGAGCCCCAGGCCCAGGCACGCGCGCCCGCGCAGCTCGTCGAGCACGTCGTCGGCCACGACATCGGCGGCGCGGTCGCACTCGTCCAGCGCGGTCTGGAAGTGCTCCGCGTCCAGGCACGCCTCGATGAACTCGATGGCGACGACATAGGAGCTCGGGTCCCAGGCCCGGCACTTCGCCAGCAGCCGCGCGCTGGTGCCGTGGTGCCCCTTTCGTCCGAGGACCGACGCGGCCTCCTGCAGATCCACCAGCGCCTCGCCGACGCGCTCCCCTTCGAAAGCGCGCGCGAAGACGTCGGCGTCGGCGCAGGCGGGCGTGGGGTGCAGCGCGGCGACCTTGACGGCCCGCAGCTCGTCCTGTGTCCGGAGCGCGACCAAGCCACGGTGCGCGGCGAACTCGTCGAACAGCGTGAAGGTGACGGGGTAGTTGAGCGTGTTGCCGTAGTGCTGCGGCGGCGACAGCTGGTCACCTTCGAGCCCGTCCCGCGACAGGGCGCCGTAGTCGCTGATGACGACCGCGCCGGCGGGGTGCAGCTCTCCGCGGAGCGCGTCGAGCGCCGTGACGAAGGCGGTCGGGTAGATGAGGCTCCCGACGGTCAACGGCTCGAGCACCCGTGAGACCACCGCGGCGTGGAGCGACTGTGACGGCTCGTCGAGGCTCGTGGCCGGGCGCCAGTCTTCTTCGATGCGGAGCGACGCCATGACGCCGCGATCGCCCACGGCCGCGACGACGGACTCGACGCGCCCGTCCTTGGCGATGGAGGCCGGCGCGCTGACACGCACGTAGCGCTCGAAGAGCCGACCGTCACGGCGCTGAAAGGCCTGCGCCTGCGCCACGCAGCACAGGTAGTTGGCGACGACGAGGAGGAACGGGCCGCCCAGCGGAGCCCCGCTCAGGTCGCGCAGGTCCTTCGGCCGGCGCAGGTCGTAGCAGGCGCCGACGGCGCGGCCGGACTCGACGTGCTCCACCAGCCCATCGAAGGCGAGCGCGTCCTCCACCGAGCGGCGCGAGTAGTCGGAGACGACGTAGCGCAGCCGCGCGGCGAGCCGAGGGACGACCCGCACACACTCATCCAAGAAGCTGGCGGCGAACTCTCCCGCGCCCGCTCCGAGCTCGAGGACGTGGACTGGCGCGTCGGGGGCGAGCGTGCCGCTGCGCTCCGCCTGCCGCACGCCCGCGGCCAGGTAGTGCACGTGCTGGCGGGCGAACGCGGTGTTCGTCGTCGCCCGGGAAGGAATGTCGTCGAGGAAGGCGCCCGCGCCGAGGGTCGCGTAGTACGCGTCGTGCACTCGCCAGACGACGCTCTGGTCGAAGGGCACGAAGTCCTCGAGCGGGACGAGCTCGAGGCCCAAAGCAGGCTGCTGGGCAGTCATCGGGGCGGCAGCGTGGCAGGGCGGGACCGACAACGCACCAGCGCACCCGAGTTTGTCGAAGCGGCCGCCGAGCCCCGCGCCTGCTCAGTGCGGCGGGGCCCCCAGCACCGCGACGTTCGCGGCCGCGGCGTCCTGCCCGTCGACCAAGCGCCCGTCGGCGATCTGCACCACACGCTTGGCCCGGCGCATGACCCGCGGGTCGTGCGTGGAAAAGAGGAAGGTGACGCCGCTGTCCGCGTTGAGCCGTTGCATCAGGTCCAGAATCTGCTCGCTCGTCGCCGAGTCCAAGTTCGCGGTCGGCTCGTCAGCGAGGACGATCTCCGGCTCCGTCACGAGCGCCCGGGCGATCGCCACGCGCTGCCGCTGCCCACCGGACAGCTCGTCGGGCTTGTGCGCCAAGACGTGCGACAGGCCGACGTGCTCGGCCACGCGCTCCACGCGCGCGCGCAGCAGCTTCTTGTCCTCGCGCCGCAGCAGGCAGGGGAACTCGATGTTCTCGATGACGTTGAGCACGGGGATGAGGTTGAAGGACTGGAAGATGAACCCAATCTTCTTGTTCCTCAGCCCTGCCATCTCATTGAAGTCGCGGCCGGCCAGCTCCTCACCGTCCAGCAGGTAGCTCCCGGCGTCCGCCCGGTCGAGCAGCCCGATGATGTTGAGCAGCGTCGTCTTGCCGCTGCCCGACGGCCCCATGACCACGGCAAACTCCCCGCGCTCCACCGCGAGGTCGATGCCCTTGAGCGCCGGCACCTGCGTCTTGCCCAGCTGGTACGCCTTGGTGATGCCCTGCAGCTTGATGAGTGACACGCAGCGCCTCCTCGTTCACGACAGCCATTCGTCAGAAGAACACCTTCGCCTGGAGCAAGAACCGACTCCCAAACCCAGCCAACCCGAACTCCCCGCGCCGCTCGCCGTCGCCGACATCGACACCCCAGTCCGGCACCCCGTCGAACGGCAGGTACGCGGCGAAGGCCAACGACAGCCATTCCTTCGGCATCCACGTCACCTGCGCCATCGCCTGGAAGGACAGGTCCTCCAGCCCGGCGAGCAGCGTCAGCAGCAACGTCCAGTCGTCGAAGATGCGGGGCTTCTGAAACGACGCGACCAGGTAGTGCCGGCGCAGCGGATCGAAGCTGAACTTCTGCGGCGTGCCAGGGTCCGCCGACGCCCCGCGCAACGCCTCCGCGAGCTGAGGGTTCCTCACGCCCAGCTGCACCAGCCGGCGGAACCCATCGACGTCGTGCCCGTCGCCGTTGAAGAAGTACTCCACGCTCAACAGCGAATCGTCGTTGAACTGGTAGCGCCCACCGACCAGGCCCTTGAGGTTGACGAAGCTCGCATCCAGGTGCGGGCGCTCCACCGGCGGCTGGCCTCGCGCCACGCAACGCAGCGGCAGCTCGTCACACCCGTCGACCACCTCGAGCCGCGACGAGCCGCCCTGCAGCAGGCCTTCGGCATGCAGCTCGAGCCCGCCGAACGTACGCGACAGCGACAGCCCCGCCCTCGACTTGTTCCGGAACGCGTCGTTGTACAGGTTTGTGAAGGCGTAGCTGAGCGTGACGTCGGTGTTCCAGAGCAGCGCGTACACCCGCGCGGTCGCGGCCCAGTGCGCTTCACCATCACGGTCGTCCGGCACCCACCCCTTGATCGACTCGGCGCTCGGATTGTGCGGTGAGACGACGAAGGCGGTCGGCAGCCCGGCGAACTGCCGCGTCACCTTGCCTGCGAAGACGACGGACACCGTCACTTTTTCGAAGGGCACCTCCACCTGCGCGAGCCACGCGCCTGCGCGCTGGAACGTCGGGTCGGTGGGGTCCTTCGGCGGGTTGAGCAGATCCGTCGGGTTGAACGCGAAGCCCGTGCCCCAGACGATGCGCTTCTTCCCCGCCAGCAACCGAATGTGCTCGTGCGGCTGGCCCTCCGCGTACAGCTCAGAGAGCACCGCCTGCGGTCGATACTGCGGTAGGTCCTTCTCCCCGCCCTGCACCAAGAACGCCGACTGCCAGACGAGCGAGGTGTCGGTGAAGACGGTGAACGCCTCCGTCGGCCGCACCTTCACCTGCAGGTTCCCTTCGGCGAGCGGCACGAGGCCCGGCGTGCCGTCGGCGCGAGTCACGGCCAACTGCACGCGCGTGTCCAGGAAGCCCGTCGTGGTGACCTGAAGCTCACCGACCGCCAGGCTGAGGAGGAGGGCCGACCACACCGTCAGCGCCCGAGGTCCGACATGGTGAAGCGGTTGTCCGGCGTGACGACGGTGGGGTCCGCGCTTTCGAACACCATGTCGCTGTGCCGCTGCGTGGCCAGCTCGTTGCGCATGGACACCTTGGCCGGCCGCGTCCAGCCGTTGCCGAAATCCTTCACGTCGCTGAAGGCCGCCGAGCGCAGCATCTTCCCGCTGGCCGTGTAGTACTCGCCTCGCACCGGCATGCCGGCCGGCGATCGACCCACCCACAGCTTGATGCGCTCGTAGGCCGCCTCGGCAGTCTTTGCCTTGAGCTCGAGGACCCAGGTGTCTAGTTTGGCGGGGTCTTCACCGACCGTCACCTCGTAATCATGCACATAGTTTGTTCGCAGCACGTCGGCGTTGTTGAAGTCGCCCCCTTGAAAACTATCCCGCGACGCGAGCCGCATGGCGCGTTTGAGGTTGGGCATGTACACCCACGAATTGTCGCCGTTGCGCAGAATCTCCTGCCCTCGCACCGCCGCGGGCTCATGAAACCAAATGCGGTTCCGGTCCGCCCCGGCCTTCACGATGGTCATTTTGTACGAGCGGGTCGTGCCGTCGTCGCGGTGTGCCGTCATCAACGCGGTGGCCTTGAAGTTCGGCGGCGACATGAAGGCGTCGTACTTGGCGAGCAGCTCCTTCCCGTCGGGCGGGGCGGCCAGGGTGAGCAGCGTGAGGGTCGTCAGCAACATGAGGTTCTCCTGCGGTCCGGCGGTGAAAATCACGGCCTGCTTCAGTTCGACGCCAACGCCTCCACCGGCCGGAGCTTCCCGGCGCGGTACGCGGGGTAGAGCGCGGCCAGCACCGAGCCGACCCAGGTCGCCCCGAGGACGAGGCCGACGTACTGGGGCAAGAGCCGAGGCACGACGGTGAAGCCGCTCGTCCCCTCCCCGCCCAGCGACAGCTCGAAGCCGCCGCGCATCACGAACAGGGACACCACGAGCCACGCCGCGAGGAGCCCCAGCGCCGAGCCCAGCACCGCCTGCGCGAGCGCCTCGAGGACGAAGAGCAAGGCCACCTGCCCGCGCTTCATGCCGACGGCCAACAGCGTGCCGATCTCCTTGGTCCGCTCCATGACGCTCATGAGCAGCGTGTTGGCCACGCCGAAGATGGCGATGACGAGGAAGATGAAGCTGACGAAGGACAGGATGGCGCGCTGGACGAACGTGACGTCTTTGATGGCGGGGCGCAGCTCGTGCCAGGCGTGGACCTCGAAGTCGGAGCCCAGCAACTCCCGCGCGGCCTGGACGGTGGCGTCGAGCTGCTGGCGGTCCTTCACCTGCACGGCCAGCTCCGTCACCTTGCCGTCCATGCCGAGCAGCTTCTGCGCGTGGCGCAGCGGCAGCACCACGGCGCGCTTGCTCTCGAGCGGGTTGGCCCCGCCGAGCGTGCCGCGCAGCTCCACGTCCAGCGCGTTCTCCCGCTTCGCCTGGGTCTGGGCCTGCAGCATGAGCGTCGCGCCCGGCTGAAGCCCCAGCGCGCGGCTCAGCTCCATTCCCAGGACGAACTGGCCTTCGTCCTGCGCCGTCAGCGGGTGGTCCACGTACTGCCAGGCGCGGGGCAGCACCTGCGCTTGGCTTTCGACGTCTACCGCCGTCACCGACACCGCCGTCGCGCGGGCGCCCGTCGTGAGCAGGGCGTTGAAGGTGAGCCGCGGCGTCACGGCCTTCACGTTGGGCAGCGCCGCCAGGCGACTGAGCCGCACGTCGTCCTGGCGAATGTCGAGCGCCAGCGGCTGCCGATCGCGCTTCTCGTAGTAGCCGGCGCGGTGCACCTGGAACGCGCCGATGCGGCCTTCGACGGTGTCGTCGATGAGGGACTCCCCGACGCCGATGACGAAGGCTTGGAGGAACAGGCTCATGCCCGCGCCGAAGAACAGCGCCGCCAGGGTGATGGCGCTGCGCGCCTTGGCTCGGGTGACGTTGCGCAGCGCGAGGCGAAGGAAGGTCCACATGGGTTGGTCCTCGCTCACCTTCCCGCCAGCGCTTCGACGGGCCGCAGGCGCGACGCCCTCAGCGCGGGGTACAGCGAGAAGACGGCGCAGCCCAGCAGCGCCAGCGCGGCGACGACGACCAGGAACGCGGGGCTGCTCGACGGGTAGAGCGTGAGCGCGACGGTGGCCGAGGGCGGCGTGACGGTCAGGCCTTTGGCTCCGAGCGCCGCGACGAAGGTGGTGCCCAGCGCAAGTCCGCCAGCGACGCCCACCACGCCCAAGCTGAGCGCTTCGAGCAGGAACAGCAGCAACACCTGCGCGCGGGTGACGCCCACGGCCATCATCGTGCCGACTTCGCGGGTGCGCTCGAGCACGCTCATGAGCATGGTGTTGGCCACGCCGAGCAACATCAGCAGCAGGAAGACGACCGACACGAGCGCGCTGATGGCGTTCTGCCGCTGCATGAAGGTGCGCCGGTCCGTGGCGACGTCGTCCCAGGCGTGCACTTCGTAGGTGGGGCCGAGCAGCGCGCGGGCCTGCGCCACCAGGCTCGGCACCTGCGCCAAGTCCTTCACCGCGACGGCCAGCTCCGTCGCACGGCCTTCCATACGCAGCAGGCGCTGTGCGGCGGCGAGCGGCACCTGCGCCACCTTCAGCTCGCCGGGCATGACGCTCTTGAGCGCGCCGCCGACGTGGCTGAGCTCGCCGTTGAGCGCGCCGTCTCGGTCCGGCGCCAGGAGAACGGCCTCGTCGCCCAGCTTGGCGTCGAGGGTTCCGAGCATGGCCTCTCCGACGAGCAAGTGAGCCTCGTCGAAGCGGCTGCCGGCGCTCATCAGCCCGGCGCGGTCGGGACAGACCTGCGGCTCGAGCGTCGGGTCCACCGCCGTCGCCATGAAGAAGAGCGGCTCGGGGGTGTCTTCTTCCTTCTCCTTGGGCACCGACAGGCTCCCGCCGAACATGATGCGCGGCGCGACGGCGGTGACGCCGGGCAGCTTCGCCAGGCCGGCCAGCGACGGGTCGTCGAGCGCGAAGTCCAGCGTCAGCGGCGGCGAGAGGACGTTCGCGAGGTAGCCGGCGCGGTGCACCTGGAAGCCGCCCGTCATGCCCTTCACCGTGGAGGCGATGATGGCGCCTTGGAGTCCGTTCAGGACGCCACGAATGGAGACGACGGCGAAGATGCCCACGACGAGCGCCGCCGCGGTGATGAAGGTGCGGCGACGGTTGCGGAAGACGTTGCGAGTGGCGATGGCGAGGAGCGCCGGCATTGGCGGGCCAGCGGAGCACGCGGCGTGCCGTCAGGGGCGCGAGGCCATCGTTGGGAAAACAGGCGCGGTGAAGTGGTGCTGCCTGCCGGGCACCCGAACGGAAGCGCCGGAAACCCGACAGGCACCTTGGCGGTGGCGGCTGCCGAAGTCGGGCGGTCCAGCCTGCGATGTCAAGCCGGCTTCGGCACGACGGACCCCGCGCCCCAAGCCGGTGCGTTGCCCTGGTTGCTGGCGCGCGCGACACTGCCCGCCTTCGCCCAGGAGATCACATGGCCATTCGCAATGACGGCAGTAGCAGCTCGTCGTTCGTCAACTACGTTCGACCGGAGACCCGTTCTGGCCCTGCGACCCCGGCAGAGGCGGCGGAGGACGCCGCGAAGACCGCCACGCCGGCCCCATCGTGGCGCGCCCAGGCAGGCGGCCAGGTGCCGAGTGACGCAGCTCGCGATGCACTCGCGCCGGCGCGTCCAGGACGTCTGCCGCAGGATCTGCTGAACCCCAGGCTCGATCCGAACCGGGGACGCGAGCAGTTCGCACGGACGATGGCGCATCCCGAAGATGGCGGGAGTGTCCCGAAGTTCGAGGCGCGAACCATGGCCTTCCCCGAGGACGGCGGCAGCGTCCCGAAGCCGGAAGTGCGCACCATGGCCTTCCCCGAGGACGGCGGCAGCGTCCCGAAGCCGGAAGTGCGCACCATGGCCTTCCCCGAGGACGGCGGCAGCGTCCCGAAGCCGGAAGTGCGAACCATGGCCTTCCCCGAGGACGGCGGCAGCGTCCCGAAGCCTGAACTGCGAACCATGGCCTTCCCCGAAGACGGCGGCAGCGTCCCGAAGCCTGAACTGCGAACCATGGCCTTCCCCGAAGACGGCGGCAGCGTCCCGAAACCGGAAGCGCGAACCATGGCGCACCCTGAAGACGGCGGTCGTATCCCGTCGCCTGGCGACCAGCTGATCCGAACCATGGCGCACCCCGAAGACGGCGGCCGTATCCCGTCGCCTGGAGACCAGCTGACCCGAACCATGGCGCACCCCGAAGACGGCGGCCGTATCCCGTCGCCTGGAGACCAGCTGACCCGAACCATGGCGCACCCCGAAGACGGCGGGCGCGTCCCCAAGCCTGAGTTCCTGCCCCCGGTGCAGGGCAACGCCGAGCCGCTGCCCGCCGGCGTCAAAGGCAAGCCCGGCGCGCTGACCACCTCCGGCTCTCCAGCAGAGAGCGTCAGCCGCTCGCTCAACAACGAGCTCCGCCCGCAGCCTTCCCTCGTCCCGGGTGCCGCCCCCACCGGGCCGGCGAAACAAGTCGCCCGCTTCGTCGCGACGCCCACCGGAATCGACGTGCAGTACCGCGGCACGCTCGACGACGCTCAAAAGAAGCAGCTCGAAGCCGCCATGAAGGACCCCAAGCTCACCTCGCCGCTCAAGGACGGCATGAAGGTGACCTACACGTCCCTCGACGAAGTCGACGCGAAGGCCGCAGCCGATGCGGTCGCGGTGCGCACGCGAATCGACGCCCAGCTCAACCACGCCCCGTCCATGGAGCAGTTCAAGAACGCGGCGCAGCGGCTCGAGGACAAGCTGGCGCTGGCGGGGCCTCCGGGAAACCCTGCCGACGAGACCATGCTCGGCTTGTACAAGGCCGCTGCCGGCGGCGCCGAAGGACTGCGCAAGCACCGCGACCGGTTCCCGCCGAGCATCGCCGCGGTCATGCCCCCGCCCCACGAAGCTGCCGAGCGGCGAGTGCTGCAGGTGTTGACCAACGGAGGCCTCGAAGGGCTGACCAAGCTGGTTGACTCGAACAAGGACGACGCGCTCATCAAGCGCTTCGGGGGCGGGCTCCTCGGCGTCTACAACATGGAACGCTGAGGTCTCACTCCAGCCGCAAGCCGAAGACGAACCTCGCCACGAAGCGTTCGTTGTCGCGCAGCTCCAGCGGCTCTGGCAACGCCTTGTCGTCCGGGTGACGGTCCGCCGCCACCTGCGCCTGCACCGCCACCGACAGCCACCAGCGCGGCTGACTCAGCGTGAGTGACGGGCCCGCGTACACGGCGGTGCCCTGATACTGGCCGAGCAGGAAGGCCGTACGCGCGCGGCCCTCCGCGGCGATGGTGACGCCGGCCTTGGACAGCACGTAGCCGACGGCCCCGCTCTGCTCGAGCCGCAGGTCCACCCCGGTCCCCTCGAAGAAGTAGCTGCGCGTCACCGCCGAATTGAGCGCCACCCACACGTCGCCCAGCCGCTTGTCGAGGACGAAGCGCGCCTCGGCGTCGACACCGAGCAAACCGAGGCTGCCGCGGAGCAACACCGAGAAGCCCAGCCAGTCCTTCGCCTTGAGCGGCGAGGCGCGCCACCACGTCGTCAGCTTCGCGTCCACCGCTTGGCCCTTGAGCCCCTCGTCGTCCATGACGACGTCGCCGGCCACGGTGCCCTCGAGCCAGTTCGTCACGCCGAAGCTGAACGCGGTGCGCGCCTCGACTCGAGTGAAGGAGGACGTCAGCGAGTTCTGCCGAAGCAGCCGCGGCGTCAGCCACACCGTGACTTCCTGCTCCTTGGCCGCCAACGTCGTCGAGTCCCAGGTGAACGGGAACGCGCGCTCCCCCGCCTGCGCGGAGAGGGCGACGACCGACAGCACGAAGGCGGCGCGGACAGACGACACGTGCCGGCATGTACACCATGCAGGGTTCGCAGGCGCGCCTCCGGCTCACTTCACGGCAGAGGCGCGGCCCGCCGAATCCCGCCCGCGGCCCTCACCGACTTGGTAACTCGGACAGCCGCACATGGCGCCCCGCCTCCGCACTGCCGCGGCTCCCCTCGCCCTCGCGCTGTACGTGGCGGCGCTCTTCGGCGCGACGGCGCTGCTGCAAGACGGCCTGTTCGAACGCGACGGCTACTACCACGCGCGGCTGGCCCGCCTCCTTCCCGAGCGCGGCTTCTCCCGCGACTTCCCGTGGACGCAGGTCAGCACCTGGCGGCAGGCGTACTGTGACAAGGAAGTCCTGTACCACCTAGCCATGGCGCCCTTCACGCTGGTGGCCGAGCCCATCGGCGGGGCGCGTGTCTTCGCGCTGCTCCTGTCCGTCGGAGTCGTCGCGCTCCTCACCTGGCTGCTTCGACGCCATGCGGTGCCGTGGCCCACGTACTTCGCCGCCCTGCCGCTGGCGACCGGCGGCCTCTTCCTCGCGCGCCTCGGCATGATTCGGTCCCACGTGCTGAGCATGAGCCTGCTGCTCCTCGGCCTGCACCTGCTGCTCGAGCGGCGGTGGCGCGCGCTGGCGGTCTTGGGCTTCGTCTACGCGTGGAGCTACACGGTGCCCTTCGTCCTGGTGCTGACGGCCGCGCCGCTCGTCGTTGGCCGAGCGCTGGCGAAGGGCGGCCTCGACTGGAAGAGCGTGCTCGCGGCGGGCCTCGGCGCCGTCGCTGGCCTCACGGTGCACCCGTACTCCCCGCTGACGCTCGAGACGTTCCTCACCATCACCCAAATCCTGCGCACGGGCTTTGCCGGCACGCAGGCGTCGGGCTTCGAACTGGGCAACGAGCTGTACCCGTACCCGCCGGCCGTCTTCTTCGACATCTACCCCCTGCTGGTGCTCGCCACGCTGGCGCTCCTGCCCGCGGCGGCCCTGCTCCGGAGGCGGCTGAGCCCAGACACCTGGGGGCTGCTGCTCGCCACCGCGGCCTGGTCGGCTCTGACGGCGCGGGCGCCTCGCTTCGTGGAATACCAAGCGCTGCTCCTCGCGGTGAGCTGGGGTTTGGTGGTGCGCGACGCCGTCGGTTCAGGCCTGCGCTGGCCCGCGCTCGACCTGCGGCCGCGCCTCCGAGTGCTGGCGTTGGTGCTCGCGTGGGTGGGCCTCGCCGGCTTTCACGCCCGCGCGCTCTCGTTCTACGTGTCCTACCAGCGCGACGCGGCGCCCCCGCGCTTCTTCGACGGCGCCGCGAGGTGGATGGAGGCGAACCTGGCCGTCGGCGAGACCGTCATCAACCTGTACTGGGACGACTTCCCTGACCTCTTCTATTCCGCGCCTCGCCAGCGCTACCTGTGGGGCTTGGACCCCATCTTCTCGGTGCGTGCGGACCTGGGCCTCGCGACGTGGCTCGAGCGGGCGAGGCGCCACCAACTCCCGCTCGACGCGCAGCTGGCCCAGGCCTTCTCGTCTCGCTGGCTGGTGCTGCGCGCGCACCGGGCCCAGACGTACCCGGAGCTGAAGCACGCGCCCTTCACCGAGGTGTACCGAGACGCGCTGGCGGTGGTGTACCGCATCGACTGACGGCGCCACGAAACGCGCGGAGCTGCGGGCGCCCTGACTCGGGTGATGGTGTAATCGGCGGCCATGAGCAGCGAAGTCGAGACGCTGAGGAAAGACGCACACGGCCTCCTTCGGCAGGGCCAGCGACTGGCGGCGCTCCCGCTGCTCGAGAAGCTCCTCGAGGCCACGCCGGACGACCTCACCTTGCTCCAGTACGTCGCCGACCTGAGCGCGCAGCTCGGTCGCAAAGCCGAGGCCGTCAGCCTGTACGCGCGCGCCTGCGAGGCCTACGCGCGGCGGGGCTACTCCATGCACGCGATGGCGCTGTGCCGCTGCCTCATCGCCCTGGACCCGACGCACGCGCGCACCCAGGAGCTGCTCGCCACGCTCTTCGCCGACCAGCCCGGCGTTGAGCCCGGCGACGAAGCCCCCGTCGTGCCGCCGGCTCCAGGCCCGCCGCCGCTCGAGTTCACCCAGTTCCGCCGCGAGGGTCCCGGCGCGAGCCCGTCGACACAGCCAAGCCTCGAAGGCCTCGCAGACGCCACCGTCGTCCCGGCGCCGCCGCCGCTGCGACTGCCGCGAATTCCCCTCTTCTCTTCCTTGAGCCCGAGCGAGTTCATCGACGTGCTGCAGGGCGCGGTGACGGCCCGGGCGTACGACGGCGGAGAGCTCGTCGTGCGTGAAGGTGACGCCGACGACGCCATGTTCGCCGTCGTCCAAGGCTCAGCGGTGGTGGAGCGCAGCCACCACGGCAAAATCAGCACGCTGGACACGTTCCACGAAGGCGACTTCTTCGGCGAGGTGGCGCTGCTGGCGCAGACGCGGCGGACGGTGAGCGTGCGCGCCGCACAGCCGCTCGTGACGCTGCGATTCGAACGGTCGGCCATGCAGCGCGCCATGGCCCATTCGCCTGCGGTCGCGCGAACGGTGGACGTGTTCTGCCGGGCGCGGCTGCTGGCCAACTGGCTGCGCGCCAGTCCGCTGTTCCGCGGGCTCAACGCGACGGAGCGCGCGGAGCTGCGGCAGCGCTTCGAGCCGATGACGGCAAAGGCCGGGCAGGTGCTCATCCACGCCGGCGCGCCCGGTGAAGCGGTGTACCTGTTGGTCCGCGGGCGCTGCTCCGTCGAGGGTGTGCACTTCGAGCAGTACCCTGAGCTGGTCGAAGGCGACTCGTTCGGAGAGATCTCCGTCATCCGCGGGGGCAGCGCCACGGCGACGGTGACGGCGCTCGGCGACTGCCTGCTGCTGCGGCTGCCCAAGGCCGGGGCGCTGACGAGCGCGCTGCAGCACCCGGCGGTGCGACCACTGGTGGACCGCATCATCGAAGAGCGGCTGTACCGGACGGATCAGCTGCTCGAGTGGCGCGACGGTCGCTGACGCGCTTTCAGGGCTGGCTCGGGGTCGGCGCTGCGTTCGCGCATGGCCGGGCGGCGGACGAACGCGCCGCACCGCCCCGCGGGGCGGCCGCTGGTGGACGGCAACCTCGAAGCGCGGCTGCACCGAACGGATGTTGCTGACGGCTCTCGAGGCGCGGCTCGGCGTCGGCCCGAGGCTGAAGCGTCGCGTCGCGCGGTCCACGTGTCACCCCGACGGTGCGCCGCACGGCCCGTGGCGTTCGACCACGTTCACCCTCAACACCAGGGCCCGCCCGCGGCGGCTCGGGTCGAAGCCGCGCACGCGCCCGACGAGCCACGGCGCCGCTTCGAGGCCCTCACTTGGGCGGGTTGAGCCCCTTGAGCACCGGCAGCGGCGCTGGCGCCGTCGACGACGGCAGCCCCTTGAGCACGGGGCCGCTCGGCCTGGGCTTGAGCTTGAGCTTCTCGAGTGTGCCCGGCGTCGGCGGCAACGGGCGCAGGGGCGCGAGCAACACCGGCGGCGCCTTCGACGGCGCGGGCGGCGGCGTTTGCTCGAGC
>JALHOS010000174.1 GCA_022842905.1 Myxococcaceae bacterium | reverse complement strand
CGCTCTTCCGATCTCAAGGCCTGCCCGGCCTCGCGGTAGTTCAGCGCGCGGCCGCCGTCTTCGACGACGCGTCGCCAGGAGCCTAAGTGCACCTCGTAGATCGACACCGCCCGGGCCGACTGGTCCGCCCGAGCGCGCGCCTGCATCCACGTGGTGTCGCCCCAGCGGTAGCCGTCGAGGCGGTGGGTGATCGACGCGGTGAGCGGTGGCACCTCCGCGCGGCGCGCGAGTGGATCGGCCCGCGACGTCGCCTGGCCGTTGCGCTGGCGCAGATGAAAGCGGTAGCGCGCGCCCGGCCCGACGTGCGGGACGAACAGCTCCCAAAACCCCGCGCCGGCCAGGTTGCGGAGTTGGTGCAGCCGCTCGTCCCAGCCGTTGAAGTCGCCCACCACCGACACCGCCATCGCGTGGGGGGCCCAGACGGTGAAGGCCGTGCCGTCGACGCCCAGGTGCGACATGGGCCGGGCGCCGAGCTTGCGCCAGAGCGAAGGCTCCTGGCCGTGCACCAGCACCTTGAGCTCGCCGTCGCCGAGGGTTGGCCAGAACGCGTACGGGTCGAGCGTGCGCAGCTTTCGGCCGTCGTGCCGGTCGATCTCCAGCACGTAGGACCCCAGCGCCGTCGGGTGAATCGCTTCGAAGACGCCGGGGATCGTCGCGTGCGGCGTCAGCTCGAGGTGCACGCCAGGGAGGTGAGCGGCCACGCGCACGGCGTCCGGTCGGAACACGCGCAGGAGCGTGCCGCCGCTCGGCGCCGCGTGGCCTCCCAAGAGCGAGTGCGGGTTGGGGTGGCGCAGCGCGGCGAGCTGTTGGAGCGAGTCCATGATGGCCCCCTCAGTGGTGGACGACCGGGCCTTCGAGGCCACCGTCCGGAGCGCTGACGATCACCGCCGTCGGCTCGACGAAGGCGCCGCCGTCGTCGACGAAGCTCCCCAGCACCGAGAGCCCACTCGCCGTCACCAAGAGCGGCGTCACTGCTCGCTCCGCGCCGCCGTCCGCCGGCCGCGCGACGAGCTGGGCGCCGCTCGCCATGGGCTCGGTCCAGGTGCCGCGAAAGCGAACGGAGCCCGCCGTGCGCACGCCTTGGCTGACCGGCGCGACGAACTGAACGACGCCGCGCTGCCCGCCGTCTGCGCCCAACAGCGCGACCGACGAGACGCGGTGCCCCAGCGGGACGAGCTGGCCTCGCACCAGGGCCCCAGCGGCCGCGCGGAGCTCCAACGCAGCGCTCTCACTCTCGAGGAAGGCCGCCGGCAGCGAGTCGAGCGGCTGCTCCCCGTGGGCCGGGCTGTCCCAACCGCCGTCGAGGATCACGGTCATGGCGAACGCCTCGCCCGACAGCGTGGCCCACCCGAGCACTCCGTGCGTCACGAGCCCTGCGTCGAAGGGGTGTGTCACCCGCCAGCGCAGCGTGCGCCCGCCATCGGCGGCGGCCAGCAGGGACAGCGAGGCGAGGCCCGTGCCGATGTCGCTGCCGGGCGGCACGAGCTGCGCCGCGCTCAGGTGCCCCTCGAACTGCCCCGCATCGGTGAAGTCTGCAGCGCCCGCATCCATGCCCGCGTCGGTCGTTCCTGCGTCGTTCGTTCCTGCGTCGTTCGTTCCCGCGTCAGCCGTTCCTGCGTCGGTCACGCCCGCGTCTGGTCGACCCGCATCGAGACCGCCACCGTCACGGCCGCCGTCCAACGAGCCTGCGTCCGGTCGCACGCCTCCACCGGCACCCGCACTCCCGCCCGTGCCGCCGGAACCGCCCGCGCCGCCGAGGTTCGGCAGGTTCGGCGTCAGCCCCATCACCGCGACACACTTCCCCAGATCACACGTCAGCGTCTCGCCCGCGCGCTGCTTCGCCGTGCAGTCGAACTTGTCGATGCACTCGGAGCCACAGCTCGACAGGGCGACCCCGGCGCTCACGAGGAGCCAAGGCCAGGCGGCGCTGCGGAGGGCGTTCACGGCAAGTCCAGTCAGGTGCGGTCGTCAGCTCTTGTGCTTGTAGAAGATGACCAGCGAGTAGCAGTGGAACTCGTTGTCGCTCGACTGGCGAACGATCTTGTCCACGATCTCCAGGTCCGAGTTCGACCGCAGCCACCGCGTGACGTTTTCGCTGAGTTCCTCGCGTTCCTTCGCCTTCGTCGCGGAAAACACCTTGACGCCAGTGAACATGCCGGGCTTATCCCATGTGCCCGTTTCCACTGTCAAAAGGCATTCCGACGCCATGCTCATCGACCTGCATGTCCACTCGTACCTGTCGCGCGACTGTCAGCTGGATCCCAAGACGGTCCTGCAGCGCGCCGAGACGTTCGGCCTGGACGGCATCGCCTTCACCGAGACCAACACGCAGGACGGCTGCGACGAGCTGTTCGATCTCCAGCGCAGCACGAAGGTGCGCATCTTCGTGGGGCTCGAGCTGGCGACGGACAAAGGCCAGTACCTCTGCTTCTTCGAAAACCCGCTGAAGGCACCGGAGCCCGTGCAGCTGTGGGGCTCCAACCGGGAGAAGCCGTGGCCCGCGGACGAGTGCCTGGCCAAGCTCAAGGGCCTGGGCGCGGTGATCGTCGCGGCGCGCCCGTACGATCGCGACTTCCCGCACCCGATGATGGACGCGGTGCGCACCAACAAGCTGCTCTCGGCGATCGAGGTTTGGAACCCGAGGGTGCGGCCCGGGGCCAACGAAGCCGCGCTCGAGGCCGCGCTCGCGATGAAGCTGCCGGGCGTCGCGGGCAGCGACACGCGCACGAGCGTGGACGAGCTGGGCTACGCGGCGACGTTGTTCCGCACTCCCGTCAAGACGCAGGTCGAGTTCGTCCGCGCGATCGCCGCCGGCAAGGTGCACCCGGTGCAAATGGGTGAGCTCCCGCCGCTGCGCAGGCCGGGCGACGCGCGCGCCGAGGAAGCCCGCGCCAAGAAGAAGAAGAAGAAGCGCTGGCCGCGCTGAGTCTGTTCGGCGCTTCAGCCCAACGCTCAGCCCAGCGGAGGCTCGGTCACCACGCCGTCGAGCAGCGTGGCGCTCAGCTTGCCGCCGCCCCAGCTCCAGACTTCGCGCTTCTTGCCGTCTTCGTAGGTGATCACCTTCTTCTCCGGCCGGCCGAGCGCCATCGTCAGCGCTTCGGCGCTCATGCCGCGGATCGCCTTCTTGGTGCGCACGGCCTCCCGGGCCGCCTCGTCCAGCGCTGCGACTTGGCGGCCCACGTCCTCCTTGGACAGCAGGGCGTCGAGCTCCGTCTGCAAGTCCGCCGTCGTGTTGATGCCCGGTCGCAGCACCAGCAAGTGGGGTGGGGCGCCCTTCGGGGTACCGCCCACGTCCAGGTACACCCAGGCCAGGGTGCGCGGCGTGAACAGCACTCGCGTGGCCATGACGTAGGCGGTTGGGAACTCGATCTGCAGCACGCGGACCGGCGTTCCCGCGGGGACGATGGTCTCGATCTTCCCGGGGCTCACCGGCGTGCCGTCCGGGTTGAGCACCAGCGCCACGTGCTCCGGTCGGTGTGTCGACAGGAACTTCTTGGTCGCGTCGCCGAAGAAGGGCGTCACGTACGCCGACTCACGGAGGAATCGGTCGGTGCGAGTCCAGGTGCGCTCGGCCTCGGCCATGGCGTCGCCCGACAGCCCGAGCTGGGCCGTGGCGCAGGCGCTCGACAGCACCGCCCCGGCCAGGACCGCGAGCGCCGCCCTCACGTCGACGATCCGGAAGACGAGCCGCCGCCGCCCGACGACGAGCTGGACGCCGGCGCGGCAGGGGCCGAGGTCGAAGACGTCGACGGAGCCGCGGCCGCCGGGGCTGCGCTGGCCGGAGCGCTGCTCGTGCCGGTGCTCGCAGTCGACGTGCTCCCGCCGGACTCGGGCTTCGCGGTGCCGCCGTCCTTCTTCGTCGAGCCGTACAGGTCGGAGTACCAGCCGCCGCCCTTCAGGTGAAAGGCGGAGCGGCTCATCTGCTTCTCCATGGACTGCTCGGCGCCGCACTTCTCGCAGCGCTCGGGGGCCGGGTCCGAGATCTTCTGCATGACCTCGATGTCGTTCCCACACTTCTGACAGCGGTACTCGTAGATCGGCATGGTCGTCCCTCACGTCAGCTCGAGCCGGCTGGCGGCCCTTCGCAACAACTCCACACTCAGCCCGTGGCGCTTGGCGGCGCGCTCGAGCCGAACGCCCACCACTTCGCTTCGGTCCTCGGCGGTCAGCCGCTCGAGGTCCCGCCGCAGCGCCGCGAAGAACGCGTCTTCGATGTCGAGGTCCACCAGGTACTTGCCCTTGCCGAGCAGCTCCAGGCGGGCGCTCAGGTTCCCTTCGGCCAGGGCCTCCCGCGCGAAGCGCTGGCGGATCTCCTTGACCTGCCGCTCGAGCCCCAAGCCCGCGACGAGCTCTTCGAACTGGGCGCGGCTGACGCCCAAGGCGCTCGCCGCCTTTCCTACCGCGCCGCGCTGATCCGTCAGGTGGCTGAGCACTCCTTCGGCCTCGCGCCGGCTCAGCGCTTGGAGCAGGCCATGCCGCTCGAGGATCGCCTCGACGTCGGCGAGTTGCAGCGGCTGGCCCTTGCGGCCCACGTAGCTCGTGCTCAGCGCCGACCACACGCCGAAGCGCGTGCCGCACTGGCTCTCCACGCTGACGACGACGTCCTTGGCGGTCAGCTTGAGCAGCACGTCCAGGGACTGGCGGCTCGCGTCGATCGTCGTGAAGCGGCCGCGGGGCTGCGGCAGGGAGCGCTTGGGCAGGAAGGCGGACCCGCGCAGGGTGATCGGCGCCGGCGGCGGAGGCACGGCGTCTTCGGGGCGGCGTCGGCGGGGTTGGATCCGCTCGGCCAACTTCTCGGCCTTGGTGAGCTTCTTCGGCGCCGCGGGATCCCGCGGCTTCTTGCGCTTGGGGGTGGGCGCCGCGGGCTCGGAGGACGTGGGCTCGGTCTTGCTGTGCGCGGGCTGTGGGGCCGGCGGAAGCGCTTCGCCAAATGCGGGCAGGCTGGCGCCGATCGATCGGTACTCACCGGCGCGCTCGCGCGACGCGGCGACCTCGGGGCTCAGGCCCCTGAGCACCTCCACCACGGCGAAGGGCCCCAGCGGCTTGGCCTGCGGCTCTCCGTCGGCCAGCTGCTTGAGCCCTCCGTCCTCGGCGTCTGCGAGGCAGCTGAGCGCGTCGCGCACGGCCTTCGGGCTGGCTGGGGCTTGCGCCCGCCGGCAGTAGTCGGACAGCGCCACCGCAATGGGTGTCGGTACGTCTTCCGGCGCTCGTCGTCGTTGCCACGCATTCATGCCTGCACCCAAGCTGCGCCGTGCCTATAAGCAGAGTCTTCAGCGTGTCAATGAACGCCCACCCAAGCCCGACGGAGTCGAGCCCGCCGACGGTCGGGTCCGTCCGGCTACGCCCCGCCGTGGCCATGGGCCTGTACGCAGTGCTCGTCTCGTCGGCGCTGCTGGTGCTCTGGGCCCGGCAGTCGGACCGCGCGCCCGCTGCGCTCGCCGTGGCGGGGCCGTGGGTGTTCCTGACGTTCGCGGTCGGCTTCGCTGCCTACCGCCTGGCGCTGGTGATGGCGCGGCGCTACTCGGCGTTCAAGGCGTTCCTCCAGCTGGCGATCATGGCGTCGTTCTTCATGCTCATTCTGAGCGGGGGCGGTGGCGCCAAGTCCGTCACGGGGCCGCTGACCGGCGCGTTGGTCGACCCTGATCCACGCATTCGCGCGCTCGCCTCCGAGTTGGTCGGCTACCGCCAGGAGCAGGTGTCCGCCAGCCGCCTCGTCGAGCTCCTCGAGGACAAGACGCCCGAAGTCCAGCGCGCGGCGCACGACGCGCTGGTGCGCCTCAACGCTGGAGCGGACCTGGGCCCCGCGGACGACGCCGACGCGCGCAGCGCCTGGCGCGACCGCTTCCCCCGAGGCGGGCCATGACGCCGGCCGAGCGCAACGCGCTGCTCACCAAGTTCATCAGCGAGCGCGGGCTCAAGAGCACGCGGCAGCGCACGTTGATCGTCGACACGTTCTTCGAGTCCGACGGGCACTTCTCGGTCGAGGAGCTGTGGGCCAAGGTCCGCGCGCAGGACGCCAAGGTGTCCGTGGCCACCGTGTACCGGACGATGAAGCTGCTCACGGAGGCCGGGCTCGCCCACGCGCAGAACTTCGGCGAAGGCCAGGCGCGGTACGAGCCCGCCGTCGGGCGCGATCACCACGACCACCTGATCTGCACCCGCTGCGGGACGATCGTGGAGTTCGAAGACGAGCGGATCGAACAGCTCCAGAGCGCCGTCGCGCGCAAGCACGGCTTCACCGTCACGTCCCACAAGCTCGAGCTCTACGGCCTGTGCCGCGAGTGCCAGCGTTCCGAGCCGAGGCGGTGACGCGCGGTGCGCGGGCTCGTCGCCGCCCTGGTGTCCCTCGGCGTGCTGAGCAGCTGCGCCCACGCGCCGTCCGCCGCCACCCCTGAAGCCCCACGCTGGCCCGTCTTCGCGCGCGCGCTGCCCCCGCAGTCCTTCAGCGCCGTGCCGCTCGAGCCCCGCGCGACCGAAGGCAAGGCCGTCCTGGTGGTGTTCGTCGCCACCTGGTGCTTTCCGTGCCTGACCGAGTTCGTCGCGCTCGAACGGCTGGAGCGGGAGTACGCCGCCAAGGGCCTGGCGATCGTGCTCGTGGGAATGGATCTGGAAGGAGAGCAAGTGCTCCGGCCCTTCGCCGACTCGTACGCGCTCAAGTGGCCGCTCCTGGGCGCCGATGACGCGCTGCGGACCGGTGGCAGCCCGTTTGGCTTGGTGCGAGAGCTGCCCGCGCGGGTCTTGTTCGATCGTCAAGGCCAGGTGCTGGCCAGCTACAGCGGCGTGCTCGAGTACCCCAAGCTCGCCGCGCTGATCGTCAAGGCGCTGGAGCGCTGAGCTGCCCGCTTGGGCTTCAGAAGCGGGCCTGCAGCACCGCGTTGAACCCGAGCTGGTGCGCGAACTCGAAGATCGGCTGCGACACGCCCGCAGACGAATCGCGGAACGTCACGCGGTTGTTGTCCCAGTTGTAGAGGACCTCGCCGATCGCCGCGAAGTACTCGGAGATGTCGAGGCGGAAGGTGCCCTTCACCGAGATGACCGGGATCACCGCCGCCGCTTGGCCTTCGACGGGCGGCAGAATGTTGAACTGGTTGACGTCGCGGACGACGAGCGTGCGCTGGCCGAGCAGGGCGCCGGGCGGGTTGTTCGCGCCCAGGTCCAGCCGCGGCGCGATGATGTGCGCGGGCTGCTGCACGCCGAAGATGAGCCCCGTCGTCAGGTGCGCCTTGGGGAAGTGGTAGTCCGCGCCGACCGCCGCCCACAGCTCCGGCCGCACGTCGCTGCCCTTCGGGTAGTCGTTGAACGGGATCACGCCCGGCACGTCGAACTGAATGAAGGACGGCGTGCGCATGAGCGCCGTCGTCCAGAATCGCCAGAAGTTGTACTTGAAGCGCGCCTGGAGGGCGATCGCCCCCGCCGTCTGCACCTGTGTCGTCGCGAAGCGGTCCGGGTTCGCCAGCGTCTGCCCGAGCATCGAGCCTTCGAGCGACAGCGTGTACGACAGCCCGCCCGCGTACGTCTCCGGCCGGAAGAACTTGTTCAGGACGTCTGGGTCGTTCTTGTACAGGCGCATGTCGATCGACGGGAGGATCTCGCCGCCCGAGAGGATCGACAGCTGCGCCGAGCCGCCGAGCGCGTTGACCGGGGCGATGACCCCTTGCTGGGCCAGGAAGGGAATGATGCCGCGCTGGAACCAGCCGCCGTTCGCTTCGAGCCGCACCCGGTTGGGCACCAGATCGACGCCCGCGCCCGCGAGCAGGGCGTACGCGCGCTCCTGCACGTTGATGAAGTTGTTGAGCAGCAGGCCGGTCTTGAGGCCCGCGAACGCGTACCAGCGGTCGCGGGTGATCTGCAGCTTCGCCCCCGGCGCCGCGCTCGGTCGGCCGGAGCTCGTCAGGCCGGAGCCCTGGAGGTACGTGAAGCCCGAGTCACCGCCCCACGACACGCGCCAGGCGTAGCCCAGACGGAAGCGATCTGACGACACGGGGAAGCCCGTGAAGGCGACCTCTTCCTTCTCGCCCCAGCCCGGCGGCCGGTAGTTGAGCTTCACGTAGCTCGAGTTGTCGAACAGGTTGATGAGGCCGTTCGGCTGGTAGACGAGCACCGCGCCGACCGCCGCTTCGGCCGAGAAGTACTCGAAGAAGCTCGGCGACTTCTTGTACAGCGTGAGGTTCGACAACGTCTCGAAGCCGCTGAAGCGGGTGTTGAAGTTGTCGAAGAACTGCGTGTTCTGCCGGCTGGCGCCGATGCCGGGGCCAGGGCTGTTCACCGTCGTGGTGCCCGGCGCCGCGAAGAGGTCGTCTTCGGCGAACGCGAACGCGATGCGCGTGTCGATGAAGTCGCCCGCGTGGGCCTGCGCTGCGCAGAGCGCGACCGATGCCAGCGCGGAAAGCCAAGTTGCTCGTCTCACGTGTCCCTCTCCTCACGGCGTCGTCCCTTCGCGCCGTTCCTTCGAAGTCTCGAAAACTCGTCGTCAGGGCGCGCAGCGCCGAATGGGCCGTGGGCACTCCATGCCCGGGCCGGGGTAACAGCACAGATCGTCGGGATCGCGTGGCAGCAGCGCCCAGCGCGGGCGAGCCGGCTGCACGTGGCGGAGGTGCCCGACGATGTCGAAGCGCGCAGCGCGCAGCCAGCGGCACTGCTGCGCCTTGTCCGTGTTCGGATCGTCCTCGCGGCAGTCGGGGTTGAGCTCCGGCACAGCGTCCTTCGTGATCAGGTTGAGCCGCGTCTTGGGGTGCTGCGAGACGTGGCAGGTGCCCGCCGCGCCCTGGGACAGGAACGCCACCGTCGAATCCATGGCCCCCAGCTTCAGCTCGGTGACCTCGCGGGCCGGCAGCACCGGGTCCATCGTCGAGGCGGTCCGCCCGGATTTGAAGTGCACCGGCGTGTCGCAGACGACGATCAACGTCGAGCCGCTGCCGAAGCCGGCCGAAACGGTGACCATGGGCAGCAGGCCCGCATCGCCGTTGATGAACGTGCCGCCGTCGCCGGAGCCGCCGTCCAGATCGCCCGCGTCCTGGCCCGCATCGCTCGTCGTCCCCGCATCGGACGGCGTCCCGGCGTCGGGGTCGCCCGCGTCCGTCATTCCCGCGTCCGAGGGCACAGAAGCGTCGACCGCGCCCGCGTCGACCCCCGCGTCCATCATCACTCCTGCGTCCACCCCCGCATCCACCCCTGCGTCGGTGCCGGCGTCGAGCCGCCCCGCGTCCTGCCCGCCGTCCGTGCCTGCGTCCGACGGCGGCGGTGCGAAGAGCAGCGTGAGCTTCTGCGTGCGGTTGGGCAGCGACTCGTCGAGCCCCGCCCAGGCCGGCCCCGGCGGGTTGAGCTCAACGACGTATTGGCCGAAGCCCAGGAAGTTGGCCTGCTCCGAGCAGATCTTCCCGGCGTGCTCCGCGCGGCCGATCGTGCAGTCCTGCACACACTCCCGCTCACGCTTTTCGACGTCCGGCTCGATGCCGCCGCAGCTGTCCCAGTGCCACTCGCCCTCGGGGTTCTCACAGAAGAACGGCACCGAGTTGTCGGCGTTGAAGTCGCAGTTCTTGAACGTGTTCGGGAAGCGCACGCGCGGCACCTTCACCAGCGCCGACTCGAGGCTCTCCATCTTCAAGTTGCGGCGGTTGTGGCCGCAGAGGCTGTCGGTGAGGAACGGCGCGAGTACGTTGTCCTGCCCGCACATGCGCCCGCCCAGCTTCGGGACCGGGACCTGGTCGAGCCACTTGGTCCACTGATCTGGCGGCAGCAGGCGCACCCGCTCGGCGATCGTCCACGACGGGAAGGTCATCTGCGTGCTCGACGTGAACTCCTGCACCGAGCCGCCCAGCGTGTACAGCCGGTCGCCCACGTTGAGCCCTTCGGGGTAGCTGAAGTTGAAAATGAAGATCGACCCGAACGTGCCCGGCAGGTAGCCGGTCGTGCAGCGCATGCGCGGCGTGCAGGCGGCCTTGGAGATCAGGCACTGCCCCGCGCCCGCATCCACTTGTTCGATCGGCGTCGGCACCCCGTTGACGCTCACCACACACGGCTCGGGGTCTTCTGGCGTGCGCACCTGCGTCGAGCCCGACGAGTCGCGCGTCTGTTCCACCAGCCGGCAGCCGCTGATGTCCGTCACGTAGAAGCCGGTCGGCTCGATGCCGGTGACGATCATGCTGACGGGCTTGCCGTCGCGGTCCGGATCGTTCGGACAGGACTGGAGCTGCTCTCTTCCCGACTCACCTGGGTTGCGGCCGACCAGCACGAACTCGCCGACGAAGGGGCTCGAGCGGTTGTCGAAGCCCTCGGGGATCTGCAGCGACTGCAGCGTGTGGTCTTCGAAGGTGATCGGCCGCGAGGCGCCGGTCGCGTACGTGCGCTTGGCCGGCTCCTCCGGGAGCCCTTCGGTCACCAGCGCGCCCGCGTCGTAGATGGGGCGGGGTGGCGCGTCTTCCACCCAGACCCGCGCCGCGCCGTACTGGTGCGTCGCCGACACCGTGCCCGTGCCCTTGCCGCCAGCGACCGTCATCACCCGCTTGGCGTAGCCGCCGACCAGGTCGCCGGGGACGACCCGCAGCGCGACGGTGCCGCCGAAGTCGGTGGCCTTCTTGTCGATGTCGAGGGCCTGCACCTCGACGTCGTATTCGATCGTGCCGCGCGCGATCGCGTACGGGCAGTCCGGCGTGCCGCGCTCAGCCGCCGGGACCATGGCCTGCTGCCCGCCGTACTTCTTCGCGCAGGCCGTCACTACGCCCAGCGGCGTGCGGCCGGGGCCGCTGCCGAGGAAGACGCCCTTGACCGTCACCTCGAAGGACGACGCGCCAGTCGGCTTCTCGACGCCAGCGATCCGACACCCTGCGAGCACCAGGCCCAGCGCAGCCGCTGCGTACGCGCGCATCACTTCACCCTCCGTGAGATGCGGCCGTCTTCGGTGCCGGTGGCCACCGGGAAGCGCGTCGGGTTCTCACAGAAGTTCCGCGTCGCCTGCGTGACGAAGCCGCAGAGCGCTTCACCCGCGAGCGCCGCCTTGCACGTGCAGCGGCCCAGCGTCGGCCCGTCGGGGAGCGCCGTCAGGCACGTCTTGATGCGATCTTCGACCGCCGTGCCCGTGCCGCAGACCGCGTCCTTGCGGAACGCGTCCGCGCAGGAGCAGCCGGCCACCTTGTCGTTGAGCTGCCGCTCGAACTCCGCGGTCAACCCGCAGAACGAGACCTCCGCCGGATCGATCACGAAGCGGGTGATCTGCGCCGGATCTCGCGAGCCGCACGCCTGCCTGGTCCCCGGCTTGACCACGTTGCCGTATTGATCGCGCTGATCCGCGAGCACGTCGCGGCAGCTGCAGAGGTTCTGCATGTAGCCAATCAGCGAGTCGCGCAGCGGGATCCCCGTCTCCACCCGCGTGGTGTTCCGCTTGAGCACCAGGAACCCGGAGCCGCCGCGGGCGATGTAGTCGTTCACCGCCACGCGGTACGTACCGTTCGGGTCGATGGTGTTGCCGTTGACGGAGATGTCGATCGCCGGGTGCGCCCAGCAGCGGCCGCCGCCCGTCGTCGCGTCCTCCAGGCACTGCCACGCCGAGCGGCCTTCGCGGTTGTCCTGCGGGCACTCGTGCGCGTCGCCGTTCTTCATGCACGGCAGCCGAAGCGCGTTGAGCTGGGCCTGCGCGCAGTCCATTTGAAAGCGCACGCCGGACAGCTGGGCCTGGCTGACACACCCGCGCGTGGCTGAGCGCTCGGCCACGAAGTCCATGAGCTCCTGCAACTCGCGGCCGGACAGGAACATGACGTTGATCGTGTTCTCGAACGGGAACACGTTGAACATGGACTCCTGCGTGAGCGGCCCTGCGTACAGGTTGTCGCGAATGCCCAGCGAGTTGGTCAGCGCGATCTCCGCTTCGACGCCGCGGCGCTGCCGCATGGAGTCCGCGGCGATGTTGCCCAGCGGGCTGTCGCCGCCGGTCGAGTTGTTGCGCCGCGCGATGTCCTTGGGCGCGTACGCGAAGAGCGACGTCAGCGCGTACTTCTGATCGAGCCCCAAAATGTACGGCTGGAGCATCTCCGTCGTCGCTAGGTCCACCTGTTGCTCACAGCGCGCCATCGCCTCACGCACCCGGGGCTCTCGCGCGAACTGGCCCACCTCCCAGAACTGCGAGCGGTACAGATCGCGCATGGCGTCGTCACACCACAGCGCGTCGACCGGGAAGACTTTGAACTCGTGGCTGAGCAGCTCGGCACGCTCCGCCGTCGGGTCTTCTTGGATCTGCACGACCAGGTCGATTCGGTTGACGTACTTGGCGAACGCACCGCCGTGGGACAGCAGCACCTTGCGGCCGGCCGGGTCCGTCAGCAGCTGCGGCGGGTTGAGCACCACATGCAGGTGCCCGCCGAGGATCACGTCCACGCCCTCGACGCCCGGAATGAAGACCCGCACCACCGAGCTGGCCTGGCCTTCGGGGCCGAACCACTCGAGCAGCCGCCACGGCGCACGGCTCCGCTCCACGAAGCGCTTGGCCACCTTCCACTCGTAGAACGCCTCGTAGCCTTCGATGGAGTCTTGGTCCTCCGTCAGCCCGGCGTGGCTCGTCACCATGATCAGGTCGACCGACGGCCGCAAGAGCTCCACGTACGTGCGCAGCACCTCGTTCTGCTCCAGCGGGATCGCCTGGAGCGAGTTGGGTTGCTCCACCAGCGAGTTGAGCGAGCCGATGTTCGCCAGCCCGATGATCCCCACCCGCAGGCCCTGCACGTTTCGAATCGTGTACGGCGCGGTGTACGTCTCCGCCTGGTTGTTGCCCGGGTTGGACACCGGCTCCCACTGGTAGTTCGCCGCGAGCACCGCGAAGCGCGCCCACTCCTTGGCCTGCTTGACGAAGTTGAAGTGCCCGCTGTCGAACTCGTGGTTGCCGATCACCGCCGCGTCCAGGCCGATGAGCGAGAGGAAGCGGTACTCGACTTCGCCGGCGGCCAGGTTGAACACCGGCGCGCCCTGGAAGCTGTCTCCGGAGTCGATATGGAGCGTTCGCCCGGCCCGCGCGCGCTCTCGCTTGAGGATCGCGCCCATGCGGGCCGCTCCTCCGAACGGCGCCGCTTCCGGAATGAGCCCCAGGTCCACGTCCGTCTTCAGCGGGTTGAAGTCGTAGGGCAACAGGCGGCTGTGGAGATCCGACGTGTGGAGCAGCGTCAGGCGCACCTGCTGCCCGGCCAGGTTGAGGTCCGGGCCTTCGATGATCGGCAGGCAGGATCCCAGCAGCGCCGCCGCCGCCGCCACCCACATCGCTCGAAGCGCTCGTCTCACCAAGGTCCGCTCCTTCTTCTTGCCGCTCCGCTCGAAGCATGCAGGCCGGGGCCGCCTACCTTTAAGCGCCGCTCTGGTAAAGCGCGCTCGCCATGCGCCACGCACCTGTCACCGACATCGAGATCGTCGAAGACTTCACCGCCGAGGCTCGCTGCGACGAGGGCTTCCTCCACGTGCGGCGCCTGCGCGCGAAGAACCTGCGTGCCGACGGATCGCACAGCGCCATGTACCGGATCGACGTCATCGATCGCCCCAGGCTCGACGCCGTCGCCGTCATGGTCTGGCGCCGCGGCGAAGCGGGACTCGAGTTCTTGACGCGTAAGAACCTGAGACCCGCGGCGCACTTTCGCAAAGACAAGGTGCCGACCGTGCCGGACGGGCAGCGGCACCTGTTCTGCGAAGAGATCGTCGCCGGGCTCCTCGAGGTGACGGATCGCGGCGAGGCCGGGCTCGTGCACCGGGCGGCCGAAGAGGTGAAGGAGGAGGCTGGCTTTGCGGTGACGGAGGCGCAGGTCCGGCTGCTCGGTCCGCCGTTCCTCCTCGCGCCGGGGATCTTGAGCGAGAAGATCTTCCTCGCCGAGGTCGACGTGACGGGCTTCGTCCCGACTGAAGCGTTGGGTGACGGCAGCCCGCTGGAAGAAGGCGGTGAGCTGACCTGGTGGAGCCAGGAAGGCCTGCGCGCCGCGCTCGACGACGGCCGGATTCAAGACGCGAAGACGGAGCTGGGCTTCGAGCGGCTGTGTCGGCGCCTGTCGCGTTGAAACCTGAAATTCGTGCCCGCTGTCGGATGTCGTCGCAGCACGTGAGCAGCGCTCTCTTCCGGCACTTGGGCAAGTCGATCCCTGGTGCGTGAACGAAGGGCCGGCGGGGTTGACCCCGAGGAGAGCCGACTGCTCGCAAGCGGAGGAACGACATGCACGCAGTCATCGAACACCGGTGGGGTGAACGGTTGTTGTCCGTCGAGCGGGCGCCCTCGCGGCACCAAGCGGGGCTCCGCGTCGACGAGCGAGAGGGCGTGGCGTTCGTCCGGCTCCTGCCCGGCATGGACGTGAGGCTGAGCGACGGCGAGGGCACACGCGGGCTGGTGCAGCTCCAGCGCGACGGCACCCTCGACGACGCGACGCTGCGCGTTCAGCCGGGGCAGGAGGCGTGGATCGACGACGGTCGAGTGCGCTTTCGCGTGCGCTTCGTCGACGACGTGCGGCTGGAGGTAGCGCCGTGGACGGAGCGCGTCGACACCCGCTGGTTCAAGGCCGTGTCCATGTCTCTCATGGCCGCGGTCGCTCTCGCCGCGCTGCTCCACCTGGGCGTCGTTCGAGGCGAGGGCGAAGAGGCGTTCTTCGGGCTGCGCCCCGTCGCCATCGCGGCCGCCCTCGTGCCGAAGGCGGTGCAGAAGCCGGCGGCGGAGCTCTCGGCGCGGATCGCCTCGGCGATGCGTCAGACGGCCGCGAGCAGCATCGCCCGAATGACGACGAGGCCGACGGCGGGCGGCGGCGGGGCGGCGGCGGCCACGCGGCTG
>JALHOS010000173.1 GCA_022842905.1 Myxococcaceae bacterium | reverse complement strand
CGCTTCCACCCGCGCCGGTGCCGCCGGTGCCGCCAGTCCCCCCGGAGCCTCCGGAGCCCGCCGACGCGCCGCTGCCTGCAGTTCCCGCAGCGCCGCCCGTGCCGCCGACACCCGCCATGCCTCCAGCGCCAGCCGCACCATCCATCGCCGCGCCACCCGCGCCGGCTGTCCCTCCGTCACCACAGCTCTCGCAGGGAGGTTCGTAACAGCTGACGACGAGCAAGGACGCGACAGGCGCAAGGACGAGGAGGCGCATGGGTGGCGCCACCTCTAGCCCTAGGGGCGCCGAGGATCCACCCCGCGCGGGAACACGCCAGCGCCCGGCGAACCCAGACGCACCACCATGCGACCGACGAAGCCCAAGTCACGCAGCGCGTACAGCTCGCGCCCCACCGCTTCGAACGGAACCTCGTGGACGACGGGGACGATGCGACCCGCCGTGACCGCAGCCAGCGCGCGCTGCAACACCGACTCCGAACCCAAGAACGACCCTTCGAGCCGCAACTGCCGACCGACGAGCTCGCCGAGCGGAAGGTCGAGCCGAGTGGCCGGCGCCTGCCCGAGCACCAGGACCTGCCCTCCACTGCGAACACGGCGCAGCGCCCGCCGCAGTCCTTGCTGCGACGGCGTGCACACCACGCACGCATCGACGCGGCGCTCTTCCCACGCCTCGAGGCCAGCCGACGTCGCCCAGGCGGCGCGCGCAGGCTCCAGGTCTTCGGCGAGCACCTCGTGCCCGGCGGCGCGGGCGTAGAGGGCGACTTGGTGCCCGACGCCGCCCAAGCCGAGGACCCCCACACGCCGCGGCGCCGCCCCCAGCGAGTCCACCGCCGCGAGCGCCGTCCAGCCGCTCCCCAGCGTCGCGGCCAGCACCCCCGCATCGACCTCGTCGGGCACGGAGACCAGGTGCTGCGCTCGGAACGTCGCCGCGTGGGTGAGTCCACCGTCGACGGTGAGGCCATGCCACTGCGCCGCTTCACACCGCACCGAGAGCCCGCCTGAGCACGCCTCACAGCGCCCGCAGCTGAACGCCAGCGGCGTCAGTCCCACGCGCTGCCCCGGCTGGAACGGCACGTCCGCGCCGGTCGCGGTGACTCGCCCGACGGCCTCCGCGCCGAGCACCAGCGGCACGTGCGGCAGCACGTCCAGCATGGCGACGTTCCAGTCGAGCAAGCCCAGGCCGCAGGCTTCGAGGGCGAGCTGCACATGGCCACGCGCCGGCGGCTCGAGCGAAGCGTCCGCCTGAACGAGCGGCTCCTTGGCGGCGCAGAGCACCCAGCGCTGGCTCACGCGTGCCGCCTCGCCGGGCTTGGGTTCGATGGCGTCAGAGTGAGCACCGGAAATGACACGCTACTGCCTCGCGGCGCGCCGAGCCTCATCGCTCTGACCTCCCCACCCGGCAAGGCGGAACGCAGCGGTCTTCCCGGTGCAGCACCACCATGAAGCCCAGGCCGTCGCTCTTCGCGGTTCCCGACTTCCCCAGCACGACTTCTCGCGCTGCCGTCGCGCTCTTCGCAGCGCACGTCCCTCGCGACACAGCCGGAAGCTCGGGGAGGGCGCCGCGCGTCATCCCGCCGCGAGGCACCGACGGGGCACCCTTTCAGAGCGGCTGCGGCGCCGCGCGACCCGACGCGCTCTCCCGTGGCTCAGCGACCGCCGCGGGCCTGGCCACCACCGGCTGGCTGTCGGCCTGAAACCGAATCGCCCGCGCCACCAACAAGGCGGCGACCGCCTTCAGCGGCGGGGCGACGTCGAGCACCAGCGCGGCCGACGCCTCCAGCTCCTTCGCCAGCGCCTCCTCACCGACACCGCGCGCCGCGGCGATGCCGAGCCCGCTGGCCGCGACGCCGATCCCCAGCACGATGGGCCCGGAGTCGACGTCAGCCGCGCGCTCCACGCCCGGCGGCCACTCCCGAAAGCCGACGAAGGGCCCGCGCCGCAGCAGAAACTGCCGCCGGTAGCGCTGCCACCACGTGTGCGCGAGCGCCGGGTCGACCTCCAGGAGGTACCGCGTCAACAGCGACTGCGCGCAGCCCCGCGGCAAGGCCCCGCCGTTGAGCGTCGTCGCCACGTCCGAGCGAGGCAGCGCGGTCTTTCCGTGCACCCGCTTCACCAGCTCCGCGCGCCAGCGCCCCATCGGCTCGACCACCGACGTCGTTCCGTGCGCCGCGTCGTACCGCACCAGCGCGGCGAGCGCGGCGGCATGGTCCGCCGGCCAGCGCTGCCGAGTCCCCTCGTACGACGACACGTGCGCGTGGGCGTCTTCACGCACCAGCGCGAGCAACTGCTCCACGACGTGACGGTGCCGGGCTTCGTCCAGGCAAGGACCCAGAGCATCGGCCGCGCCGAGCACGAGAGCGTGGTGTGCCAGGAAGAGTCCGTCACCTGGCCGCGGCGCGGGGAGCGCCAGCACTCGCGTGTGCGCGCGGGCGACGCAGCGCTGCGCCTCGGCCCGCAGCGTGGGGTCCGCCTTCCCGCGCTGAGCGCAGCCGTCGGCCAGAAAAGACAGCGTCATGACGCGGAAGCCGCCGGGCGTCGAATCCCACGGGCCACCGTCGAGCAGCTGCTCGAGCGCGGGAGGCAGGCCCAGCCCGTTGGCTGCCACCACGAGCCCTGCGAGGAAAGAAGTCACCATGCGCGCAGTGAAGCGAACCGCGCCGCGCCCGCGTGTGGCCGTGGCCCGAGCCGTCGGAGAAGCCACTCGAACGGTCGGCAACACCAACCGAAGCGGCCACAAGCCCCGCCCTCAGCGCGCGGAGTGCTTGCGCTCCAACACCTTCACCACCAGCTCATGCTGCCGGTGCACCCCCAGCTTCCCCATGGACCGCTTGAGGTGGCTGCGCACCGTCTCCTTGCTGACGTCGAGCGCCTTGGCGATGGCGTCCGTCGTCTTGCCCCGCGCCAGCAGCGCCACCACCCGCTGCTCGGCGATCGACAACGGCCAGGCCAGCTCACGCGTCGGCTTGGACTTGGGCGAGACCAGCTCCATCATCTCCCGCGCGACGTCGGTGATGACGCGGTTGGCGGTCGCGCCCCGGCTCTTGGACAGCGTGCGCGGCGTCGCCAGCCGAATGCGCCAGTGCCCGTGCCGAGGCCCCGTCTCTCCGTCGACCTGCGCTTCGTCGTGATTCACCAGCCGCGGCAGCACGGCAAGCAGCCGCGTCGAGCTGCGGAAGAACGGCTCACACGCCACGTGCGGCGACGGCAGCTTCGTCGTCCATTCCATGGCGCCGTCCGGCAGCCGCTGAAACCGGCAGTCCATGAAGTACCAGAGCCGCTTGGACCCTTCGGCCACCAACTCCACGAAGGTGTGAGGGCTGTGGACGTACGCGGCCAGGAAGCTCAGCAGCGGGAGGCCGTGTGCGAAGGCCTCGCCGAACTCTCCGGCGCTGCCCGGGCGCACCGCCTCGAGGCGCTGGTACAGGTGCGCCACGTCTTCCCACCGCGCCGGCCGCCCGGGCGACGACAAGACCGTCGACGGAATCCCTAGCCCTTCGACCAGCGCTTCGCCGTCAAAACCCAGGCGCGTCGCAACTCGGAGGACCGTCGCCGGGATGATGCTGGGGACGTGCGCTGCCATTGAATGGTTGAAGTCTGGGCCAAAGCCCTGAAACGCCGAAGATGGGTCATTTTTGCGTCACCCAAATGGGTGTACCCATGCGGGTGATCCTTTCGGAACGACTTGGCTGTTCCGTGCTGCGGAGTCAGCCCAACCCCAGCGTTGACAGGGCTCAGCCGAGCGACCAGCGTGCGCGGCCGTGCGCGTGAGGCGGCTGCGGTGGTGCGTGGTGCTCGGCGTCGGCCTTGGCTTGACGTGGCTTGCTGGCTGCGCGGCGAAGAAACCCGTCCCTGACGCGGTGCAGACGGCGCCCGAAGAGGACTTGGGCAAGGCCTTCGAGCCGCCGCCGGAGGAGCCCGCCAGCCAGAAGGTGGACCTCCCGCCGCTCAAGGACCGCGCCGCGCCTTTCAAGGAAGCGTTCGCCGCGGCCACCGCCGCCAAGCGCAGCGGCAACGACAGCAAGGCCCAGAGCCTGGGCGCCGAGCTGGTGCGCCTCGCCGATGAGCTGGGGGGCGCCGAGCGACGCGCGGCCTACGACTTTCTGGCCAGCCTCACCCCCGGCAACACGAAGGTGAGCTTGGCTTGGTACGAGGCCTGCGGCCCCGAAGAGCTCGAGCGCTGCCGCCAAGACGCCGCGGCCGCCATGCCGAGCACCGAAGGCAAGGTGTACGGCCGCATCGAGGAGTGCCTGGCCAAGGCCGAAGCGGCGCAGCACGAAGACCCCTGCCTCGCGGCGCTGCGCACGCTCCCCGAAGCGCAGGACGAGACGACCAAGGCCCGCATCGCGTTGGTGCACGGCCTGGCCGAGAAACAAGACGCCGCGCGCCGGACGAAGCTCGAGAAGGTGGAGACGACCTGCGCGGAGCGCGGCTGCGCGTACGTGCGGCGCAAGGCCCTCCAGGCGCTCACCAAGGACGCGCTGGCCAAGAGTGAAATCGAGCGGGCCACGCGCTACGCGCTGCGCGAGAGCCAGGTGTGGTCCAAGGCGCTCGACGCGGCCGACGCCCCTTGGGCCCGGCAAGACGACCTCGTCGACCTGTGCGCCAAATACGACGCGAAGAACGGCGCCGGCGCCTGCCGCCGCTTCGAGAAGAGCCTCAACGGCGGCTTCACCTTCGTCGACTTCAGCAAGGGCGGTGGGGGCACGACGGGCTTGGACCCGGAGACGGTGAAGAAGGTGAACGGCCACTACGGCGTGCTGCTCGAGGGCTGCCTGGCCGAGCAAGCGCAGCGCATGACGCCACCGCAGCAGGCGCGCTTCGACGTCCGGTGGATGGTGGTGAACGACGGCCGCGTCAGCCAGGTGGAGGTGCCGCAGGTCGGCGCGGAGCACCCGCTGGCCCAGTGCCTGAAGAAGCAGTTCCTGCTCTGGCGCTACCCCAAGTACGACGGTGAGTACCAACACGTCGAGCAGTCCTTCACCGTCACCGCGGCCGTGCGGCGCCGCTGACTCAAAGAGGACCTCATGGACGACGTGCAGCGCGTGTTCTCCAACGCGGTGTGGGAACGGCAGGTCGGCTACTGCCGCGCGATTCGCAAGGGCGCGCAGGTCTGCGTGACGGGCACCGCGCCGGTCGACGAGTCGGGCCAGGGTGTGCACGCGCCGGGGGACGCGTACCGACAGGCCGCGCGCTGCCTCGAGCTCATCGAACGGGCGCTCGGCAAGCTGGGGCTCGACCGGCGCAACGTGCTGCGCACCCGCATCTTCGTGACCGACATTCGCCGCTGGGCGGAGTACGGCCGAGCGCACGCCGAGTTCTTCGAAGGCTGCCCGCCGGCCACCACCATGGTGGAAGTCAAGGCGCTGATCGACCCGGCGATGCTGGTGGAGATCGAAGCCGACGCGTGGGCCGACGACGCCGCCTGACTTCTGCTGCGCCGCAGGACACGCCTAGGGCGCTGAGCTCGGCGGCGCACTCGACTCGCCGGCCTTCTTCTTCGACTCGTCCTTCGGCTTCTCGTCTTTCTTCGGCTCGTCCTTCAAGTCGAAGTGCCCACGCACGCCGAAGCTCAGCGCGACGCCGCCGGACGTGTAGATGCCGGTGCCGATGACGCCGCCCTGAATCTGCGGGTCGGTCTGGCCTTGGCGCAGGTCCGACTGGGTGATGGCGCGGCTCTGCACAGGCGTCCAGGCCAGGCCCAGCGACGCGTCGATGGGGCCGAAGTGGCCGGTGACGCCTCCACTCACGAAGAACCGGTCGAGGTGCGCGAAGTCGATGTTGAGGTACTCGTTCGGCGGCGCCTGCGATTCCCACCACCCGCCGGCGTGCACGGTCAGGTACTTCACGACGGAGAACGCCGCGCCCAGGCGCAGGGAGAACGTGTCGCGCCACTTCTTGTCGATGGTGAAGGGCGGCACGGCGCTCTCCGTCCCCGCGATGACCCGAGTGACGCCCAGGGGGTTCAGGCGCATCGCGTCCACGCTGCTCCAGCCTTGGAAGACGAAGTCGAAGTTGATGCCGAGGCGCTGGTGCGGCTTGACGCGGGCGCCCACGCGCAGCTCGAGCGGCATGGTGAAGGTCAGCTCGGCGAGCTTGCCGCGAATCTCGGTGTTGACGCTCCGGGCGAACTCGCCCAGGTCGATCGTGAAGTCGCCGCGAGCCTTCATGGGAATCGGCGGCCGCACCGACGCGCCAAAGGCCAGCTGCTCGATGGGCTTGACGAGCACGCCCAGAATGCCGGTGACCCCCACCAGGCCGGGCAGCGAGATGTGGCCCACCGAGTCGAACGCCGGGTCTTCTTCGGTGAAGCGCGTCGGCGTCGTCAGCCCCGAGTACAGGGCCTGCGAGAAGACGAAGTTGGACAGCACCAACTGCAGCGACAGGCCAACGAGCACCTTGGGGTGCACGTCGAGCGCGACGGACAGCGTCGGGTAGGCGATGAGAATGTCCTGGGAGATGAGGCCGTAGCGGTGCCCGGCGACGCGGCGCGGGTCGGCGACGTACTTCCCGTCGGCGTCCTTCGTGTAGTTGGGCGAGGGGTACGTCACCTTCCCCACGGCCGGAGGGCCCCACAGCCCCAAGGCCAGCGCCAGCGTGCGCTTGCCGACGGGAATGCCGTAGCCCACGCCGAGCATGGGCGAGAGGAACGGGGCTTTGTCGACTTCGACCAGCCCGCTCAGCCGCGTGTTCGGGTTGTTGGGGTCGAAGTTCTGAAACTGCCGCAGGAAGCTGACGCTGTGGAACAGCAGGTTGCCGTCGGCCAGGAACGAGAACCCGCGCTTCTGCGCCAGGCCTGCGGGGTTGTGCTGCATGGCCGACAGGTCGTCAGCCTCGGCGGTGATGGCGCCGCCCTGCATGAGCGTCTTGTTGCCGTTGTCCACGAAGTAGAAGCCGCTGGCGTGGGCCGACGCGGCGGCGAGCAGGACGCACAGCGCGGACGTCACTGCGGAGTGTGCACGGCGCATGAAAGGACGGCCCCCTTCTGAAGCGAAGCGGCGAAAAGACGCGCACGCCTAGCAGACTTCGCCAGGTGCGGCCGAGCTTCTGCGGCGCCGTGGCTGGCCGGTCCTCGGGCGCACGCGTTCGAGTGCGGGGCGCCAAGGAAGGCGCGTTCAGGAACTCCGTGGCCTACGGCAAGTCGAACAGCGGGAAGGGCCCGACGCGGGCCAACGCGGGGCTGAGTGACGTGCACACTCCGGCGTCGCTCGCGGCCGCGCACTCGAGGGCGACGACGAGCCGCCCTTCGGAGAAGACGGCCGCGCTCGCGCGGAGCGCCTCGCCATTCGCCAGGACGACGGGCCCGCCCCAGCGCACCTGCAAGTCTTCGCCGAGCCCAAGGACGAGCAGCCCGGCCGCGCTGGCGACCGGCGCGCGCAGGCCGGCCACCTCGACGAGCTCCCCGCGCGGCGCGCGGAGCACCAATACGGGCCGATTGAGAGTGTCGACGGCGACCGCCTCGACGGCTGGAATCGGTCCACGGGTGACGAGGGGAACGCGCGCGGCGACCGCGGTGCCCGCAGGCGTCAGGCGGTACACGGTCAGCGCACTCGCGGAAGACGCAGCCACGCACGGAGCGCGTCCCGAAGTGCCCTCAGGCGCAATGCCCATGCGGGCGCTGGTGACGGGTCCGAGGCTCAGATCGCCGAGCGCGACTTGGGCCGAGTACGCGAGGACGCGGGCCTCGGCACACACACTGAGCGTCAGGAGCCGATCCACGGTGAGACCGACCGTCGAGTCGTGTGTCGTGACGACGTCGAGCGGCAGCGCCTGGCACGGGTGCGCTGCGATCGACTGCCCTGCCAGCGTGAGCTGGGTGCCCGTGGCGCCGCGCAGCACCGTCGCTTCGGTGCGACCGCCGTCGAGCAGCGAGAGCGGCCCCGCGGCCAACGGAAGCTGAGCGAGGTCGTACGAGAGCAACGAGCCGCGAACCTCCCGAACGTCGAGGCTGAACAGCTGCGTGGCATTTCGGTTGGAGAACTGTGGCCGACCGCCGTCGCTCAGCAGGGTGCCGCCGTCCGAGTAGCGAGGCTCGCCACCGTCCAGCAGCAGCTCCGCCTTGGCCAAGGTCGCGCGGCCCGCAGTGACGTTCAACGGTGAGACGTAGGACGTCAGATACGACAGCGCCGCGTCACTGCTCCTGGGTCCGAGCCCGCCGTCGTTGAGGAGCCACGAGCCGGAACCCACGTCGACAGCCACGGCGTAGCCGCCCACGAGATCCTTGGGAGGCCCGTCGAATACGTCCGTTGGATTCACCGTGCTCATCGCCCACAGCACCAGCCCGCCGTCCATGGCGGCGAGGTGACTTCGGAAGGGTCGGGCTCCAGCAAACAGGCCACCCTCGCGCGCAGTCCACGCAAGGCTCAAGACGAGCTGCGCGGCGCCTGCGTCCACGACGCCTGCGTCCACGACGCCTGCGTCAACCGTCCCTGCGTCAACCGTGCCTGCGTCTGAGGTCCCTGCGTCTGAGGTCCCTGCGTCCACCGTCCCTGCGTCCACTGTCCCTGCGTCCACTGTCCCTGCGTCCACTGTGCCGGCATCCAGCGTGGGGCAGCGCGGGAGTTGGTTCCGGCACGCGGCCGCGACCCCGAGGGATTCGAAGCTCTCGCAGGCGAGGCTCGCGACAGCGACGGAGCAGGCGGCCAGCGTTCGCGCGTTCACGGGAAGACTCCAGAGAAGGCCAGCCCACGAGCGTCGGAGTGCCAGAAGGCGACGGGCGCCACGGGCGCGGTCGGCCACGCCAGGGCGAGGATGAGCGAGGCTGCGGCCAGCGCACCACCGCCGACGACCCCCACCAGGCCCGCGGTTCGCCACGAATCGCCGGAGGCCACGAGCTGGTCGATTTGTGTCTGATCGAGCCTGGCGGTGCGCAGCTGGGCCGCGACGCTCTCACTGATTCCCAGGCCGACCGCTCCAAGAACCCCCAGCGCCAAGGCGACGCCGAGCGGCACCCACCGTGCGGCTGGCCGCTCACCGCGGGGCGGCTCAGGCGTCACGCGGGCCGCCGCTGAGGGTGTCGGCGCCGAGGCCGTAGGCGGCTGGGGTGACGACTCGAGGCGCTGCTCGGCAGGCGGTGGTGGGTCCACGCGTGGTGCCGGCGCTGGCGCAGTGAGTTCGGCGAGCGCCCTGCGCACGTCGCTCAACCGTTCGTCCAGCGCAGCGCCGAGCCGAGCCTCGGCCACCTGGACGTTGCTGCGCGCCAGCTCGCGACCGTCCTCTTCGACGGAGAGCACCTTCACGTCGACGATGGCGTCGCCCAGCACGCTCGCCGTCTCGAGCGCGACGAGGGCCGTCCACTGCCGACCGCGAGCTTCCTTCAACAGACAGGGCAGCCGGTTCTGACAAGCCACCAAGTCCAGCACCTCGACCAACTGCAGCTTCTCGCGCACCAGGGCGGCGCGGCGCGCGGCCTCGGCCTTGCTCACGCCGCTGAGCTTGGTCACCGCCAAGCCGACATTCGAAGGGACAGCCGACAGCGCGAGCACCAGCGGAGCGCACCACATCATGGGACGTCTGCCTCCAAGCGCTGCAGCGCCACTTCGACCTGGTCGAGCTGTCGCGAGTCGGTGCCGCTCTGGAGAACGGCCGTCAGCGCACGAACCTGTTGGCGCTCGAGCGAGACCGAGGCTCCGGACCCCTCGGCTCGCATCAGTCGCTCGTCGAGGCTCCGGATTCGCCTGGCGAGCGCCGCGCGCCGGGTTCCAAGGGTGGAAGTCGGCGTCGGCGCGACGGGCGCAGCGCTCTTGGGCGCCACCGGTGCACGCTGGACTGGCGCTGGCGGCTCGGGTTCAGGCGAGCGCGACGGCTCGGGCGGGCGCGCCGGCTCGGGTGGAGGCTTCGGCTCGGGCAGGCGCGTCGCCTCGGGCGGGCGCGTCGGCTGGGGTGGAGGTTCAGCCAGCGCTGTCGCCGTCGGCTGCGGCGGCGAAGGCCGTGGAGCCTCCGAAGTCGACGTCCGGTCCCGGGCCGCCCACAGCCCGCCTGCGAGGAGCACCGCGAGCCCCAAGGCGATTGCAACCGCTGGCCACGGGCTCCGGCGAATCGCCTGGCGCGCGACTGCCTGCGTGGTGTTGCGCGCGGCCGGTGGCGCTGAAGCCGCGGGTCCGCCGAGCGCCTGCAGCTCCGGCGCCGTAGGCAAGGCCTCTGCGTCGCTCAGCGCCCGACGCAGCGGGGCGAGCGCGGCCCGAATCTCTTGCGCCGACGCGAAGCGTTCGTCCGGCCGTTTCGCAAGGAGCTTGAGCAGGAAGGCGTCGAGCGCGGCGGGCAGGCTCGGGTTGATGGACGACGGCGTGGGCGGCGCTTCTTGTTGGTGGGCGAGCAGCTGCGACATCACGTTCGCGTGGAGAAATGGCGTGCGACCGGTGAAGAGCTCGAAGGCGATGACGCCGAACGCGTAGAGGTCCATCGACGGCGCGGCCGGCTGGCCAGCCGCCTGCTCTGGCGCCATGTAATGCGGCGTGCCCAGCAGCGTGTTGGTCGCGGTCTTGGGAGAGTTCTGCACGTCGTACTTGGCGACGCCGAAGTCGAGGACCTTGAGGGTGTTCCCGCCCTCGGCCTCCTTCATCAGGAAGAGGTTGCTGGGCTTGAGGTCGCGGTGAACGACGCCCGCGCCGTGGGCCGCGGAGAGCACCGCCGCGAGTTGCTCGAGCAGCTCGAGCAGCGCCCCAGTCGGCAGGCGCCGCCCCTCCGCCGCGAGGCGGTGAAGCTCTTCGTCCAGAGGAACGCCTTCGAGGTACTCCATCACGATGGCGTGACGGCCGTCGGGCAGCTCCGTGAAGCCGAACACGTCGACGATGCCCCGGTGCCGAACGGCGTTCGCGGCACGCGCTTCGGCTTGGAGGCGGGCCACGAACTCCGAGTGCTTGGCGACTTCGGGCAGCAAGACCTTCACCGCCGCGCGGCGCCCGAGGTTGCGATCGATCGCTTCGTAGACCTTGCCCATGCCCCCGACGCCGATGGGCCGGCGGATCTCGTAGCCGAGCACCTTGGTGCCGACGAGCGGATCGCGAACTTCAGTTGGCTCAACGACCGTGTCGAGGAACTCCACGCGCCGCGAGCCTAGAGCGAACCGCGCAGTGCGGCCATTTCGACCCGTCGTCCGTTCGAACCTCCGACCGGGCACCGCGAAGGCACTTGCCCGCCTCGAGCGCTCAGGAGCGCCGTGGCCTGCGCAAGAGCGCCGGGTCGAGAATGGTGCTCGTCACGTCCGCCGTCATCGCGAGCTTGGCCTTGAGGCTCGGCCGCGCCACCCCAGCGAGCGCGAAGCAGTCCGACGCCTGCGTCCACTGCCTCGACGCGCCGTCGTACCGCATGAGCTGCGCCAGCGCGTCGCCCAGCGACTCGTGGGCCAGGCCTTCGTCCACGCGGGCGTAGCGCGCGACGTCCTGTTTGAGCAGCTGCACGGCGGTGGTGCACAGGCCCTGGGCCGGCAGCGGGCCGTTCAGGTCCAGCTCCGCGTCGGCCAAGCTGACGAGCGCGCGGGCGTGCTGACGCGACAGGCCGGCCGCCGACGCCGCTCCGGCCGCCGCGACGTACGCTCGGCGAACCAAGGGCAGCTCACCGGCCTTCGTGGCGGCCACCCCAGCAGCCGACAACGCGCTGGCGGCCACGTCGAACATGCCCTTGCCGACGAAGTCGGTGCCCAGCTCGAAGAGCGCGGTCTCGGACAGCGTGCCCCCGGGGCCGGGCGCGAGCGCCAGCTTGTCCACCACGTCGAGCAGGGCCGCGTACGCCTCGCCGGTCGCCAGGTGGTCCGCGGCCTGGAGGACCTCGGCCACCGCGCGGAAAGCGCCGAGCAGCTCCCCTTCCTCGAAGCGCTGCCTCGGCCTCGCCAGCAACGCCTTCAGGCCTGGGTCCTCCGCGCGCACGACCAACAGCCTACTCCTCAACGCCGCCGCAGACAGAAATCGAAGGCCTTTCGACCGTCAGCCAGGTGCTTCACTTGTGGTCGCGCGTGCCGCAGCTCGACACGTTCGCCGCGTTCGGACAGGACGAGGTGCCGCCGCGCACACAGCCGAGCTCCTTGCACTTCTTGTCCCCGTCGGACTCGCTGCCCGAGTAGCAGCAGTACTGACGGTCTTTGCACGCCTTGGTGCTCTCCTTCTTGCAGATGATGGCGCCGTCGGCGAAGGCGGTGGAGGACAGGCACAGCGCGAGCAGGGCAAGACGCTTCATGGGAACGCTCCGGTCGAGGACGACGAGGGGTGACGGCGCGCAAGACCATGCTTCGCCGCTCTCCCGATGTCGACCGCAGCGTGCGAGCTCTACCCGGCGCGCTTGAAGACGCGCGAAGGCTCGCCCAGCGGCGGTGGCGGCAGCGCCCCGAGCACGGCCCCCAAGCCCCAGTTGAGCGGCGGCACCCGGTGGCGCACCCAGACCTGCGTCGGCGTCGCCGTCGCGCCGAGCCGCGCCTTCGTCTCGTCACAGGTGCGCCCCATGGACACGCGCCGGCAGCCCCAGGCCAGCGCTTGCTCGACGGCGGCGACGAGGAGGCGGTGGTACAGCGGCGCGTCCTGGCTCCGGTCGAAGCCCAGGTAGTAGGCCACGGCGACGTCGTTGGACTTGAGCACGCTGATGAAGCCCAGGAGCCCCGTCGGGCCTTCGAGCGCGAGGAGCGCGCAATCGTCTTCGAGGCGCGTGCGCAGCGACGCGAAGTACACACCGCAGAGCGTCAGCGGGCGCACGTCGGCCCGGCTCCACACCTGCGCGTAGAGCCGCTCGAGCTCGGCGACGCGGGCCCAGGCTTCGTCGGCGGTCAGGCTGCGCACCACGAAGCCCGCGCGCTCGACCGCCGAGAGGGTCTTCTTCACGGCGCAGCGGGCGTGGGAGGTCATCGCGCCGAGGTAGTCGGCGAGCGTGCGCCAGCCCGGCTCGAGGTCGAGGGCCAGGGTCGCCCCCGAGGCCGTCGGCGCGTAGCCGTCGGCCCGCAGCACCGCCGCGGCGTTGGCGGTCACCGCGACGTCCTTGACGAGCGCGACGTTGACGTGGCCCTGGGCGCGCTCGGCGCGGCGGAGTCGATGCAGCACGTCGGCGAGGGTGAGCCACACGGTCCTTTCGTCGGCGTCCGGGGCGAGCGCCAGCCCGCTCTCGTCCCACGCAGCCAGGTTGCCCAGCACGAGCGCCCGCTCGTCGACGAGGGGCACCAGGCGACGCATGGGCTTCGGGACGGCAGCGGAGTCTTCGGCGACGGCGCGCGCACCCCGCACGTGGACGAGCTGCGCGACCGCCGCGCCAAGCGGCCGGCCAGCGTCGTCGGACAGGAGCACGTAGCGCGGGGCGCACTCCAGAGGCGGTGCGTGCTCCAGCGCGGCGAGGAAGTCGTGACGGAGGAAGACGCCGGCGCGTCGTGTCACCGAGTCCCACGCGGCACGGTCGAGCTGGGAGAGGCGCTCTGCGACCGCGACGTGGAGGCGAGGATGGCGAGGGCGCATGCCGAAAGTGAACGGCCGTGAACGGCGGTTCATTCCGTGCCGCGGGACGTGGATCCACACGGAACGCGCGGCCTCACCTGGAGCGCTCACGCACCACTGACCGCAACGCTTCTTGACTGACACAACTGTCACTTGCGCGCGCTCGGCGACTCGACGAAAGGCCGCCTCGACGTCTCCCGCAGCAGCCTGCCCCCCAAGCTCGGAGAAGCCTCGATGCGGCCCTCACGCCTCGCGTTGTTCGTCGTTCCCCTCACGCTCGCCCTCGCCTGCGGCCAAGACGCGACCTTCTCCGACTTCGGCGAAGAGTCGAGCGACGCGCCGCTGACCGGCACCGCGCCAGACGCGAACACGCCGGGCACGCTCGGCAGCCGCGTCGCCGAGTACCGCTTCCCGGCGGAGACCATGAGCGACGTCCTCCAAGGGCGCCGCACGGAGCTGTGGGCCAGCGTGCACCTGCCCACGCCGCTGCCCGCAGGCAAGCTCCCGCTCGTCGTCTTCCTCCACGGCAACCACGGCACCTGCGGCCGCGGCAGCAATCCGCGCTCCGACGACAGCACCCAGTACACGACGAGCGGCACCTGCCCCGCTGGCTACGTGCCCACGCCCAACCACCGCGGCTACGACTACCTCGCGGAGCGGCTGAACTCCTGGGGCTTCGCCGTCGTGTCCATCAACGCCAACCGAGGCATCACCGCGGCCGGCGGCGTGTCGGGTGACTTCGGGCTCAACCTCGCGCGGGGCCGCCTGGTCCTCAAGCACCTCGAGCGGCTGTCGGCGTGGAACCGCGGCGTGCAAGCGACGCCGTCCAGCCTGGGCACGAGCCTCGAAGGCAAGCTCGACTTCACCCGCGTCGGCTTCATGGGGCACAGCCGCGGCGGCGAAGGCGTGCGCGCGGCGTACAACCAGTACCTCGACCGCAACAGCCCCTGGCCCAGCAAGCTCGTCGAGCCGCTGACGGTGCGCGGCATCTTCGAAATCGGCCCGGTCGACGGCCAGACGTCGCGCGTACTCGACGCGTTGGGCACCGCCTGGAACGTGCTGCTGCCCTTGTGCGACGGCGACGTGTCGGACCTGCAGGGCATGCAGCCGTACGACCGCATGTCCTTCGCCACGCGCGAAGCCACGCCGTCCCCCAAGTCCATGGTCGCGGTCTGGGGCGCCAACCACAACTTCTACAACACCGAGTGGCAGGAGACGGACGCCGAGCGCTGCGAAGGGCAGCGCGCGCTCTTCGACAGCCGGCAGATCGGCAGCCAGGCCCAGCGAGAGACGGGCCTGTCGACGCTGGTGGCCTTCTTCCGCGCCCACCTGGGCAGCGACGAGGACCGCGTGTTCCTGCGCAACTTCGACCCGCAGTACGGCTCGCCGTCGGCCGTGGCGCAGGTGGCTCGGCTGGACCGCACCTTCGCCGACTCGGCGGACCAAGCGCAGTGGGTGGTGCTCGAAGACTTCACCGGCGAAGTCGGGCGCGGGTCCCGCGGCTTCCCACACGTCGCCCGCCCCGGCGTCAGCGTGAGCCACGGCAGCGTGCCCGAGCACGACGACGGCCTGCGCGCGGCGAAGGTCACCTGGCGGGCCGACGCGGGCAGC
>JALHOS010000172.1 GCA_022842905.1 Myxococcaceae bacterium | reverse complement strand
TTCACGTCTCGCGCCCCGGCATCCAGCGCCGCGAAGGCCATGGGCCCCGGCCCCGAGCCGAGGTCCAGCACCGAGCCCGGCCGTCGCGGCAGCTCGCCGAGCACCGCGCGGGCCTGCGCGTAGGACACCGGCCAGTAGAACAGGAGGTAAGCGCCGAGCAGTCGCGCGTCGTCCATGTAGCGGGCGCCGGCCAAGGCGCGATCTCTCGTGAGGCCGAGCGACAGCTGCCGGACGCCGGCGGCGACGGCTTGGAGCTCGTCGCCCGTCAGGTCGGCGCTCGCTGGAGAAGGCGCGCTGCGCGGCGGCCCGCGGTGGTGGCCGTGGTGGCGGCCGCGCTCCTGACGCTTGGGGCTGCGCGCTTCGTTGCCCTGCCGCCAGGTGGCCACCAGCCGAGGCAGCCACGCGCTCAAGTCGCTCACCGGGTTCGCTGACATGGACTGGAGCTCGCCGTAGCTTTGTTGGGCGGGCGCGTCCAGACGGCGCTAAAGCGACCCGCGCCATGATCCGCGTGCGGGGACTCAAGAAGCACTACCGGGTGCACAAACGTCCGCCCGGCGCCGCCGCCGCGCTCAAGGCGCTGTTCCGCCGCGACTGGCAGACGGTGAAGGCGGTCGACGGCATCGACTTCGAGCTTGGGGCCGGCGAGTGCGTGGGCTTCCTGGGCCCCAACGGCGCGGGCAAGACGACCACGCTCAAGACGCTGGCCGGCCTGCTGCACCCCAGCGAGGGCGAGGTGCGCGTCGACGGGCACGAGCCGCAGCGCCGCGAGAGCGCGTTCCTCGAGAAGATCATGCTGGTGATGGGCCAGAAGCAGCAGCTGCTGTGGGACCTGCCTCCGGCCGAGACGTTCGAGCTCAACCGCGCCATCTACGACGTGCCCAAGGACGTCTACCGCAGGCGCCTGGACGAGCTGGTGACGCTGCTGGCGCTCGGCGAGCTGGTGAACAAGCCCACCCGGCAGCTGTCGCTGGGTGAACGCATGAAGTGTGAGCTCGTCGCCGCGCTGGTGCACGGCCCCAAGGTCCTCTTCCTGGACGAGCCCACCATCGGCCTCGACGTGTCCATGCAGGTCGCCATGCGCGACTTCATTCGCCGGTACAACCAGCAGACCGGCGCGACGATTCTGCTGACCAGCCACTACATGGACGACGTCGAAGCGCTCTGCCCGCGGGTCGTCGTCATCGACAAGGGCCGGCTGTCCTTCGACGGCACGCTCGCCTCGCTGGTGCAGCAGGTGAAGCCCGAGAAGCGGCTGACCCTGCGCTTCGCCTCGCCGACGACGCGCGCGCAGGTCGAGGCGCTGGGCACCGTCGTGAAGTTCAGCGCCGCGGAGAGTGAGCTGCAGATCCCCGCCGCGCAGGTCAGCGCCGTCGTCGCCAAGGCGCTGGGCACGCTGCCGGTGCGGGACCTGAACGTCGAGAACGCGCCGCTCGAAGAGGTGATGAGCGAGCTGTTCGCCCGCACCGCCGCCGACACGAGGTCCACCGAGGCCGTGCGGTGAGTCTCTGGCGGCCGCTCAAGGTGTTGCCGACGTTGATGCGGGTCGGCTTCGCGGAGTCCCTCGCGTACCGCGCGGAGATGATCATCTGGGTCTTCGCGACCACCATGCCCTTCGTCATGCTGGCGCTCTGGTCCGCCGTGGCCCACGCCGCGCCGGTGGCGTCGAGCAGCGGCCGGAGCTGGGGCAGCGCCGAGTTCGTCGCGTACTTCCTGACCATGTTCATGGTGCGCCAGCTCGTGTCGGCCTGGGCGGCCTGGGAGATCAACTTCGAGATCCGCCAGGGCACGCTGGCCATGCGGCTGCTCAAGCCGCTGCACCCGGTGTGGTCCTTCGCGACGTCGAACGTGGCCGCCATGCCGCTGCGCGCCGCGGTGTCGATCCCCGTGCTGGTGGTGCTCTTCGCGGTGGGAGCGCACCGGCAGCTCGCGTCCGACTGGCGGCTGTGGCCGTTGGTGCCCTTCGCCTTGCTCGGCGGCTGGCTCATCGCCTTCTTCGCCAACGTGGCGATCGGCTCCCTCGCCTTCCGCATGGAGCAGAGCCTCAAGGTGATGGACGTGTGGTTCACCTGCTTCTTCGTCTTCTCGGGCTACCTGGTGCCGACGGACCTGTTCCCGCCGTGGCTGCGCGCGGTGGCCGCGTACCTCCCGTTTCGCTACCAGCTGGGCTTCCCGGTGGAGCTGTTGCTCGGCCAGCACGAGCTGGGGTCCGCGCTGCGCATGCTCGCCGCGCAGTGGGCCTGGGCGCTGGGGCTGATGACGGTGGCGCTGGTGCTCTGGCGGCTGGGCGTGCGGCGCTTTCAGGCGGTGGGCGGGTGAGGGGGCTGGGCCGCTACGTCAGCCTGTTCGGGCTGCAGCTGCGGACGTCTGGGCTGCTCGCCGCGCAGTACCGCTGGGACTTCCTCATCGACGGGGCGCTGTCGGTGTTCTCGGCGGCGGCGGCGCTGGTGCCGCTCTTCGTCGTCTACGCAGACGAGCGGCGGGGCATTCCCGGCTGGAGCTTCGAGGAATCGCTCGTCGTCATCGGCTGCTTCCTGCTGCTCCAGGCGATCCTCGAGGGGGCGATCAACCCGGGGCTCGTCGCCGTCATCGAGCACATTCGCAAGGGCACGCTGGACTTCGTGCTGCTCAAGCCGGCCGACGCGCAGTTCCTGGTGTCCACGTCGCGCTTTCAGCTCTGGCGGGTCGCCGGGCTCGTCAACGCCAGCATCGTCTTCACGTTCGCCTTCACGCGGCTGGGGCGCTGGCCGTCCGCGGTGGGGGTGCTGCAGATGGCGGTGCTCGTCGCGGCGGCGGTGTGGATCCTCTACTCGCTGTGGATCGTCATCGTGTCCGCGGCCTTCTACGTCGTGAAGATCGACAACCTCACCTACCTCTTCACGAGCTTGTTCGACCTGGCGCGCTGGCCGGTGACGGTGTTCCGAGGCGCGCTGCGCGTGGTCTTCACCGTGCTGCTGCCCCTGGGGCTCATGACGACGTACCCCGCGGAGGCGCTGCTCGGGCGGCTCGACTGGCCCACGCTCGTCGCTTCGGTGCTGGGCGCCGGGTTGTTCGCGGCCGCCGCCCGCGCCGTGTGGCTGCGCTCGATTCGGCACTACACGTCGGCCGGAGGGTGAGGCCCAACGACGCCCGCGGCACACAACCTGCTGAGCGGCTGGGCATGGGGTTTTGGGACAGGGTCCGGGGGTGGTTCGGGCGTCGCACCCCCGCGCGCAGCACCGCGCCGCAACCCCCCGCGCCCACGGCGCCTTCACCGGCCCTGCGGGTGATCCAAGGTGGCAAGGCCGAAGCGACGCCGTTCGATCAGCTGATCGCCTGGACGGGTCTGGTCGTACCCGTCGAGGCGCCGCTGACCCAGCCGCAGCAGGAAGCCGAAGACCAGCTCGCGCAGAAGGTGCTCGCCCACTACCAGAAGAACCGGCCGGCGCCGTCTTCGCTGCCAGCGGTCGCCTTGCGGGTGCTCAACGCGGTGGCCGAGCCGGACGTCTCGCTGTCGGAGCTGTCGCGGCTCATCGGGCAGGATCCCGCGCTGTCCGCCGGTGTGCTCAAGGTCGCCAACTCGCCGGTCTACATGGGCGCGCAGGAAATCCAGACGCTGCGCGACGCGGTGACTCGCCTGGGCATCGCCGAGCTGTCCCGCATCGCCGGGACGGTCGCCGCGCGCTCGCTGTTCCATGCGCAGGTCCGCAGCGAGTTCGCCCGGTTCTCGCAGCGCTTCACCGAGGTGATCGACGAGTCGGTCATCACCGCGCGCACGGCGGCGTGGCTCGCCATGAAGGTGCGCGGTGGGCACAGCGATCAAGCGTTCCTCGCCGGCATGCTCCATGACTTGGGCCGCGCCGTCGCGCTCCGGTCCATGGCGAGCCTCGCCTTGGCGGGTGAGGCGATCGACCCGACGGACGCGCGTGTCGGGCGCGTCGTCGAAAGGGTGCACGTGGAGATCGGCGGCGAGGTGCACGCGGCGTGGAATCTGCCGCGCTTCGCGACCCTCGTGGCCATGCGCCACCACGATCTCGGCCTGCCGGCGGACGGCGAGTACGTCGACGTGCACGTGGTGCGGCTCGTGTCGGCGCTCGCGCAGCTGCGTCACCTGGGCTGGCGTTACCAGGCGATCCGCGAAGAGGTGAACGAGAGCTGCGCCGCGCTGCGCGTCGACGCGTTCATGCTGCGCGCCGTCGAGACGCAGCTCAAAGAAGAGGCCGCGGTGCACCACGGCCTGGCCCAGCCCCGGGTCGTGCGCGCGGCGGGCGCGGTCCCTAAGTCCGCGGGAACCGGTCGGCGCTGAGCACCCTCGCTCGACTCACGTGTGCTGCATGTCGCGCAGCGGCAACTCCGCCACGAGTGGGCGCCGGACCTACCGACGCAGCGCGGACTTGGCCTTTCGTCGGGGCGCGCTGCGAATGCGGCGCCGAGGTGACGTCCGGTCCAGCGCGAGCGTGGAGACGGCGTCGTTCACGCCGCCTGCGCCGCGCCCGTACGCCAGGGCGAACCCTGGCGCGGCCGGCTCGTGGGAGGCGCTTTAGTGCAGCGAGACGCTCGCCGCGGCGGGGGCGGCGCCGGCCTTCGCGTCCACCGCGGCCTCTTCGGCCTTGAACCCGTCCTTGCGCACGCGCACCTTGTACTTGCCCGAGTCGACGGACTTGAACCGGTAGTTGCCGGCCTCGTTGCTCAGCACGCGCTGAACGACCTTGCCCTGTTCGTCCACCAGCTCGACCTGGGCGTTGGCGGCGCCGGAGCCGTCTCGCGCCAGGTCCAGCTTTCCGGCGACCTCGGCGTAGCGGGCCTGCTGCGCCTCGAGCGTGTCGTGCACGAAGAGCGTCTCTTCCCGCTGCCGCACCGCGCCCTTGTCGTCGAGGAACGCGAGCTCTGCCTTGTAGCGCCCGGGCGCCAGCGGCTTGCCGTCCTTGCCCTTGCCGCCGAACATGAACGCGGTGGCGCCGTGCCGCGACGGCTGCGTCGACGTGTAGACGGCGTCCTTCCCGTCGTCCTTGAACACGCTCAGCCGCACCTGGCCGGCCAGGCCGTCGGGGGCGATGTTGCGCAGCGTCACCTGCGTGCCTTCGTTGGTGAAGGCCGTGCCCAGCTGGGTCAGGTACAGGTCGCCCGCGAACACCTCGAAGCGCCGCCGGCTCAGCTGGCCCTTGGCGTTCTTCGCGACGACGTCGAAGGTGTGCTTGCCGGTGGAAAGGCCCTGCGTTTCCCAGACGAACTTGAGCGTGCCGTTCTCCGACTTCTTGAGCGGCAGGTCGTCGACGAGGACCTGGGTCTCCTTCACCTGCGCGCCGCTGTTGTCCTTGGCCTCGACGGACACTTCCATCTTCGGGAGCACGTGCTCGCCGTCGGTGACGCCGCTGACGGCCAGCGACAGCACGTCGACCGAGACCAGCCCCAGCACCGCCCACATGGCCTCGGCGCGCCCGGAGCCCGAGTGCCCCCAGCTCCCGTCAGCGCCCTGGTGCTCGACGAGCCAGGACAGCCCACGCTTGACCGCCGAGTCCGCTTCCGTGCGGCCGGCGAGCTTGAGCGTGTAGACCGTCTGGCCGGTGGCGAACGCGTCCGCCCCCCCGTCGCCGAAGCCCCAGCCGCCGTCTTTGAGCTGCCGCTTCTCGACGAGCGCAATGAGCGCCGCGACGTTGGGCTCGGTGGGCGACGCCCCGGCCGCGAGCAGACCCATGAGCGTGTAGTTGAGGTCCTGGAGGTAGGCGCCGCTCCCGCTCGTCGCCATGCCCTTGGCGACGGTGGCCATGTACTGCTCGGCCTTCTGCAGCGGCGTCAGCCACACCGAGTCGGCGCTGCGCGCGTACGCCTGGCGCCAGGTCTGCGAGGCCTGGAACGTGGCCTGCGCGACGCCGGTGGTGACGGGGTAGCTCTGGTGGTCGCCGACGACGGAGCCGTCTTTCTGCTGGAAGGCGATGAGCTCCTTGGCCAGCTTGAGCAGGTCGTCCGACAGCTTCCCGTCGACGAGCTTGTCGTAGCGGGCGAACGCGCTGGCGCCGAACGTCTTGGCCGTGCGCGGGAAGCCCGAGTGCGTCAGCCCGCCCGGCGTGCGCGCTCCGCCGGGCGTTTGGAGGATGCCGCGGAGCACCTCGTCGAGCACGCCCTTGGGCACGGAGTACTGGTTGTGCAGCCCGACGGAGAGGCCTTCGAGCGTGACCGCCTGCACGTGGCAGCCGTAGCAGTTGTTCGACTTCTGCCAGCGCACGGTGTCGTTCCCGAGGAAGGTGACGCCCTTCTGCGCGGCGCCCCGGAAGGCGTCGTTGGGCGCGGCGAAGGCGAGGGTGGGCAGCGCGAGGCCGAGGGTCAGGGTGCGGCGCAAGTTCTTGATGTGCATGGCGTTCGTCCGTTCCTTGGGTGAGGTGCCGGACATGAACGCCCCGCGCGGCGAGACGATCTACCCACTCGGGGGTTTTCAGCCTTCGAGCTTCTCGATGATGACGTGAATGAAGTCCCGCGCGCCGAGCTCTCGGTAGGAGTGCTCTTCTTCGAACCAGGCGACGACGGGGTCCGCGTGGCCTTCTTTCATCTTCGCGGCGAGCGACGGCGTGCGCTCGGTGACGGCGAGCAGCCGGCCGATGACGGCGTCGGCGTTGGGGTTGTCGGCGTAGCGGCGGCGGATCCACGTGAAGATGAAGTAGACGAGCGCGGGGTCGGCTTCCTCGAGCAGGTCCGCGGACTGCGCGGCCGTCATGGTGCCGTCTTCCAGCCCCGACAAGATCCTCAGCGCCGCTGCTTCAGCTCGTTCGAAGGACATGGCGCACTGTACAGCCTGGGCGCGGCGGCGCAGCACCAGCGATCCGCGAAATGTGCCGAGCGTCGCAGTAAGCCGTGCCGCATGAAGGTCGCGACGTGGAACGTGAACTCGGTGCGCACGCGGCTCGAGCAGCTGCTCGGGTGGCTGTCGACGCACCAGCCCGACGTGCTGTGCCTGCAGGAGCTCAAGTGCACCGACGAGCAGTTCCCCGCGCTGGAGCTGTCGGGCTTGGGCTACCACGCGACGGTCTTCGGCCAGCGCTCGTACAACGGCGTGGCGATCCTTTCGAAAGAGAAGCCCGAGCAGGTGGTCCGCAACATGGCCGACGGGGACGAGCAGGCGCGGCTCGTCGCGGCGAGGGTGAGCGGCGTGCACGTCGTCGGCCTCTACGCGCCCAACGGCCAGGAGGTCGACTCCGAGGCGTACCGCTACAAGCTCGAGTGGTACCGGCGGCTGACGCGCTTCCTGCCGACCCGCTTCGCGCCGACCGAGCGCGCGGTCGTCTGCGGCGACTTCAACGTCGCGCCCACGGACCTGGACGTGTGGGATCCGCGGCTGTTCCACGGCCAGACGCTCTTCACGGCGCCGGAGCGCGCGGCCTTCGAAGAGCTCAAGGTCGCCTGCGGGCTGGTGGACGCGGTGCGGCTCAAGCGGGCCGAAGCGGGGCTGTTCTCGTGGTGGGACTACCGCATGAGCGGCTTCAAGAAGAACCGCGGCCTGCGGATCGACCACCTGCTGGTGACAGCGCCGGTAGCGCAGTCGCTTCAGGACGCCGGCGTCGACAAGCAGGCGCGCGAGGGCAAGCAGCCGTCGGACCACGCGCCGGTGTGGATCGAGTTTGGCTGACGCGTTCGGGAGACTGAACGGCTATACGGTCCCGTCGGATCGCTGCACGACCAACCGCCGTCGCCGTCTTTCCCGTACGAGGTGCACCTTGGACGAGCTCTTCCACTTCTCCTTCGCCGGCTTCGTCTTCGGCGTCGGGGGCGCCTTCATCTTGCGTTACGTGTTGTCCGGCTTCTTCACCGTCAACCAGAACGAGCGCGCGCTCAAGACGTCCTTCGGGCGGGCACAGCGGCTGTCGTCCACCACGCTCGACAACCCCATGGCCGAGCACCTCCGGCCGGACGAGCGTGAGCGCTACAAGTACCCGCAGGTCCGCGTCATTCCGCCAGGCGGCCCGTACTTCAAGTGGCCCTGGGAGCGCGTCTACAAGGTGTCCGTCGCCACCGAGACGGTGAACCTGGCCTTCGACCCCGAGGACGCCAACGCCAACCGCGGCGGCACCATGTTGGACGCCGTCACCAAGGACCAGCTCAACATCGGCCTGGTCGGGCAGCTGCGCTTCCGCGTGAGCGAGCAGAACCTCTACGCGTACGTGTTCGCGGTGAAGCGGCCGCTGGTGCACGTGCTGGGCTACTTCGTGTCGATCCTCCGGCAGAAGATCGCCAGCTTCGAAGCGCCGGAGGCCGCCGCCCTCGAAGCGAGCCCCGCCGCCGCGCCGCTGCCGGGCGATCTGTCTCGCGCCGCCGGCGTGTCGATCAACGATCTGCGCAAGAACCTGCGGCTGCTCAACGAGGCCATGGATCGCGACTGCGTCAGCTCCGGCGCGCGCTACGGCATCATCTTGGACGCGTCGCTCATCACCGGCATCGACCCGCCGGCCGAGGTCGAGAGCGCGCTCGCCGCGATCAACACCGCGCACAACCAGGTCGGCGCCGAGGTGTCCCTGGCGCAAGCCAGCGCGGACCAGAAGCTGGTGCAGTCCAAGCGCGCGGTGGAGATCGAGACGCTCAACGCGCAGGGTGAAGTCGAGCCGCTGCTGCAAATGTCCAAGCAGCTCGAGACGCTCAAGGCCCAAGGCGGCAAGGGCGTGCTCACCGCGTACGTCCGCAACGTGAAGCTGTCTCTGTTTGGCCGCGCAAAGAACGCGCTGCTGGAGGTGAAGTGAAATGAGCTTCCTCTTCTCGGTCCTCGTCGGCTTCTTCTTCTTCCTCGTCGGGCTCCCGATGGCGCTGGGCGTCGCGCGCTTCTTGGGCCTCTACACCATCGTCGAGGAGCGCCGCGCCAAGGTCTTCACGCTCTTTGGCGACACCATCGGCACCATCACCGAGCCGGGGCTGCACCTGCTGTGGATGACGCTCGGGCCCCGGGCGATCCTCTTGTCGCTGTTCGGCAAGGTGTACACGGTCGATCTGCGGCTGGACCAAGAGTACCTGCGCAGCCACCCGGTGAACTCGGAGGAAGGCGCGCCGATGGGCATCGGCATTTGGTACGAGATGCTCGTCTCGAGCCCCGGCGAGTTCCTGTTCAAGAACACCGACCCCCGCGGCAGCTTGCGCGCCAACGTGTCGAACGCCGCCGTCCGCACGCTGTCGAACATGAAGCTGACGGACATGCTCGAGACGCGGCACGTCATGAGCCAGGCCGTGCGCAACGAGGTCAGCCCGCGGTCGCTGGAGTGGGGCTACCAGCTGGGCAGCGTCTACATTCGGAAGGTGCACTTCCGCGATCACGGCATGATCCGGCAGATCGAAGAGAAGGTCGTCAACCGGCTGCGGCAGGTCACCAGCGCCATTCGCCAGGACGGCGCCAACCAGGTCAGCGTGATCAAGTCGACGGCCGAGCGGCAGGCCGCCATCGAGTTCGCGCGGGCCGCCGGGCAGCGCCCGTTGATCGTCGGGCAGGCGCTCCAGCAGATCGCCCAGGACCCGGAGATCATGGAGTCCATGTTCGAGCTGCTCGAAACGCAGAAGCTCCTCGAGTCCAACGCGCCGGTCACGCTGTTGCCGTCAGGTGCGTCCGGGCAGCTCCTCGCGCCGCTCATCGCTTCGCACCAGAAATGAGCGCCCGACTCGCGCTGCCGTTCGCGCTGGCCCTCGCCGGCTGCGCCCCAGCCCTCAAGGCGCTGGACTGGAAGGCCGACCCGCTCCCCAGCGTGGACTGCGAGCTGGTCGTCACGCGCAAAGAGGCGCAAGGCGACTTCGTGGGCAAGCTCCAATACGACGCCGACGGGCGGCTGGTGTACGCCAGAGATCGCGCCGCGCTCGGCGCCGTCGCGTCCGAGCACTTCACGTGGACCGGCGACAAGCTCACCCGCATCGACAGCTACCTCGACCAACCGGCCTGGGACGGGAAGTGTGATTCCCCCGGCGGGTGCAAGACGCCGCCCGCCCGCATCGTCTGGCGCGTCGACGTGGGCTGGGACAAGGAGCGCCTGGTGAGTCTCACCGCGGCGGCCACGCTCTTCGCGCAGCGCGGCGACGTGTGGGTCGAGCAGCTCAAAGATCAGGAGAGCTTCACGTTCTCGTACGACGCTTCGGGTCGCCTCGTCGGCGGCGCGGCCATCAAGGGGACCGGGCTGGCGAGCACCGGGCTCGAGCCGTTCAGCCTGAGCTGGGAAGGCGATCGCCTGGCCCGCGTCAACGGCGCGGCGGTGCAGGGCAGCGTGCAGGACGGCGCGTTCACCGTCGGCGGCCCCGTCCAGCGCCGCTTCAGCTTCAAGGACGGCACGCTCACGCGCGAAGAGTCGCAAGACGCCGCGCAGGGCAAGGGCGAGCGGTGGACCTTCAAGGACGTCGAGGACGGCGCCCAGCTCGATCGCGACCTGTTCAAGGCCGCGCCCGGAGCCAAACCGACGGACCCGCTGAGCTGGGAAGGGTGGACTGAGACGGAGTCCACGCGCCAGCGCATCGTCCACTCCGTCGACGCGCTCGGCTCGCTGGTGGAGATCTGGGGCGTGGCCCCGACGCGCACCGTCAGCGGCAAGTGTGTGCGCCGCGCCGAGCCGCGCTACCACGTCCCCCGCAACGCCTTTGCCCGGCTCGGCGCGGCGGCGTGTGTGCAGAGCCCCGGAGGAACGTTCACCCGCTGCTTCGCGCCGTGAACGAAAAGGCCACAGGCCAAGGAGGTTCTTCGTGACGAGCCACGCCAAGCCGACGGAAGCGGGCCCGGTGCTGCATGTCCCCGTGCCGCACGAGTCCGCCCACCTCCACGTCAGCGGCGAAGCGACCTACACCGACGACGTCGCCGAGCTGTCCGGCACGCTGCACGCCGCGCTCGGGCTCTCGTCGAAGGCGCACGCGAAGGTGACGCGGCTCGATCTGGAGCCAGTCCGCGCCGCGCCCGGCGTGGTGGGTGTCTTCACCGCGAAGGACCTGCCCGGCCGCAACGACTGTGGGCCGGTGGTGCAGGACGATCCGATTCTGGCCGACGGGCTCGTCCAGTTCGTGGGCCAACCGCTCTTCGTCGTGGTCGCCACGTCACACCTGCTCGCCCGCAAGGCCGCGCGCTTGGCGATCGTCGAGTACCAGGACCTGCCGGCCGTGCTCACGGTGCAAGACGCGTTCGAGAAAGGCCTGGCCGTCATCCCTCCGATGCGCATGGTCCGCGGGGACGCCGCGAGCGCCCTGGCGAAGGCCCCGCACCTGCTCGAAGGGGAGTTCGTCAACGGCGGGCAAGAGCACTTCTACTTGGAAGGCCAGGTCGCGACCGCCGCGCTCGAGGAGAACGGCGGCGTCTGGGTGCACTGTTCCACCCAGCACCCCACCGAAATGCAGCACCACGTCGCGCACGCGCTGAACGTGCCGTCGAACCAGGTGCACGTCGAGTGTCGGCGCATGGGCGGCGGCTTCGGCGGCAAGGAGTCGCAGTCGGGGCTCTTCGCGTGCGTCGCGGCGCTCTGCGCGTGGAAGCTCAAGGCCCCGGTGAAGCTGCGCGCGGACCGCGACGACGACTTCCTCATCACCGGCAAGCGGCACGACTTCTGGACGACGTTCAAGCTCGGCTACGACGAGTCCGGCCGAGTCCTGGGCGCGGAAGCGACGCTGGTGTCGAAGGCGGGCTTCTCGGCGGACCTGTCCGGCCCCGTCATGTCCCGCGCGCTCTGTCACTTCGACAGCGGCTACGCGCTCAACGACGTGCGGTTGACCGGGTTCTGCGCGAAGACGAACACCCAGTCGAACACCGCGTTTCGTGGCTTCGGCGGACCGCAGGGCGCGCTGGCCATGGAAGTGGCGATCGACACCATCGCCCGGCGGCTGGGCGTGGACGCACTCGACGTGCGCTACCGCAACCTCTACGGCGATCAGACGGGGCGCTTCACGCCGTACGGGCAAGAGGTGCCCGGCGACGTGCTCCCGCGCTTGCTGCGGCAGCTCGAGGAGCGCAGCGGCTACCGCGCCCGACGCGCGGCGATCGTTACGTTCAACCAGGGCAGCGCCTACCTGAAGAAGGGCCTCGCGCTGACGCCCGTGAAGTTCGGCATCAGCTTCAACGCGACGCACTTCAACCAGGCCGGGGCGCTCGTGCACGTCTACACGGACGGCTCGGTGCTGGTGAACCACGGCGGCACGGAGATGGGGCAGGGCCTGTTCACCAAGGTGGCGCAGGTCGTCGCGCACGAGCTGGGCGTGCCGCTGGCGTGGGTGCGCTCGACGGCGACGGACACCAGCAAGGTCGCCAACACCTCGGCCACCGCGGCGTCGAGCGGGTCGGATCTGAACGGCAAGGCCGCGCAGGCCGCGGCGCGCGCGGTGCGGGATCGGCTGGTGGAGTTCCTGGCCAAGCGCGAGGGCGTCGGCGCCGAGGTGATTCGCTTCGAAGGCGGGCTCGTGCACGTCGGGCCCAAGGCGCTGCCGTTCCGCGAGGTCGTCGGCGCCGCGTACCACGCCCGCGTGCAGCTCTGGAGCGACGGGTACTACGCCACGCCGAAGATCCACTGGAACCGCGAGACGCTGCAGGGCCGCCCGTTCTTCTACTTCGCGTACGGCGCGGCGGTGAGTGAAGTGCTGATCGACACGCTCACCGGCGAGACGCGGCTGTTGCGCGCCGATCTGCTGCACGAGGCGGGCAGGTCGCTCAACCCGGCGATCGACCTCGGGCAGATCGAAGGCGCCTTCGTGCAGGGCGTGGGCTGGCTGACGAGCGAAGAGCTGGTCTGGAATTCGGCCAGCGGCAAGCTGCTGACGCACTCGCCGTCGACGTACAAGATCCCCACCGCGAACGACTGCCCGCTGGAGCTCAACGTGGCGCTGTTCGACGACGCCAACCCGGAGGACACGATCCACCGGTCCAAGGCGGTGGGCGAGCCGCCGTTCCTGCTCGCGTTCTCGGCGTTCCTCGCGATTCGGGACGCCGTGGCCGCGACGGGGCCGGCGCGCTGCGCTCCTAAACTGGACGCGCCTGCGACGCCGGAGGCCGTCCTGCGTGCGCTGGCGGCGCTGCGTCTGATGCCTCGGTGAGGAGCCAGGGCATGGACGTCAGCCGAGCGGTAGCGGCGGAGTGGCTGGCTCGCGGCACGCCGTGCGCGATCGTCAGCGTGGAGCAGGCGCGAGGCTCGAGCCCGCGCGAGGCCGGGACGCGCATGTTGGTGAGCGCGGCGGCGCAGGTGGGGACGATTGGCGGCGGACACCTGGAGTTCGAAGCGGTCAGGCGCGCGCGTGCGGCGCTGGCTTCGGGCGTGTGGCCTCCGCCCGTCGACTTCGCGCTGGGCGCGGCCTTGGGCCAGTGCTGCGGCGGGACGGTGCGCGTCGCTTGGACGGCGCTGTCGGCTGAAGAGGTGGCGCGCTGGCCCACGCCGGCCGTGCGCTTCGAGCTGATGCTCTTCGGGGCAGGCCACGTCGCCCGGGCGCTGGCGCGGATCCTCGCGGTGCTGCCCTGCCGGGTGACGTGGGTCGACGAGCGGGCAGACGAGTTTCCCCAGACGCTGGGCACGCCGGCCTGGCCCGCGCACGTCACCACGCTCGCGGTCGACGCCGTCGAGGCCGAAGTGGCCGCCGCCGCGCCGGGGAGCTGCTTCGCGGTGATGACGCACGATCACCAGCTGGACCTGCGCATCGTCGAGGCGGTGCTGCGGCGAGGTGACTTTCGCTACTTGGGCCTCATCGGCTCCAAGGCCAAGCGCGCGCGCTTCGTGCGGCAGCTCGAGACCAAGGGCCTGAGCTGTGAGCGGCTGGTCTGCCCCATTGGCGTCGTCGGCGTGCAGGGCAAGGAGCCCGAGGTGATCGCCGTGGCGGTCGCCGCGCAGCTGCTGTCGCTCCCCGCGGCGATGGATCTGCGAGCCGGCGACGTGGCGTTACGCTCGGAAGAGTGAAGAGGCGGGATCGCGCGCGTCAGCGGCCGTGACTGCGCAGTGACCTACGGCCTGCGACGCAAGACCCCTTCCGCTCGGTTCCCGCGAGCACACCGCCTCACCTCCCAAGGAGAAGTCGATGACGGCCAAGGTCACGCGCTCGTGGTGCGGACCGGGTACAGAGCTCCGCCGCTGTCGGCGGCGGCGCCGGCGACACGGTTCGACTTCGTGGTGCGCTGAAACCAACAGCCGTCGCCGAGCCTGCGTGGCAGCGGGACCATCGACGCCCTGAGAATTCACTCGCATGCGAGGTCATTTCCCTGCCGTGCGCGAGCTCTTCGTGGAGTGCGCTGACCTCACTGACGCTCTTCGAATTGCAAGCACGCAGTCTCCTCGCCCTCGTACACTCCTCCGGCGTTCAACCGAGGAGAGCCGACAATGCGAACGAGTGCCCTCGCAGTGGTGGCGTCGTTGCTCGCCACGGCCTGCAGCTTCGACCCGCGGCTCGACCCTGGGTCCTTGGTCGGCAGTCTCACGGCACCGGGGCGCGCGAGCCTCGCGGGAATCGCCGTCCGTCTCGTGCGGAACGACACCGGCGCTCGGCAGCAACTCGACTCGGAGCTCGACGGCGGCTTCGGCTTCTTCGACCTCCCCCCGGGCCCGTACTCGATTCAGGCCGACGTCGAGGGCTACCTCCCGCTCCGGGAAGGCCCCTTTGGCGTGACGAGCAGGCACACCACCGACGTGGGCGCGCTCCGCCTCACTCCCGCACTCGCCACCGCCAGCGCCCAGACCTCGCTCATCCGCGGGCGCGTCGTCGTCTCGGGGAGCGCCCAGAGCGCCGACGGTGGCAGCCGGCCTTCGGAAGCCCAGGGCGCCACCGTCGCGGCCTTGACGACCGGCCCGACGAGCTTGCGCGCCGCAGAAGCCACCGTCGACGCGTTCGGTCTCTTCTCGCTGCGAGTCGCCCCGGGCCGCTACACGCTCGAAGCGACCCACCCGTCGTACGTCACGGCCCGCCGCGAGGGCGTGGAGCTGGCCGACGCGGAGCAGAAGGACCTGACGGGCGACCCGCTCGTGCTCGGCGTCACGCCGGGTGAAGTGTCGGGCTCCGTGGTGCTCGAGGTGGATCGATCCTCGACGCCGGTCGCCGCGCCGGCCGGCGTCAGCGTCACGGCGGACACCGGCGCCACCACCGTCACCGACGCGATGGGCCGCTTTCGCCTCGCCGGCCTTCCCCCGGGCACGCGGCGGCTGTCGCTGGCGCACGCGGGGTACCACGGGGAGCGCGCCACC
>JALHOS010000171.1 GCA_022842905.1 Myxococcaceae bacterium | reverse complement strand
GCTCCGGCGGCAGCGCGGGCTCCGGCGGCAGCGCGGGCTCCGGCGGCAGCGCGGGCTCCGGCGGCGCAGGTGGCGGCTCAATCCCCTGCGGGACTGCGACCGCGTCCTGGACGTGCAGCGCTGACGGCGGGTTCATGACCCGCTGCCAGAGCGCCTCCCTCCAGGCGCAGACGTGCAGCACTGGCTGCCTGCGGTCCCCACCTCGTCCCGAGGCCGAGTGCCTGGGCACGACGCCGTACACGCACAGCTGCACCGGCCTGACCGGAACGGCCAAGTCGACGCTGGGCGACTACTACCTCACCGCGTTTGGCTGCTGGGTCGACGCCAACGGCGTGGTGCACGACGACCCGGGCGACAACTGCATTCCAGCCTGCCTGTCGCAGCTCAAGACCCAGGGCATCTGCCAACAATCAGAGACCGGCCCGGAGTGTGAGCGGCGCCTGACCTGGTTCACCGCCGATTCGGATCGCTTCGGCTGTGGGAACCGGGTGCGCATCACCAACCCCACCAACGGCCGCTCCGTCGTCGCGGTGGTCATCGACCGCGGCCCCAGCTGCACGGTGGAGAACAGCGTGACGCCGCGGCTGCCGGTGCTTGACGCGAGCGGCCGCGTGAATCGGTACTTGTTCAACAGCGATCAAGGCGTGGTGGACCGCTCGCGGGTGCACGTCATCGAAGTCGACCGCTCGACGCCGCTGGGCCCCTGAGGGCATGGTGCGCCGCATGCGCCACCTCCGCTCCGTCACCCTGCTCTGCCTCGCCGCCTGCGCGAGCCCCGTGCTCGACCCAAAGCCGTACGCCACCACCTGCACGCAAGCCGCTGACTGCGCCGCGGTCTTCTTCGGCGACGTGTGCAAGAGCGTCTGCGGGTGCGCCAACGGGGCGATCGCGACGAGCGCGCTTGCGCAGTACACGAAGGACAAAGACGCGGCGAATGCCACGTGCGGCCCGCGGCCGGCGATCGCCTGCGCGCCGTGCATGGAGCCCGTGCTTCGGTGCACCAACGGAGCCTGCGCGCTGTAGCCGAGCTAAGCCGTCGAAGGCCGATCGAGCAGGACCAGGTCGTCGCGGTGCACGGCCTCGTCGAGGTGGCGAAAGCCCAGCACCCCTTCGATCGCGGCGCTGCGCTTGCCGGCGATGCGGCGGAGATCGTCCGCGGCGTAGGCGGCCAGGCCCCGCGCGAACGGCTGTCCCGCGGCGTCGACCAGGTCGACGGGGTCGCCTTCCGCGAAGCTCCCTTCGACGCGCACCAGGCCTGAAGGCAGCAGGCTCTTCTTGCGCTGCACGACCGCCGCCTTGGCCCCGTCGTCCACGTGCAGGCGCCCCTTGGCGCGCAAGGCGTGGGCGATCCACGCGGCCTTCGCGTGCCGAGGGCTCTCGGTGGGCTCGAACAGCGTGCCCACGTCGTCTCCGGCGAAGACACGCTCGAGCGTTCCCGCGACGTGCCCCGCGGCGATGACACAGCGCGCGCCCAGCTCGGTCACGCGCTTCGCGGCGGCCAGCTTGGTCGCCATGCCTCCGGTGCCCACGCCGCTGCCGCTCCCGCCGCCGAGCGCGAGTACGTCCTTCGTCACGCCGCGCACCAGGGGAATGCGCTGGGCCCGAGCATCGTTCCGCGGGTCGCGATCGAACAGCCCGTCGACGTCCGAGAGCACGACCAGCAGCTCCGCCGACACCAAGCCTGTCACCAGGCCGGCGAGCGTGTCGTTGTCGCCGAACTTGATCTCCGCCGCCGACACCGTGTCGTTCTCGTTGATGACGGGGATGACGGCCTGCCCCACGAGCCGCTCCAGCGCGTGCCGGGCATTCAGGTACCGCTGCCGGTCCTGCACGTCGGCGTGGGTCAGAAGAACCTGCGCGACGACGTGCGGCGCGAGCGCCTCTTCCCACGCGCGCATGAGCCGGCTCTGGCCGACCGCGGCGCAGGCTTGCTTGCCCGGCACGTCCTTGGGGCGCGAGTCCAACCCCAAGCGCTCCACGCCGAGCGCGATGGCGCCGGAGGACACGATGACCAGCTCCCGCCCTTCGGCCACGTCCTTGAGCGCCCGCGCCAGCCGTTCGAAGTGCGCGCGGTGGAACCGCCCCGTCGCGTGGGTGAGCGCGTTCGTGCCCACCTTCACCACCACCCGGCGGGCGCTCTTCACCGCACCTCGTCCGCTCGTCGTGTTCGCCATGGCGCTCTCTTAGAAGTTCCCCATCATCACGCGCAGCATGCCGCCGACGAAGGTGCCGGGGGCGAACGTCTGGAGCCACGGGCCGAGCAAGAGCACCTCGAGCGCGGCGACCCCGAGCCACGGGCCGAACGGCATACTGGAGGCGTCAGGCTCCCAGAGGTCGATCTCCTCGCCGGCCTCGTCGCTCCCGAGGATGGGGTCGGGAATGTCCTGCCACAGCAACGTGTGAGGGACGAGCAGCACTCGCTTCCACAGGGGGAGCCCAGGCGCCAGGAAGGACGGGCTGAAGGTGCGTACGAGCTCGCCGTGCTCGTCGCGCAGCGGTCTGAGGGAGGAGGCTGCGACGGGCAGGGCTGAAGAACCCGGAGCCGTTCCGTCGGCCGCAGCTTGGGCCGCCGGCAGCAGTTCGGGCACGGGCAGCGACGAAGCTTGAGGCGCCGGTGCGGCCTTCGACGCCGACGCAGCCTCCGACATCGACGCCGACGCCGACGCCGACGCGGCCTCCGCCACCGACGCGGCCTCCGCCACCGGCGCGGCCTCCGCCACCCGCGCACCCTCTGACGCCGGCGCACCCTTCGGCACCAGCGCAGGCGCCGTTGGCGGTGCCGTCTCTGCCCCCGGCGCAGCTGGCGGCACTTCGCCCCCCACCGACGGCGCGCTCTGGGTTCCTCCGGCTGGCGCGACCGTGGACGTGACGATCTCTCCCGCTGGTGACGCGGTGGAAACGCGCGCTTCAGCCCCGTCGGTGGCCACTGCGCCAGCGCCCGCCGAGATCGACTCGGCCACCGCGTCTTCGTCTGCCGCGCCCGGCAACCGCGGCCCCGCGCGCCCCGTGAGCGCCTTCGCGGAGAGCCCCCAGATCGCCCCGTGGAGCGAGGCGAGCATGACCACGCCGAAGAGCGCCCCTGGTCCCGTGAAGGCGCCGATCATGGCGACGAGCAGCTTGTCCCCTGCCCCGAGCGCTTCTTTGCGGAGCAGAAGCCAGCCCACCCACTCCAGCGCCCGGAAGACCAGGAAGCCGACCAGCACGCCCCAGAGCGCGGCGCGGATCGCCCCCTGTCCTCCAGGAAGCTGCAGCAGCACGCCAGCGATCGCCCCGCCGTACATGAGCGGCGTCGGCAGAAAGTAGTGCTCGGCGTCGATGAAGATGAGGGGGACGATCAGCACCACGAACAGCAGCGTGGGGGCCAGCTTCCAGTCGAAGCCGAACCGCGCCACGGCGCCCAGGAAGAGCGCGCCCGTCAAGAGCTCGACGAAGACGTAGCGCGGGGAGATCGGCGCGGCGCACCCGCGGCAGCGCCCCCGAAGCCACAGCCACGACAGCACCGGCACGTTGTCGTACCAGGCGAGCACGTAGCCGCACTTCGGACAGCGCGAGCCCGGCCGGACGATCGACAGGCCCTCGGGCACCCGCGCGATGACGACGTTGAGGAAGCTGCCGAAGATGAGCCCCAGCACGCCCAGCCAGACGGTGAAATACGCCTCCACGCTCGCACCTTCACCCGGGCCCACCGCGTGCGCAAACACAGATGTCGGGGGGCCATTCCCCGCTGGGGCACTTCGCCGCTGCTCGGTCGCTCAGCGCAGGGTGTCGACGGTCGGCTTGTTGGCGAGCGGCCCGACGGACGCGCGGTACTGCAGGGCCTTCCACAGCCGCAGCGACGCCGTGTAGCTCAGCGTCGGCTTCTCGAAGGGCTTCGCCGGCTCGAACTCGTCGCTCCGAAACGTCAGCCGCGCGGACTCATGGAGCGACTTGAGCTCCTTCGCGTCCGCCGCCGCGAGATCGCCCGACAGACCCCACCAGGCCTTGCCGGCCTTCCCGAGAATCGCCGTCATCTCCTCACCGGTGATGTAGTTGGGGACCTTGCCCTCCACGAGGGCTTGGCTGACGGCGCTGCGAATCGTGCTGACGGTCATGGCGAGCTCCAAAGGAAGGTGGGCAACGGGCAGATGCCTTTGGTATCGCCCGCTGCGCGCGCCACACCTGTCGCATGCATTTACATGCGGCCGCCAAGGACCAGGACCTTCGTGAACGAACCGACCGGGAACCTCTTCGGCCTCAAGCCGAGCGAGCTCAAACACCTCAAGCACACGTTCCGCCGCCGAGTCTCACCACATGAGATTGTGAGCGTGGAGCTGGCGCGCCACCTGGTCGACTTCTCCCGCGAGACGAACCGGCAGGTGGGCGTGCTGCTGACGCGCAAAGGTGACGTCAGCGACGTGGTCGTCGGCAACGCCCACAAGCTGGAGCTGCCTGACGTCGGGCGCGCCCGCGCTGGGCAGGCTCGCCTGCGTGGCCTGCGGCTGGTCCACACCCACCTCAAGAGCGAGCCGCTGACCCGAGACGACCTGACGGACCTCGCGCTGCTCCGGTTGGATCTGGTCGCCGCCGTCGGCGTGGGGAGCGACGGGCAGCCCGGCGTGCTGCACTACGCCCACCTGCTGCCGACGAACGCCGACGGCGCGCTGTGGCGCCAGGAGACGCTCGAGTCCGTCCACGACGAGCAGCCGGACTTCATCGCCACCGTTCAGGCGCTGGAGGACGAGCTCGCACAGAGCCACGACGCGCGCCGCGTGGGCGACAAGGAACGCGCGGTGCTGGTCGCCGTCTGCTTGGACGGTCAGCGCCGGCTGACGGAAGCCTCGCTGCTGGAGCTCTCGGAGCTGGCGCGGACGGCGGGCGTCGAGGTCGTCGCGACCCACCTGCAGGTCCGCCGCCAGGCCGACCCGAAGTACTTGCTCGGCAAGGGCAAGCTCGAGGAGATCAACCTGTCCGCCATGCAACAGCTGGCCGACGTGCTCGTCTTCGACACCGAGCTGGCGCCGTCGCAGGCGCGGCACATCGGCGAGGCGACCAACCTCAAGGTGATCGACCGCACCCAGCTGATCCTCGACATCTTCGCGCAGCGAGCCCAGAGCGCCGACGGCAAGCTCCAGGTCGAGCTCGCGCAGCTCAAGTACCTGCTGCCCCGGCTGGTGCAGGCCGACCCGTCGCTGTCTCGGCTCGGCAGCGGCGTCGGAGGCCGCGGTCCTGGCGAGACGAAGCTGGAGATCGACCGGCGCCGGGTGCGCGAACGGATCACCGCGCTCGAGCGGCGGCTGGAGCAGCTGTCCGTCGACCGACAGACCCGCAGAGCCCGCCGAGCGCGGCGTGAGCTGCCCGTCATCTCCATCGTCGGGTACACGAACGCGGGCAAGTCGACGCTGCTCAACGCGCTGACGCAGTCCGACGTGCTGGCCGAAGACAAGCTGTTCGCCACGCTGGATCCGACGAGCCGACGCCTGCGGTTTCCAAAGGAGCACGAGGTCATCATCACCGACACGGTGGGCTTCATCCGCGACCTGCCGAAGGACCTCATCGCCGCCTTCATGGCCACGCTCGAAGAGCTGACGCAGGCAGCGCTGCTGCTCCACGTCATCGACGCGGCGGACCCGGCGTTCGAACAGCAGATCGAGGCGGTGGATCGCATCTTGGGCAAGCTCGACCTGGCGCGCACGCCGCGGCTGCTCGTCTGGAACAAGGTGGACCGGCTCGCGCCCGACGCGGTTCGGGCGTTGCTCGACCGCCACGGCGGCGTCGCCATCAGCGCCAAGGACCGCCGCGGCTTTCCCGAGCTGTTGGCCAAGGCGGAGTCGACGCTCTTCGCCGAAGGGCAGCACGCCCACGCGAAGGCGCTCGAAGCCGTCACGACCCCTTGAGCAGCATCTTCGTCAGCAGCCGCTCGACGTCGTCCCGCGCCGACCTGCCGGGACGATCGACGAACTGAATGCCCATGCCGGGATCCTGCCCGGCGGGCCGCACCCACGCGACGCGGCCCAAGACCCGAATCGTCGACAGCGAGCGCGGCAGCCGCGCGACGAGCTCCACCGACTCCCCCGGAGGCAGGGGCGACCACGAGCGAATGAAGGCGCCGGACAAGCTCAGGTCCGCCAGCCACTCCTTGCGCGCCTCGCCGCCGTGCACCAGGCGAATCGCCAGGTCCACGCTGTGCCGCAGCTCGCCCCGGCTCGACGCGTCGGCCAGCTGACCGCGGGCGAACGCCATGAGCCGCTCGGCCCCGGCGTCGTCGGCGACGAAGTCCACGCCCCAGCTGGCTTGCAGCTGCACGCTCCCCTTGCGCCGCGCCCAGCCCACCACGCCCTTGAGCCGAAAGTGTCTCAAGGGCTCGTTGACGCGCAGGTGCAGCTCGATGGGGCGGCCCACGTCGACCGGACAGGCGCCCTCGAAGCGCAAGCCCCCGAGTCGACCGTTGGGGTAGTAGCGCTCAAGCACCTCTTCGCGCCGCGCGACCACCTGCGAGACGACGCTCCCGTAGCTCCCCAGTTCCGTCACGCGACGCCTCGGTACGCCTTCTTCAGTTCCCGGTGATGGTGGAGAGCTGAGGCTGGTTGTCCGTCTTCGGCTCGCCGGCGGCCAGCTTGGCGTGCAGCCGCGCGTGGCTCGCGAACACCTTGCCGTCGGTGAAGACGCCGTCTGCGAAGAAGCCCACCGCGCCTTGGGTCGCCGGGCTGGGCAGCACCGTCCACGTGGGCGAACGGCGCGCGAGCTTGAGGTCGCCGCGGGTCGCGTCTTGGTAGACGGCCCACACCTGGCCGGACGACGGCCCGAAGACGATCGCCGAGTCGGTGCCGACGAAGCTCTGCTCACCGGGCCGCGCGGGATCCAACCCGCGATCGACGACTTCCGTCGCCACGCCCGCCGCGAGCTGCGGCGCGAGGTAGAACTTGAGGCTCTTCGTCGTGAAGTCGTGGTACGCGATCGCCACGTTGCCGGTGCCCGGCTCGACCTTCACGTCGGGGAAGTAGCCGGTGTCGCCCGAGCCGTCGATCAACACCGGCGCACCGGGCGCGTTGTTCGCGGACACCGTGACGGCGTACAGGTCGCCGTCCGGCGTCGGCATGGCGGCCCCCGCGTCGGCGGTCGGAGCAGGAGGCGCGCGGCGCAGATACGCGATGACGGCGTCCTTCCCCTTGAAGTCGAGCGCCGCGAACACGCCTACGCCCAGCGGCACGTCCAGCAGGTGTGACGGGTTGTACTTCTTGCCGCACTTGGCCATGCCGCTCGCGGTCACACAGGCCTCGGTGCTCATGTCGCAGCCCATGCAGCCGGTCGCCGCGGCCAGGCACAGCGGACCGTCGCCCGTGTCCGCGCAGACGTTGGGAGCCATGCAGCCGTCACAGGCCGGCGCCGGGCGCGCGAGGCAGGCCACGGTGCGGATCTGCCAGTCGCTCGCCGAAGCCGGGCGCGCGGACGTGGCGCGGGCGAACTTGAGCGCGGTGATGTACTTGACGGCGACGCTGGGCGCGGGCGCGGGGCAGTCCGACGCGTTGAAGCCCGCCTTCCCGGCGCGCTGGAAGTACGCGACGCCGGGAAAGCCGTCGGAGTCGATCGCCAGCGACGTGTAGAGGCCCAGGTCCGCGTTCGCGCCGTCGACCGTGTGCTTGCTCCACGTGCCCTCGACGCTGCGGATCGCCACCTTCAAGTCGTCGTTGGTGACGTCGTAGTAGCTCACGTAGACCAGCCCGCTCTTCACCGCGACGTCGGTGTAGCGGCCGACGTCATCACCGGGCTCCAGCACGCCCCCCCGAGGCCCCGACGCGGCGTACTTCGCCAGTCCGCCAGCGGGCACGCCGTCGACGTACTCGAGCGCCTGCTGCCGCCCGTCGAGGCCGTAGCGCGCCACGGCCAGGTCGCCGTACTGGCCGTCGTACATGGACACGTACACGCCCTTGCCGGGGTCCGCAGCGATCGCCGAAAAGCGGCCGACGTCGTTGCTGCGCAGCGGCGGCAGCTCCGCGCACACGCAGCGCACGCTCTCGAGCGCGCAGCTGTCCCAAATGTTGGTGTTGTCGACGAACGTCGCCAGGTAGCCAGAGGTGCACGTCATGGGGCAGGCCGCCATCTCGCGGCCCGTGGGGCTCTTGTAGTCCTGGCAGCGATCGGCGGAAGGCACGCAGGCCTTGCCCGGGTCGCAGTAGCCGTCACACGGCAGCTCGGCCAGACACTCCTTCTGGAAGCACGACTGGCCGTCTGGGCACTCGCCCAAGGGGCCGCAGGGGCGGTGCCGGCAGCGCTGGCTGGTGCCGTAGTTGTCGATGTACGTGTCGCAGACCTGATCCGCCTCGCAGTCTTGATCCCGCACGCAGGTGCGCACCTTGTCCGCGCACAGCTTGCGGCCTTCGGGGCAGGTCTGGCCGGGGCAGCAGTCGGCTTCGGTGGTGCACTTGCGGTCGACGAACAGGCAACAGGTCAGGCCTTCTTGGTCCTTCACTTCGCGGCAGGCGTAGTGGTCGCCACACTCGGCGTTGTCGCGGCAGGCGTCGGGCTTCCCCGTCTCGGAGCCAGTCTGACCGACACACCGGTTCTTCCCGTCGACTTTGACCTTCTGACAGTCACTGCAGGCGACACCGAGCAGGGCGAGCGCGGCGAAGAGCGCGGACGCAGAGGGAACACGAAGCATGCGCGGCACCATACAGATGTCAGAGGCCGGTTGGCGAGCGCACCAGCCAGTGGCGCAGCCAGCCTCCGCCGTCCAGCCGCTCGCAGTGCGGCCCGACCGCCACGCGCTCGGTCTCGAGCCCTATTCCCCCGTCGCCGCACCCCAGCGCGCGGACTTCGAACTCCACCACACACGACTGGCCCAATGGGCTGGGCGCGACGCCGCGGGTGCGACCTTGAAGCCCGTTCGCGGTGCGCACCAACTCGGTCTCCACCGGGGGCGGCGGCAGCCCTGCGTCGAGGGGCTCTTCGCGCACGCCGACCAGCCCGGCGTCGGCGCCGGCGTCGAGGGCGAAGAAGACCCGTCGAAACCCCGCGTCGGGCCGTTGCCACACCCGCCGCAGCGACACCACCCCTCCGTCGTCGGCCAGCTCGTACCGGTAGTCGGGCGCCGCTCGGTGCACCCACCCGCCGGACAAGGACTCAGCACACGGGGCGATGGACCCCACCGGCCGACCCGCGTCGACGGCGGCCACGCTGGTCCCTGCGTCGAGCGGCACGTGGCGCGCCGTGTCCTTGACGGGGGAAATCGTCTGACACGCCCACAAGCCCACCGCCGCTGCCGCGCCCACCGTCCGCCACATGACGCGAAGGACCTTACCGTGGGCCGACGAAACCGACAGTCCACGTGCTACGGTGCCGGCCCATGTGCGCTCGGAATTGGACCGCCGTGCTCGTGGCGCTGACCGTCGCGTCGACGGGCTGGGCTCAGGATGACGACGACGTCGTCGCGTTGCCGGTGCCTGGCAAGCCGAAGCCCGCGGCCAAACCCAAGCCGGCACCCAAGCCCGCCGCCCCCAAGCCCGCGCCGGCCAAGCCGATCATCGAGGACGACCCGGAGATCGCGCCGCTGCCCACGGGCCCCGGCTCGCTGACGCTCAAGCTGGCGGCCACGGTGCCCGACGCGACCTGGAGCCTGGACAACAAGGACCAAGGACCCGTCACGACCAAGGCCGTCACGCTGGAGCCCGGGGAGCACGTGGTCGTGGTCAAGCGCGCCGGCTACGCGAACTTCGTGAAGAAGGTGACGGTGTTGTCGGGGAAGAACGTCGAGCTCGCGGTGGCCCTGCAGGCGACCTACGCGCTCGTCTCGGTGTCCTCGAACGTGCCGGAGGCTGGCGTCTACGTCGACGGCCGCTTCATGGGCGTCACGCCGCTCAAGGAGCTCGAGCTCAACCCGGGCACGACGGAGATCAGCGTCCGCAAGGAAGGGTACAAAGAAGATCGCCAGACGCTGAACCTGGTCGCGGGGCGGAGCTACCCGCTGTCCGTGCGCTTCGTGCCGGGTGAAGCCAAGACGCTGACGGCCTCGTCCGACGCGCCCAAGGCCGTGGGGTTGACGCCGGACAGCACCAGCGCGACCTTGGTGGAGACGCCCCACGTCAGCGACACGCCCGTCACCAGCCGGTGGTACTTCTGGGCGGCGATCGGCGCGGGCGTCGCGGTCGCGGTGGCCGTCATCCTCGCGGTCGTGATGGACACGAACAACCAGCGCATCAGCCTGGAGAACCAGTGCGCCACGGCGTTCGGGTACACCTGTGACCAGGTGCTGGTCCTCCCCACCATCACCCGTGGCTTCGCGTTCTCATTCCCATAGGTCCGAAGCGACCGTGCCCGTAGTGCTTGGCTGGTCGACCCAGGCCCGGCACGAGGGTTCCTTCGGGTGCGACGAATACGGCGCGGTGGTGCTGCCGTCGGCGCTGAGCCGTGACCTCACCTCGAGCGCGCCGTGACAGGTGCCACCGCGTTCATTCCGTCGCGGTACGGCGCGCAGCGCTTCCCTGGCAAGCCGCTGGCCCCGTTGCTGGGCCGACCGCTGGTGCTCCACGTCCTCGACCGCTGCCTGGAAGCGCGCTGCTTCGAGCGCGTCGTGGTGGCCACCGATGACGAACGAATCGCCGCGGTGGTGCGCGGCGCGGGGGGCGAGGTCGCGTTGACGCCGTCCAGCTGCCAGTCGGGCACGGATCGGGTGGCGCACGCCGCCGCGCAGCTCGGCCTTCGAGGTGAGGCGGTGGTGATCAACGTGCAAGGCGACGAGCCCGCCGTGCACCCCAAGGCGCTGGGGGACTTGGTCGCGCTCTTCGCCGACCCGCACGTGCAGTTCGGAACGCTGGTGCGGCCGCTCGAAGCGCACGAGCGCGCGAACCCCAACGTGGTCAAGGTGGTGCGAGCGGAGAACGGCGACGCGCTGTATTTCTCGCGAGCAGACGTGCCCTTCGCGCGCACGCCGGAGCCGGCGCTGATCCGCTGGGCGCACCTGGGCCTCTACGGCTACCGCGCGCGGGTGCTGGCGAAGCTCGCGGCCTTGCCGCCGACGCTGCTCGAGCGCACCGAGTCGCTCGAGCAGCTGCGCGCGCTCGGCCACGGGGTGCCGATTCGCTGCGGCGTGACGGACTGGCGCTCGGTCGCGGTCGACGTGCCCGAAGACGTGCCGGCGGCCGAAGCGGCGCTGCTGGCGCTGCCGCGGCGCTCCCCGCCCTGAAGGTGTCGTCGGCCACAGGCGTGCTACACGCGCGGGCATGGCCAACCCTCCTTCCCTGACTCAGGCGTTCGGGCTGCGCTTCCAGGCGCACCCCTGGCACGGCGTGTCTCCTGGTGAACGCGCGCCGGAGCACCTGACCTGCTACATCGAGATCGTCCCGACGGACGCGGTGAAGTACGAGATCGACAAGGCTTCTGGCCTGCTCAAGGTCGACCGCCCTCAGCGCTTCTCGAACGTGGTGCCCTGTCTGTACGGCTTCATTCCGCAGACCTACTGCGACGCGAAGGTCGGGCAGCGCTGCGGCGAGCGGCTGGGGCGCACTGGAATCGTCGGCGACGGAGACCCGATGGACGTCTGCGTGCTGACCGAGAAGCCCATCGGCCACGGCAACATTCTGGTCGAAGCGACGCCGATCGGCGGGCTGCGCATGATCGACGGCACCCAGGCCGACGACAAGATCATCGCCGTGCTCAAGGGCGACTCGGTCTACGGCGGGTGGAAGGACCTGGCCGACATGCCGAAGGTGCTGCTCGACCGGCTGCGGCACTACTTCCTCACCTACAAACAGGCGCCAGACGCGGAGCTGGCGCCGGTGGAGATCGCCGAGGTGTACGACCGCGCCGAGGCGATGGAGACGATCCGCAGCTCCTTCGCCGACTACCAGGCGAAGTTCGGCGAGCTGACGGCGCTCTTTCGGTAGCGCCGCCAGTCGTGCGACGGCTCACATGCCGCCGTCGGCGCCCCCACAGCGCAGGTTGACCGTGCCGCTGCGCGCGCCCACCGCCCACTTGGCGATCGCCGAGCCGTCGTACGTGACCGTCACCGAGTTCGCCGGTCGCGCGCCGTTCGTGTGCACGATTCGCCCGCCCGCCTTGGGGCACTCGCCCTTGCAACGCTTGTAGCCGACGACGTTCGTCGTGCCGGTGCGGCCGCCAGACTTGGTGGTCCAGGTGCCGTCCACGGCGATGCACTCGGCCCCAGGCTCGTAGACGACGGTGTACGTGCCCTGACGAGTCACCTCGACGCCGCGTGCACCGGTGCCCTTCGAATCAGCGGTCACCGCCGCGGTGCGCACACCGTTGCTCTGCGTGGCGACCACCGTCGCGGCGAGGTCGAACGTGGCGTTGTTCGCCTTGAAGCCCGTGCTGCTCAGGACCACCTGCACTCCGCCGCCGGCGGCGCGCGAGTACACCGCAGTGATGACTCCGTTCATCTTCACCAAGCCGTAGGGCCCGGTGCAGTTCGTGAGGGTGTAGGTGACGGTGGCGCCGTTGACCGCCTGCGTCGCGCAGCCCTGCGGCTTGAGCAGCGCGCCCACGCGGGTCGCCGCGCCCATGGCCATGTCGGTGGCCGTCGCGCTCATGGGCTGGCTCACCTCGTCGGACAGGGTCGACGTCAGCGCCGACTCGGCGCTGGTGACGTCGACGGACTCGTCGGCGTCCTCGGCGTCGTCGAGCTCCTGGAGCCTCCCGCAAGCGGTGGAAAGCACGGCCAGAGCAGCGAACAGCGACAGGCGAAACGGCAGGGTTCGGCGCATGGACTCCTCCAGGAAAGTGAGTGTGGCGGCCTCTTAACCCGCGCCCGGCGCGTTGGTTGCGGGCCGTGTTTCATTTCCCGCGTTGACAGGTGCACGGGGCTTAAGGAAGAGGCGCCATGCGCCAGAAGAAAACCAAGTTCATCTTCGTGACCGGCGGCGTCGTCAGCTCGCTGGGCAAGGGCATGGCGTCGGCGTCCATGGGCGCGCTCCTGGAGAACCGAGGGCTCGACCTGACCTTGGTGAAGCTGGACCCCTACATCAACGTGGACCCGGGCACGATGAGCCCGTTTCAGCACGGCGAGGTGTACGTCACCGACGACGGCGCGGAGACGGACCTGGACCTGGGCCACTACGAGCGCTTCACCAGCGCGAAGATGACGCGGCTGAACAACTTCACCACGGGCCGGGTGTACTTCAGCGTCATCACCAAGGAGCGCCGCGGCGAGTACCTGGGCAAGACGGTGCAGGTGATCCCCCACATCACCGACGAGATCAAAGCCATGATCCACCAGGCGGCCGAAGGCCACGAGCTGGTGCTGGTGGAGGTCGGCGGCACGGTAGGCGACATCGAGTCGTTGCCCTTCCTCGAGGCGATCCGGCAGCTGCGCTACGACGTGGGCAGCGACAACACCTGCTACGTGCACCTCACGCTGCTCCCGTACATCGCCGCGGCAGGTGAGGTGAAGACCAAGCCCACGCAGCACTCGGTGATGAAGCTGCGCGAGATCGGCATTCAGCCCGACGTGCTGATCTGCCGGACGGATCGCCAGATCCCGCAGGAGCTCAAGGACAAGATCGCCATGTTCTGCAACGTGGACACGGGCAACGTCTTCAGCTCGCCCGACGTCTCGTCGATCTACGAGCTGCCCATGGAGTTCGCCCGCCAGGGGCTCGACGAGCGGATCGCCGAGATCCTCAACATGTGGACCCGCGGCGCCCGGCTCGAGCGCTGGGAGTCCGTCGTCGAGAAGGTGAAGCGGCCGTCGAAGGGCGAAGTGAAGATCGCCATCGTCGGCAAGTACGTCGAGCTCAAGGAGTCCTACAAGTCGCTCAACGAAGCGCTCATGCACGGCGGCATCGCCAACGACTGCAAGGTGTCCTTGGGCTTCGTCGACTCGCAGGAAGTCGAAGCGAAGGGTCCGGACGCGCTGCTCGCCCCGTTCGACGCGGTGCTCGTGCCCGGCGGGTTCGGCGTGCGCGGCACCGAAGGGAAGATCCAAGCCGTGCGCTACGCCCGCGAAAAGAAGGTGCCGTTCTTCGGCATCTGCCTGGGCTTGCAGATGGCGGTCATCGAGTACGCGCGGCACGTGCTGGGCCTGGCCGCGGCCAACTCCCTCGAGTTCGACGAGAAGACGCCGGACGCCGTCGTGACGCTCATGGAGGCGCAGGTCAACGTGAAGGACAAGGGCGGGACGATGCGGCTGGGCGCGTACAAGTGCGCACTCAAGCCCGGCACGCTGGCCCACAAGCTGTACGGCGCCGACGTGGTCAGCGAGCGGCACCGCCACCGCTACGAGGTGAACAACCTGTACCGGCAGCGGCTGAGCGAGGCGGGCCTGGTGTTCTCGGGCGTGAACCCGGAGCTCGACCTGGTGGAGATGATCGAGCTGCCCAACCACCCCCACTTCGTCGGCTGCCAGGCGCACCCGGAGTTCCAGTCCAAGCCCTTCGCGCCGCACCCGCTCTTCTCGGGCTTCGTGCGCGCCGCCGTCACCCACCGAGACGGAGGACACCGTTGAGCACGCCTCTTGAGCTGCGCCGCATTCGCAGAGTTCGGGTAACGCGATTATTTGGCCTATACGACCACGACGTGAGCCTTAGGCCTACGGAGCGTGTGACGATCATTCACGGCAAGAATGGCGTCGGAAAAACCGTCCTGCTTAGACTGCTTGCGATGGTTTTCTCGGGCCAGCTGCACAAGCTGGTGCGCACGCCCTTCGCCGCGCTGACGATAGAGTTCATAGATGGCACAACACTATCGGTCGTGCGCAACGAACCACTACAGTCTCGCCCTCCGGGACTGACTCTCGAACTGCGTCAAAGCGACGGAAAACGCGAAAAATACACTTTCACGCCCCATCAGGACGCGCAGCTGCCCCTGTTTTTTATTGAAGAGCGAGTTCCTTGGCTTCACGCCATCGACGAGTCCTTGTTCTACGATGAACAACAGGGAACGACGCTTACTCCCCACGAAGCGATTGCATCGTATTCGCACCTGCTTCCGCTGGGCGATGTGCAAAGTCGAACGAAGGTGGCCGCAGCTTGGTTTCAAGAACTAACGCAACAAGTCAGAATACACTTGATCGAGACGCAGAGACTTCTTCGACCGGCCGTGCGGGCATCGCGCAGCCGAGCCGAGCGCGCTCCGGGTTACGACACCAGCGTCAAAGAGATCGCGAAGAGCCTCGGTGAGCGAATCCAGAAGGCACAGGCGACGTACGCGG
>JALHOS010000170.1 GCA_022842905.1 Myxococcaceae bacterium | reverse complement strand
GTGCCGCCCGTGCCCGCCGTGCCGCCGGTACCCGCCGTGCCACCGGTGCCCGCCGACCCGCCCGTGCCCGCCGTGCCGCCGTCCATGTTCGCCGGCATGTCACCGCAGCCGACCGAAACCACAAACACAACCAACGCGCTCATCAGTGCAACTCGAACCATGGGTACTTCCTCCTTGCGTGAATGGGACTGCGAAAGCTGGCGCGTCTCCCGCGCGCACAGCGGTGAGACGACACCAAGACCACCGACGGGCCCCGGCCGGCCCGCGACGACTTTGCGAAGACTGCGTAGCGTTGCGAAAGGCCATGATTCGAATCAGCTCCACCGGACGATCGCGGCGCCCATGCTGATGCCGCCGCCCGACGCGCAGAACGCGACCAGGTCGCCCGACTTGACCCGCCCCGTCTCCACCGCGTCGTGCAGCGTCATGGGCAGACAGGCCGAGCCCGTGTACCCCCAGTTCGTCATCGTGAAGTGCGCCCGCGCGGCTGGGTACCCCATGGCCTCCATCACCCCTTCGATGGTGCGGCGGTTGAGCTGCGTGAAGATGAACAGCTTCACGTCGTTCAACGACACGTCGGCCTTCGCGGCCGCGCCCTGCAGGAGCTGGGGCCAGCGCTCGACGTTGAAGGTCTTGGGGAACTTCTTGACGAACTTCACGTACTGCCGAACGTCGCCGCCGGCCGGCTGGCTCGCGCCGCCCGCGTAGATGCCCAGCGCGTCGTGGAAGCTGCCGTCCATGCCCAGCACGCCGCCCAGGTAGCCAGGCTTGTCCGACCGCGACAGCACGACCGCCCCCGCGCCGTCGGCGAAGAGCGTGCAGGTCGTCTTGTCCGTCCAGTCGAGGAAGCGGCTCATGCCGTACGCGCCGATGACCAGCACGTGCTTGGTGGTCGCGTCTGCCGCCAGCAGCTTCGCGCCCACGTCGAGCGCCGTGACGAAGCCCGCACAAGCGCAGTTGAGGTCGAACCCGCCGGCCTTGCTCAGCCCCAGCTTGTGCGCCACCACCGCGGCCGTGGCCGGGCTCGGCTGGTCCGGCGTGTCCGTGGCGATGATGACCAGGTCCACCTCACCCGGCTTGACCCCAGCGCGCTCGAGCGCCTGCTTCCCGGCGATGACGCAGAGGTCCGACGTGGTCTGGTCCGCGCGCATGAAGCGCCGCTCGTGAATGCCGACCTTGTCGACCAGCCACTGGCCGACCGGCTCGCCCAAGCGCTTGTCGAGCTCGTCGTTCGTCACGCGCTCGGTGGGCACACACAGCCCGGTGCCGGTGATGGCGACGGCCCTCATGACTTCCTCCGCTGGGGCTTGCCCGCAGTGGCGAGCGTGAGGTCGGGGTTGAGCCCGTGGACCAGGAACTCGGTGATCTGATCGACCACCGCGTCGAAGCGCTTGCCGTCACCCCAGAGCACGAAGCGCATGCCCAAGAAGTCGGCGACGCCCATGAGCGCGTACGCCAGCACTTCGGGGTCCAGCGCGCGCACTTCGCCCTTCTTCATCGCCACCGTCAGGCCGCGTTGGTAGCCCTTGGCGAGCGTGCGGTAGTAGCGCCGGAACGCCGCTTCGTCGACGAACTCGGCCTGGCGAATGATCCGGTACAGGTTGCGGTGCTCGGCGCAGAAGTCGAAGAACGCGCGGAAGCCTTCACGTTCGACCTCCAGCCGGTTCTCCACGCCCGCGACCCGCTCGGCGATGAAGCGCCGCAGCCGCGCCGACAGCTCGTCCACCAGCTCGACCAGCACCGCTTCCTTCGACGGGAAGTACACGTAGAACGTGCCCAGCGCGACGCCGGCCTCGCGGGTGATCTCCGCGATCGACGCCCGCTCGTACCCAATGGTGCCGAACACCCGCTCGGCCGCGGTCAGGACTTGCTGGCGCGTGCGCTGGCCGCGCGCGGTGCGCGGGAGCTCCTTCGGCGCCAAAGTTGAAGCCTGATTCATGTTTCAAGAACTACATTGGCCCCCTCGCGGTTGTCAAACACGATCTGCACGGGGCGCGGTGTTCTCGGCGGCTGGGAAAAGCACCAGGCCAGCGATAGGTCGGCGGGCATGCGGTGGATCACCGAGCAAGCCGAAGCGCGTCCGTCGGCGCTCGCGCTCGTCGACGGGCTGAGCGGAGCGCGGCGGACCTTCGTCGACTGGGACAGGGCGGTCAGCCGCGCGGCGTGGGCGCTCACCCAGCGGGGCCTTCGCGCTCACGACCGCGTCGCGGTGTTGGGGCAGAACAGCTTCGACGCGCTCGACCTGTGGTTTGCGTGCGGGCGGCTGGGGGCGATCTTCCAGCCGCTCAACTGGCGGCTCGCGGCGCCGGAGCTGGCGGCGGTGCTGGCGGACACGGAGCCGTCCCTCGTCGTCGTCGCCCCCGAGCTCGTCGAGCGTGTGAGCAGCCCCATCGTGACGCTGCCGGCCTGGCGCGAAGAGGTCGCTGCAGCGCCCGGTGCACCGTTTCCGCACGCGCGCGTGGCCGCGTACACGCCGTGGCTCCTCGTGGGGACGGGGGGCTCGACCGGCAGCCCGAAGCAGGCCGTGCTGACTCACGGCGGCGTGCTCGCCAACGCACGGAACACCAACGTCAGCTGGGGCCTGACCGAGCGCGACGTCACGCTGCTCAACGCGCCGCTGTTCCACACCGGCGGGCTCAACGTGTTCACCGCGCCGCTGGCGCTGGCGGGCGGCACGTCGGTGGTGCTGCCCAGCTTCGAGGCGGGCCAGGTGCTCGAGTTCGTCCCGCGGCACGGCGTGACCGTGTTGTTCGGCGTGCCGACCATGTTCATCGCCCTCGCGCAGCACCCTGCCTTCGACGCGGCCGAGCTGAGCAGCCTGCGCTTCGCGATCGCCGGCGGCGCCCCGTGTCCCGCGCCGGTCTTCGATCGGTACGCGCGCAAGGGCGTGCCGTTCCGAGTGGGCTACGGGCTGACCGAGGGCGCGCCGAACACCTTCTGGCTCCCGGACGAGCTCGTGCGCAGTCACCCGGGGAGCGTCGGCTTCCCCGTCCGCGGCATGGAGGTGCGCCTGCGCGACGAGCAGCACGGCGTCGGCGCGCTCGAGCTCAAGGGGCCCTGCGCGGCCGGCTACTGGAACCGCCCTGAGGCGACGAAGGCGCTTTTCACGGACGACGGGTGGCTGCGCACGGGCGATCTCGCGCAGCGCGCCGAGGACGGCACGTACCGCATCGTCGGCCGGCTCAAGGACATCATCATCAGCGGCGGCGAGAACGTGTTCCCGTCCGAGGTCGAGAGCGTGCTCGCGGCGCACCCTGCCGTGAGTGAGGTCTGCGTCGTCGGCGCCGCGGACCCCACGTGGGGCGAGGCCGTCGTGGCGCACGTGGTGCTGAGCGCTGCGGTCGACGACGCCGAGCTGCGCGCGTTCGCCGGCACGCGCCTGGCTCGGTACAAGCTTCCGAAGCGCTTCGTCCGGCACGACACGCTGCCCAAGACGCCGGCGGGGAAGGTCGATCGCCGGGCCATCCAGCAGACGAACGCGTGAAGGGGAGGGCGCCTCCAGGCCGACGCCGAGGTGGCGCGCGTTCTTCGCGGCCTCCCGCACGGCTCCGACTGAAGCGGTCTGAAGTCATTGGGTCGAAGGTGCGACGTCTTGCGTTGCGCGTCGTGGCGTGCGCGCTGCTGACGGGCCTCCAAGCCATGCGACACGCCGAGCGACTCGCGGCGATGCACGCCGTGCTGCCGCAAGAGAGCGGTTCCGGCGAGTGATGGACGAGGAGCTGCAGCGCGCTGCTGCTGGGCCTCCAAGCCATGCGGCACGCCGAGCGACGTCGCACCGATGGACGCCGTGCTGGCTCAGGAGAGCGGTTCCCGCGAATCATCGACGAAGCAGCTGCAGCGCTCCGCCGCGCGCCGCATCGCCGCACCTCGACGCTCGCGCTGGACTCTCAGACGCGCGACGACCGAGGCAGGGCCGCTGCTGACGCGTCATTGACCTGCTCACCCGCCCGCGTCAGGAAGCCCCTGCCATGAACCTGTCCACGCCGCTGTCGAAGAAGCTGGGCCTGCGCTACCCGATCGTCGCCGCGCCCATGTTCCTCATCTCGAACAAGGAGATGATCGTCGCCTGCGCCGAAGCGGGGATCCTCGGCTGCATGCCGTCGCTCAACGCGCGCACGCCGGAGCAGTTCAAGGCGGACCTCGAGTGGATCCGCCAGCGCACCGACAAGCCGTTCGGCATCAACTTGACGCTCGGGCTGACGCCCAAGGAACGGCTCGAAGCCGACTTCGCCGCTTGCGTCGACGCGAAGGTGCCGGTGCTGCTCACCAGCTACGGCAACCCGAAGGACTACGTCGCCCGCGCGCACCAGCACGGCATGCAGGTCTTCCACGACGTCATCGGGCTTGCGCACGGGAAGAAGGCGGTAGACGCGGGGGTCGACGGCCTCATCGCCGTGAGCGCCGGCGCGGGCGGCCACGCCGGGCGCATCTCCCCCTTCGCGCTCGTGCCGTACCTGAAGGAAGAACTCCACGTGCCGATCATCGCCGCGGGCTGCATCAGCACGGGTCGGCAGGTCGTCGCCGCGTTGGCCCTGGGCGCGGAGCTCTGTTACCTCGGCACCCGCTTCATCGCGTCGACCGAGTGCGGCGCGCAGGCCGCGTACAAGGCCGCCGTCGTCGCCGCGACGCCAGACGACATCGTCTACACGGACCAGGTGTCCGGCATTCACGCCAACTTCCTCAAGGCCACCGTCCCGGAAGGGTTCACCGCCGACCGCAGCCCCGAAGGCGCCAAGCGCTGGAAGGACATTTGGAGTGCGGGACAGGGCGTGGCGCAGATCGAGACCGTCGAGCCGATCGGCGCGATCGTCGAGGCGCTCGTTCGAGAGGCGCACGACACCTACGCCGCGCTCGGCTGATCCACGATTTGTTCCACGACAGCGGGATTTCTGTCGCTACACTGCGCGCCGTTTCATGAGCCAAGCGCCGGCCACCGTCGAAGTGCCGAGCGCTCGTTACGGGCGCTATATCCTCCGGTCCCGCCTCGGACAGGGAGGCATGGCCGAGGTGTTCCTGGCCGAGGCCGTGGATGAGCGGGGCGATCAGATCAACGTCGCGCTCAAGCTCATGAAGAAGGGCGTGCCCGAAGACTCCTTCGCGGCCGAAGCGGACCTCATGGGGCTGCTGCTCCACCCCAACCTGGTGCGCCTCTACGAGGTGGGCCGCGCGTTCAACCGCCCCTACATCGCCATGGAGTTCCTCATCGGCGGCGATCTCAAGGAGGTCATGGACGCGCACATGCGGCAGAACAAGGGCGTGCCGCTGCGCATGGGCGTGCACATCGCCCTCGAGCTGCTCAAGGCGCTCGCGTTCTTCCACAACGCGTCGACGCGCACCGGCGGGCCGCTGAACCTGGTCCACCAAGACGTCAACCCCGCGAACATCTTCTTCTCGGGGCAGGGTGACGTGAAGCTCGGCGACTTCGGCGTGGCCAGCTCGAGCTACGCAGGCATCGGCGTGGGGGAAGGCGTCGCCGCAGGGAAGCTGTCCTACTTGTCTCCGGAGCAGACGCGCGCCGAGAAGCTCAGCTCCGCGTCCGACGTGTGGGCCGCTGGTGTGGTGCTGCACGAGCTGGTCGTCGGCTACCACCCGTTCCTCAAGCCCGGCCGCAGCGAGCAGGAGACGATGCAGGCGATCCGCACCGCGAAGATCCAGGTGCCCGAGTTCGTCGACAAGCCGCTGGGGGCGATCATCACCAAGGCGCTCACGCCGGATCTGGCCAAGCGCTACCGCACCGCCGGGGAAATGGCCGGGCCGCTCTTCACGTACGCGCTGGACAACGGGCTGGTGCCGCAGCCGCGCGCCGTTCAGGAATGGCTCGAGAGCGTGCTGGGCCTGCTGGTCTGAAGCCCCGCGCGCCGAAGGCCCAGGCACCTTCGCGCATGCCCGTGGCGGAAAGAGACGCGCCTCAGCGTCCGGCGTCGCGGCCACAGTCGACTCGCCCACGCAGCGGCTCGAGCGGGTTCGCGAGCGCCAGCGCACACGCGCCGCCGTGCAGGTGCAGCTCCCCGTGCTCGCGGTCGGCCCAGGACCAGCCGTCGGTCGAATCGGCCGCCAGGCGCCGGCTGCCCAGCGACACCACCAGCTCCCCGTTGGCGTCGGGCACGGACGGCGTCACGTACACGCAGGCGCCCACCTGCCGGCTGATGTCGACGAGCGCCGTGGACAAGTCGGCCTCCGACGAGACGGCGAGGTAAGCCACGCCCGCGTCTCGGGCGCGCCCGCCAGCCCGCGCGAGATCGGACAGCACGCCCAGCGCCGAGGCGCTCGTGTCTTGAATGCCGATCACGTACGTCGGCACGCCCCGCTGCGCGAGGCGGCGCACCTCGCCGATCGCGCGCGTGTCATCCAAACAGCGCGTGGCCTGCTGGCAGTTGGTGGCGCCGTCTGCGCAGCGGCAGGGCGTCGCCAGGTTCGGGTTGCAGTTGGGCGCACCGTCCGTCGCCAGCACGAGCGCGCGGGCGGTCGCGGCGGCCGGCGTGGCCAACAGCTGGTTTCCCGCGGCGCGGATCGCGTCGGCCGTCGGCGTGTTGCCGTTCGGCGTCGTCGCCCGCATCAGGCTGAGCAAGGCTTGGCCTTGCCGCGGCCGCACCGGCAGGCTCGGGGCACTGCCCACCGAGCAGCTCGCCCCGCCCACCGTGGGGAACAGCAGCGCGCCCAGCTCCAGCGAGTCGTCCACCAGCGGGAGCACCTGGGCCAGGCCGTTCGTCAGGCTCACCCAGCGCGAGAGCCGTTGGGCGCCGAAGCTGGTCCGCATCGACGTCGACCGGTCCAACACGAACATGGCCTTGGGCGTGGCCTTGGTCAGGGGCCAGTCACCCGGTGCGCAGGCGAGCGGTGGACCGGCGTCGGGTGCGGCAGCTTTGGCGCCGGCGTCGGCCTGCGCGGCGAGCGCCTCGAAGTCGGTGGGCTCCGTGCGCCCGCAGCCAGCCACAACGACCAGCAGCAGGACCGGCCAGCGCCCACTCCAGCGCTGCGCTGCGTGGTGCCGCACGCCGACCAACGCCGCGCTGCGCTCGAGGCAAGACGCCCGCTTCATTCGCCGCCGCCGGGCGAGAGCCGCGCCCGCCGCTGCCGGTGATAGTGGGGAGCGCACAGCCCTTTGGCCAACACCGGGCGGTCGCAGCCTTCGGCGCGGCACAGCCCCGTTTCGCCGTGTTCGCCCCCGGCGTCGAACATGGCCTTGCCGACGGCCACGAAGCGGTCGATTTGCCCTCGGGTCAGCCGGGCGGTGCGCGCGAACTCCAGCAGCCGCGCGTGTGACGGATCCGCCTCACCTTCGTCACCGCGATCGCGAAACAGCTCGTGCACGGGCACCCCCAGCGCCGTGGCGACGGTGAAGAGGGTCTCGAAGCTGGGGCTGCGCTCGCCGCGCTCCAGCAGCGACGCGAAGCTGACGGAGATCCCCGCCCGGCGGGCGAACTCTTCCTGGGTCAGCCGCCGATCTTCGCGCAACGACCGAACGCGACGGGCCAGCTGGCGCAAGTGACCGCGCTCGTCGGTCGGGCTCGCCCACCCTTCGAGCTCGTCGCCGCTCTTCATTGGCAGTAGTCGAGCGCAGTGCACGTGCCCGTGTTGCAGGCGAAGCCCGTCGTGCAGCACTTGTACCCGGCGCGGCCGCAGCAGAAGCCGTTCTCACAGCGGCCGGTGGGGCACTGGGAGTCCGCGGTGCAGGCGCCCAAGCACACGCCCTGCGCGAAGTTCGTCGGTATCGTCCCGCGGTCGCATACGTAGTTCGACCGGCAGCCGCTGCTCCCTCCGGAGTACGTGCAGCCCACGAAGCACAGCGTCTGTCCGGGAATGACGTTCGACGAGCAGAACGTGCCCGCGGGGCAGGCGGAGCCGCCGCCACAGGTCTTGGAGCAGTAGCCGCCCTGGAAGAACCCTTGGCCGTTCTCGACGATGCAGGTGCCGCCGAGGCACTGCGTCGGCGACGTGCAGGACTCGCCGACTTGTTTGTTGGTCTCGGGCAGCTGGCAGGTGCTCGTCGAGGTGCGACAGACGTACTGAATCTGGCAGACGTTTCCGGCGCAGCAGGGCTCGCCCGCGCCGCCGCAGCGCGCGCAGGTGCCCGACGTTCCGCACAGGTGGTTGGGGTTGCAGACGTTGTTGGGGAGCCCCGGCCCGCCTGGGCAGCAGGGCTGGCCCGCGGCGCCGCACGCCTGGTTGATGCAGTAGCCGTTCGAGCACATCTGCCCGCTGCCGCAGCTGGTGCCGCTGCAGCATGCCCACCCCGTCGAGCCGCAGCAGAAGCCGCGGGCGTCACAGCTCGGCGCGAGCCCGCAGATCGCGGCCGTCGTGCACTGCGGCGTGCACACGCCCTGGGGGGAAGGGGTGATGCCCGCCGTCGGCTGGCTGTCGCAGACGTACGAGCCGCGGCACGCAGGGTCGGTGTGGCTGCCGCGGGCCGCGCAGTTCTTCAGGCAGATGCGGCTGGTTCCCCCGGGGTTCGACGGGTTGATGCTGCAGGTGCTGTCCGAGCCGGCGGGGCAGCTGCTCGAGCAGCTGCGCGTGCAGTAGCCGCCTTGGAACGGCATCGCCGTCTGGCAGTACAGCCCCGACACGCAGTCGGAGTTGATCGAACAGGGCCCGCCCACGTTCTGCGGCTGGCCCGAGTCCATGACGCCGGAGTCGGAGCCGGTGAAGGGGATTTCACAGCGCCCCCCGGTGCAGGACACGCCGCTGGTGCACACCGGGCTGCCCATGCAGACCAGCCCCTGGCCACAGGTGGCGGTGCCCGCGACGTTGCAGCAGTTCCCCCGGAAGATGCCGCACTGCTCTTCACAGACGCCGCGGCTGCAGACGTGGCCGGGGTTGCACGCCGCGCCCGAGCAGCAGGGCATGCCCGCGTCGCCGCAAGGCGGAGGTCCCGCGTCGGGGGGACCGCAGGTGTTCCCGTAGCAGAGCAGCGGCGCTGCGCAGCTCGTGCCGCCGCAGCAGTTGAGGCCGTCCGCTCCGCAGGGGTTACAGCGACCGGCCCGGCAGTCGAGCCCGCTGTTGCAGCGCCCGCCTGCGCAGCACCCCTGGCCCGACGCCCCGCAGATGATGGGGCCTGCGTCGACGCTGCCCGCGTCGAACCCGGCGTCGAAGACGACCTGGGTGCAGCGGCCGCTCACGCAGTCTTCGCTCAGCGCGCAGGCGCCGCAGCGCGCCCCGCCCACGCCGCAGCGGTCGGCGGCCTGGCGCGACGTGCCGAAGCACTCCCCGCTCTCCGAACAGCAGCCCCCACAGTTGTTGATGGTGCAGCGCGGCGGCACGGTCGAAGGCTCACAGCCCAACGTCGCCAGCGACACCCCCGCACTCACGGCGCAGAACCAGACGAGCCTGAGGGCGCGCTGCTCGAAGCGAATCATGGACGCCATGCTACGCCGTGCCCTACTGTCCGCGCACCATGACTTCGGCCGAAGTTGCGAACCACTACTTCCGGAAGGCCGCCCGCATCATGGACGTGGGCGAGCGAATCGAGACGCTGCTCGCCACGCCCGTCCGCGAAGTGAAGGTGCAGGTCAGCATCGAGCTGGACAACGGTGAAATCCGCACGTTCCAGGGCTTCCGCGTGCAGCATGACAACAGCCGCGGGCCCATGAAGGGCGGGCTGCGCTTTCACCCGCAGGTGGATCAGGCCGAAGTCCTGGGCCTGGCGAGCTTGATGACGTGGAAGACGGCCGTCACCAACCTGCCGTACGGCGGGGCCAAGGGCGGCGTGCAGGTGGACCCCACGCAGCTCTCGCTCAAGGAATTGGAGCGGCTGACGCGCAAGTACGTCGACCAGGTGCACGACCTCATCGGCCCCACCCAGGACATTCTCGGGCCGGACATGAACACCAACCCTCAGGTCATGGCCTGGGTGATGGACCAGTACTCCAAGTACCACGGGCACTCGCCGGCGGTCGTGACGGGCAAGCCGCTCGAGCTGTACGGCAGCAAGGGGCGCGAGGCCGCCACGGCGCGCGGGCTCCAGTTCATCGCCCGGGAGATCAGCCGCGACGTCGGGCTCGCGCTCGCGGGGCTGCGCTTTGCGATCCACGGCTTCGGCAACGTCGGCAGCCACGCCGCGCGGCTGTTCCACGAAGACGGCGGGCTCATCGTCGCGGTCAGTGACGTGCACGGCGGCGTGCAGAACCCTCGCGGCCTCGACGTGCCGGCGCTGTTCGAACATGTGCGGAAGACGGGCAGCGTGCGCGGCTTCGGTGGCGGGGCGGCGTGCTCGTCCGAAGAAGTGCTCGCCGCGGACTGTGACGTGCTCGTGCCCGCAGCGCTGGGCGGCGTGGTCGACGCGAGGGCAGCGCAGGCCGTGCGCGCCAAGATCGTCCTCGAAGGCGCGAACGCGCCGTGCACGCCTGAGGCCGACGAGGTCTTCGAAAAGCGCGGCGTGCTGGTGGTGCCCGACATTCTCGCGAACGCGGGCGGCGTGACGGTCAGCTACTTCGAATGGGTGCAGAACCTGCAGCACCTGACGTGGGACGAAGAGCGGGTCAACACCGAGCTCCACCGCGTCATGCGCGAGGCCTACGAGAAGGTGGCGCAGATCAGCCGCAGCCGGAAGCTGCCCTTGCGGACCAGCGCCTACGTGCTGGCGATCGGCCGCGTCGGCAAGGCCACCGTGCTGCGCGGCATTTGAGCAGTGCTCGACCGGAGAACCCGCACATGTCGCTCCCCCACGCCCTGGTGAAGAAGCTGTTGCCGATCCCCGTGTTCTCGGGCCTCACGACGGGCGAGGCCGCCGAGTTCTTCGAGGTCGCCCTGGAGCAAGAGGTCAAGAAGGGCACCGTGCTCTTCCACGAAGGTGACGACGGCGAGGCGCTGCTCGTCGTGCTCGAAGGCGAAATCCAAGTCACCAAGAAGGGCGTGGAGCTGGCGCGGCTGGGTCCGCAGTCCGTGCTCGGGGAGATGAGCTTGGTCGGCGCCGACGATCGCCGCAGCGCCACGGCCACCGCGCTGACCGACCTGCGCCTGCTGGCGGTGCCGTCCAAGCGCGTGCGCAAGCTGCTCAAGACGGACAACCTCGCCGCGCTCAAGGTGCTCGCCAACATCGCCGGGGTGCTGGGCAAGCGCCTGTCGCTCATCAACGACAAGCTCGTCGCGTCCACCGGCGCGCCCAAGAAGAAGGAAGAGCTGGCCAACTTCGGGAAGATCCTCACCGACTGGACCTTCTAAGCAGGGGCGCTGACGGGCATCATCGGCGCGCTCCATGCCGCTCGTCCTCGCGCTGCTGCTGACCCAAGCCCCTGCCAGCCAGGCGACGGCGCTCGCCAAGGCGCGGCGGTGGAACGAGCTGCTCGTCGAATTCGAAGCCCAGCGCCCCTCGTCGCTGTCCAAGAAGGACCGGGCTACCATCGCCAAGGCCTTCACGGCGGCGTGTGAGGCGACGGAAGGCGACGACCCGAGCCTCGCGCAGGCCACCGGTGAGCGGGCCGTCGCGCTGGAGCCCACCGCCGCCGCGCTCGCCTGCGCCGGCGCCGCCGCCGTCCACAACCGCCAACCCGCCGCGGCGGAAGAGCTGCTGCGCCGCGGGCTGACCAGCTTCCCCAAGGACGGCCGCTTCCCGCTCGAGCTGGCCCGGCTGTTCTACATGGAGCAGGACGACGCGCAGGCGCTCGCGCTGGTGGCCCGCATCGGTTCGAAGTCGCCGCAGTTCGCGGAGGCGACGGAGCTCAAGGCGAAGCTCGTGCGGCGCGGCGGGATGCGGGCCGATGCTGCTCCCGCCGGCGACGCTGCGCCACGACGCGGCGGCGGGCCGGCGCTCACGGGCGGCGGCGTCACCGGCCTGGGCTACGAGTCGTCGGTCGACGGCGAAGGGCGCCGCGTGCGGCAGAACGCGTTCTTCCGCTTTCGCTACTTCAGCGGGCAGCGCGACTTCGGCCAGCGCGCTGAATACGAAGGCCAGGTCCAAGAGTCGCTCGAAGAGGCTCGGCGTGGCGCCAGGCGTGTGCTGGGCGTGTCCCGCGAGGGCGCGCTCGACGTAATTCTGTATTCCCGCGAGGAGTTCTCGCTGCACTTCGGCGGCACCTGGGCGGCGATGATCGCTGGCTTCTACGGCGACAACGCGATCCGCATGAACGACTCCGCCACGCTGTCGGACAAGACGCAGCGCACGCTCGTGCACGAGTACGTGCACGCGGTGGTCGACGAGCTGGCCGGCTTCCAGCGCGGCGCGGTGCCGATCTGGCTCAACGAAGGGTTGGCCGAGTACGTCGAGCACGAGTACGCGGGGGAAGACGGGCCGGCGCCGCAGTACGTCGACGCGCTCGCGAGCCGCGCGCAGGCGGGCAAGCTCCCGAGCCTGGCGGCCATGCGGAGCGGCGCGCTGATCGCCCAGGCCAACCCCGTCCTCGCGTACGCGTACGCCCACCTGGCCGTCCGCTTGATGGTGCAGCGCTCGAGCGTGCCGGCGGTGCTCAAGTTCATCGAAGCGCTGGGTCGCGGCGCGCCGTTCGAGAAGACCTTCGAGCAGATCGTGGGGAAGGAACTGAGCGCCTTCGACGAAGAGCTGCGTCAGAGCCTCGGAAAACACTGACGGAACAAATTTACCCAGCGCGTCATCCCCCCTAAGCTCCGCCCGCTTATGTCCGAGATGCAGGCGGCGTTGGACGAGTTCCGGTCACTCGATGAGAAGCGAAATTCGACCGGGCTGACGCCGGAGGAAGAGCAACGTTGGCAGGACCTGGCCGCGCAGCTGACCCCCGCGCAGCCCCAAGCGCCGAGCGGCTACTACGGCCCCGACGGCCAGTGGTACCAGTACCCCGAAGGCTACGTGCCGCCGCAGCAGCCCGCGTGGCCTTCGCAGCCTGGGTGGTACCCGCCGCCGCATTACGCCCCGCCGCCTGGCTACGATCCGGCGGCGTTCGGGCAGTACCCGCCGCCTGGTTACGCGCCGCCGTACGATCCGCAGAACCCTCAGGGCTACCCGTACCCGCCGCCCGGGTACGGCCCACCGCCGGGCTACGACCCGCAGTACGCACAGGCGCAAGGGTACGATCCGCAGCAGCAAATGCCGCCCGGGTACCCGTACGCTCCCCCTGGCTACGATCCCAACTACCCGTACGCGGCGTACCCACCCGCATACCCGCCGGGCGCTTACTACCCGCCGCCTCCTTGGGCGCAGCAAGGCTGGGGTCCTCAGCCGACGTGGCCCGGTCCGGTCGCGCCCGCCGCGCCCGCGCCCGTTCAGCCTCCGGAGCCGCAACCAACCGCAAGTCCCGCGGCGCCCGCCGCCTCGTCCTCCCCCGCGAGTGACGCGGACGGCCCGCTCGAGGTGATGCAGGACGACGTCATGGAGGTCCGCGACGAGGAGATCGCCGCTGTCAGCCCTCCGACGGCCGCCGCCCGTGCGCCGATGCCGACGGTCGCCCCTGCGCTGGACGAGGTGGCGTCACTGAGGGACGCGCTGTCGCTCGACGACGACGCAGCACCCACGAGCGCGCAGGCCGAGCCGCTGGCGGCAGCTACCGGCGCAGCGAGCGAGTCGGTCGGGGTCGTTCCCGAAGTTGATCCGCTCGACGTTTCGATCGCCGATGCCGGCGTTGACGCGGTCGAGGTCACGTCCGTCGCCGACGCCGTGGTTGAGGCCGTGCCTGTCGCTGAGGCCGTGCCCGTCGCAGAGGCCGTGCCCGTCGCTGAGGCCGTACTTGTCGCTGAGGCCGTGCCTGTCGCTGAGGCCGTGCCCGTCGCTGAGGCCGTGCCTGTCGCTGAGGCCGTGCTTGTCGCTGAGGCCGTCCCTGTTGCGGAGGCCGTGCCTGTGGCTGAGGCCGTGCTTGTCGCTGAGGCCGTGCCTGTCGCTGAGGCCGTGCCTGTCGCTGAGGCCGTGCCTGTCGCTGAGGCCGTGCCTGTCGCTGAGGCCGTGCCTGTCGCTGAGGCCGTGCCTGTCGCTGAGGCCGTGCCTGTTGCGGAGGCCGTGCCTGTGGCCGAGGCCGTGCTTGTCGCTGAGGCCGTGCTTGTCGCTGAGGCCGTGCCTGTCGCTGAGGCCGTGCCTGTTGCGGAGGCCGTGCCTGTGGCTGAGGCCGTGCTTGTCGCTGAGGCCGTGCCTGTCGCTGAGGCCGTGCCTGTCGCTGAGGCCGTGCCCGCCGCAGAGGCCGTGCCCGTCGCGGAACTCCTCCCCGTGGCTGAAGCGGCTCAGGCGCTTCATGCGGCGCCTCCCGAGGCACCCGGTGCGGTGGCGCTGGGTGAGCCCCTTCCGCTCTTCGGGAGCCCTCGGTCGGCCGCTGACTTTGATGAAGTGACCTCGCCTCGAATGCAGGCGCTCGGCGAACTCTCGCCGCCCATTGTTTTGCCGAGTGACGGAGCCGTGGGGCTGGGCGATGAGCCCGACGAGCCGACAGCGAAGCGCTTTGCTGTTGCGCGAGAGCCCGTGGCCTTCGCGAGCATGCCCACGCCGCTGCCGACGGCAGCGCAGGCTGTCGATCCCGCGCTCCTCAGGCCATCTCCCGTGCCCGCGCCGCCACCCGAGGCGGCCTTTGCGAGCATGCCGACGCCGCTCCCTCGCGCCGAACAGCAGGTGGACCCCTCGCTGCTCCGACCGACGCCGCCGCCTCGGGCGTCGTCAGAGGAGAAAATCGAGATCATCCGCTTTCCGTCGCCAGAGCGCCCAAAGCGGGAGTCCTTCGGGTTTGGAGGATCGTCTCCGACCCAGCCAGGCACGCTCCCTCCGCCGGCTCCGCCCGACGTGGAGTCCAATGCTGTGTGGCCGCCGGCTGGCGTCGTGCTTCCGAAGGACGACGTAGGTCCAGCGTTGCCTGAGAACGCCTGGACGCGTCAGGCGCCGCCGTCGAACGTCAGAGCGGGGGAGCTGCGTTCTCCTGCGCCCTCGCCCTCGCGTACGGGGCCGGCTTCTTTCGACGCCGCCCACGCTCAACCGCCGCCGCCCGCGGAGCTGGCGCCCGCGCCCCTTCCCCTCGCGTTGTCGGTCCCGGCGCCGGTCGTTCTCCTCCAGCAGCCAGCGGGGGTGACTCCGTCGGAGGTCCCGGCAGCGCCACCCAGCGCCTCGCTCGCGAGCCTCGCTCTCCCGGCGGGCGCGGCCGCCGCGTTTGGCGTGTCGACACTTCTGTCGTCTGCGGTTTCGGACCCGGCTAGCGCGAGCGCGCCGTTGATGGACGTCGCGCCGGTGATGGATGCTGCTCCGGTGATGGACGCCGCGCCGGTGATGGACGCCGCGCCGGTGATGGACGCCGCGCCGGTGATGGACGCCGCGCCGGTGATGGACGCCGCGCCGGTGATGGACGCCACGCCAGTGATGGACGCCGG
>JALHOS010000169.1 GCA_022842905.1 Myxococcaceae bacterium | reverse complement strand
CGCTTGGGTTCGAACAGCTCCGCGCTGCCGAGCGCGACGAAGGCCGAGCCGGTGTGCGCCGCGCCGCCCACCACCAGGACTCGGCCGTCGAGCAGCTTCGTGGCGGTGTGGCCGGTGCGGCCCTGGCTGAGCGTCGCCGCGGCCGTCCAGCGACCGAGCTTCGGCTCGAACAGCTCCGTGGTGGCCAGCGCTTCGAGCGGATCCACCCCGCGCCCGCCCACCACCAGCACCCGCCCGTCGTCGAGCAGCGACGCGCTGTGGCCCACCCGCGGCGTCGACAGCTGCCCCGCCGGCGCGACGCGCCCCTGCGCCCAGCCCGCGCTCGAGCTCGAGAGGACCCAGGCAAGGAGCGCTGGCGCCAGCCGTCGAAGAGTGAAGCCCGTCACGTTCGGCCGCGCAGCCTACCCGCAAACGCTTCGGTTCTTCGGCGGGCTGTCCTTCCAATCTTCCAGCGGCGCGGGCGCTCGGTGGTGGCCATGAGGTGAGGAGAGCGAGGAGACGACATGGGCAAGGTGATGCGACGGCACGAGGTGGTGGCGCTGCTCGAGCGGCTGGGGGTGCGCGGCCCCGACGTGTACCTGCTCGACTTGGCGCCGCTGTGCGAGATGGCGCTCGTCGACGGGCAGGTGCAGGAAGAGGAGCGGGTGATGATTCACAGCTTCCTCGAGAGTCACTTGGAGCGGCTTCAGAAGCAGGCCGGCGCGCCGGTGGTGTCGTTGGGCCGCGCGCTGCGCTTCGTCGACTGGCTGCTCGCCCAGCCCCTCATGCGCCTGCGGGAGCTGCGCGCGCTGCTGCCGGCGCTGTATCAGGGTGAGACGTGGGCCCTCGAGGTGCGGCGCATTCTCGACGCCGCGGAAGCGGTCGGGGCCGCCGCGGCCTCGCCCAGTGACCCCAAGCACGCCTGGGACAAGCGGGAGCTCGACTGCATGTGGGAGCTCCAGGACGACCTGCTCGTGCACTGACGCAGACGCCCTGCGCGCTCGCCGCGGGCGTCTTGGCGTATGGAGCTGCCATGCGCGCGCAGCTCGCCGTCGGCACCATGAACTTCGGGCGGAGGACGGACGCCGCCGAAGCTCAGCGCATCGTCGAGGTCGCGCTGGACGCGGGCCTGGCCGTGTTCGACACCGCCAACCTGTATGGCGACGGCGAGGCCGAGCGGTTGCTGGGCCGGGCACTCGGGCCGCGGCGCGGTGCGGCGCAGGTGTGGACCAAGGTCGGCGCGTGGAAGGGGGAAGGGCTGTCGAGGGCGCGCGTCGTCGCTGCGCTGGATGAGTCGCTGCGGCGGCTCGGCGGCGACGCGGTGGACGTGTATTTCCTCCACACCCCCGACGCCGGCACGCCGCTCGAGGAGACCCTCGACGGGCTCTCCCGCGTGCTGGAGGTGGGCAAGGCCAAGGCCTGGGGCGTTTCGAACTACGCGAGCTGGCAGGTTCTGGAGCTGATGCACCTGGCCGACGCGCGCGGCCTGCCGCGGCCCGCGCACTCGCAGGTGCTCTACAACGTCGCCGTGCGGCAGCTCGAGCTCGAGTACTTTCGCTTCGCGCAGCGCTTCGGCGTTCGGACGAGTGTGTACAACCCGCTCGCCGGCGGGTTGCTCGCCCGCGCTCCGACCGAGGCGCCGGCCCCCCGTGCGCGGGTGGTGTCGAACGGGCTGTACCGCCGACGGTACGGCTCTCCCGCGCTCGCCGGCTTTGCGCAGCGCTTGGCCGCGTTGGCCTCGGCTGCCGGCCTGTCGCTGCTCGAGCTGTCCTACGCGTGGCTCGCGCAGCGCCCCGGCGTCGACGTGGTCTTGGCTGGTCCGGCCACCGCGGCGCACTTGCAGGACGCCGTGCGCGCGTTCGCCGTGCCGCTCTCGGAGGAGCTGCTCGCCCAGGTCGACGACGCGCACCGCGCGTTCACTGGGACCGACGCCAGCTACGCCCGATGACCGTCGATCTGCCCGCAGCGCTGGCCGCGTACAGAGAGCACGGCTTCGCTCGGCTCGGACCCGTGCTGACTGACGCGCAGCTCGGAGTGCTGCGCGAGCGCGCCGTCGCGCTCATGCTCGGCACCGTGAAGCACGAAGGGCTCTTCTTCCAGCTCGACGCGCCGAGCGGTGACTGGCGAGAGGCGCCGCTCGGGTTGGGGTGGCAGGGCCCGGCGCTCACGTACCGCAAGCTCGAGAAGTTGGAGCTCGATGAGGAGTTTCGTTCGGTCGTGCGATCGCCCGCGCTCGAGCCGCTGGTGCGGGCGTTGGTCAGCCCGCCGGTGTTGCTGTACCGCGCGATTGTCTTCAACAAGGCCGCCGAAGGTGGGTCCGAGATTCCGTGGCATCAGGATGCGGGGAAGCTCTGGGGCGTCAGTAAGGACCCGTCGGTGCAGGTGTGGATTGCGCTCGATGACGCGCCGGTGGATGGCGGGTGTTTGCAGTTCGTTCCCGGGTCGCATGGGTGGGGCCTCGCCTCACCGCTCGGTGGGATCGTCGGTGAGCGGCAGGTGGAGGACGCGCAGGCCGAGCGGCTCGCCGTCAGCGTCCCCGTCCGCGCTGGTGAGGCGGTGCTGCTGCACAACCTCGTCTGGCATCGGTCGGGCAAGACGCGCACCGGGCAGCGGCGGCTCGCGTTCTCGGCTTGTTACCTCGATGGGGACACGCGGTGCGTGCGCAAGCATAAGGCGCCGCGGCGGTTCTTCAGGGTGTTCGAAGATGGCGCCGTGACGAAGGTGAGCACTTCTCCAGGAGGGAAGTGAGCGGGGGACACCCGTCGCTTTCGCCCGCCTCCACCAGCAGGAGGCGCGCTCGGGAAAGAGGGCCCGTTTGGGTCCCGCACCCACGTCCCCCCTCCGGTGCTCCATTGTGGATCAGTTGCGACTCGTCGCTCGACAGTCCTCCTCTCGGAGCCGCTCGGCTCGCCTCCTTCAACTGTTCGCCCCGACGCCCGCAGTGCGAGTGGATCCGTTCTGGCCTGTGCTTGGGCGGCCTCCTCGTCGCTTTGAACGCTGGGCCCCGCTCCTCGGAAGTGCGGCCCACATTCAGCCGTTCGCCTGGACGCTCGCTGTGCGAGTGGACCTGTTCTGGCCTGCGCTTGGCCCGGCCGCTTGGAAGCGCAGGGCGCCCTCTCGGAGGCGCGTCAGCCCTTGGGCTTGGGCGGCAGCGGCGGGCGCGGCGCTGTGCTGGGTCCCGCCACGCGCGGCCCCGCAGTCGCGGTACGAACCGGCTCCGCTGGTGGGAGCCGCGGCTCCGGCGGCAGGAGCGCTGAGCGCGACGGACGCTTGTCTGCCGCTGGAGGGTGCAGGGCCAGGGCAGGTGCCGGCGGCGCTGACGCCAACGGCCCACCGCGCGTGTCGAGCGGCGCTTCGCTGTCGTCTTCCGCGATGACGATGATGCGGTCTTCTTCGGCCAGGACCAGGCTCTCGGACTGCTTGGGGTTGAGCTGCGGCCGCTGCCCCAACTTCTGGTAGCCGATCGCGACCTCTCCGCGGTCCAGCGCTACCCGCTGCACCGACAGCCACGAGGTCGTGTGCGCCAACACCGCGTAGCAGGCCGCCCGCTTCAGGTAGACCTCGTTCCCGTCCGAGTCGAAGAGGTCCGCGAAGACCGCGTTGAGCTCGCGCCGCTCCGAGACTTGCGCCAGCAGCATCGACGTCATCTCCGCCGACACCACGAAGTCCGCGCCGTAGTCCTGCTCCAAGAGGTCCTTCGTTCGCGGGTCGAGGATCTCGCTGATGATGCGCGGCTTCTTGTCGCCGAGCTTGCGGAAGAGGTCGCGCAGCAACAGCACCGTCATCACCGTGCGCGCGTCGGCTTCGTCCGGCTCCCGGCTCGTGTCCGCCACCACCAGCGCCACCGCGAAGTCCGGGCTCGCCAGCTGCTCCAGCGCCCGCGGGTCCGTCGGGTCACCGTGCACCACCTTGATCTTGAGCGCCTTGAGCGAGCCCAGCGCTTCCTTGAGCTGCGCCCCGAAGGCGTCGGCATCACCTCCCGGCATGAGCCACGCTTCGCTCCCGGGCAGCACGTACTGGTCGAACTCCCGCAGCATGTCCGGCAGCTTGGAGCTCTGCCCGCAGATGACGAGCCGCTCCGCCAACCGCTGCTTGGGCGGCGCTCCGGTGAAGCCTTCGGGCCAGCTCGGCTGGTGCTGCGCCGTGAAGCCGAACGTGTCGTCGTCCTCCGCGATGACCAGCAACTCGTCCTCCGCCGCCAGCGTGAGCTCCCTCGGCGGGTTGAGCTGCGTGCCCTTCTTCCCGTCTGGCCCGACGCGCCGCACCCCGCACACCACCGCGTCCTTCGTGTGCCACTGCGCTTCGCCGAACGTCTTGCCGGCCAGCGCGCCCACCTTCGCGAAGTAGAACTCGCTGCCTTCGTAGGTCAGCAGGTCCCGGTACACCTGCGCGAGCCCGTTCTGCCGACTGGTCTGCACCATCATGCGGGACAGCGTCTCCGCCATCGCCACCACCTCGACGCCGCCTGCGCCCAGCTGCTCCACCACCGCGCGGCGGCTCCCGTCGAGCAGCTCCACCACCGCATGGTTCTTGGTCAGCGCTCCAGGAATGCGCCTCAGCGCCAGCAGCGTCTTGATGGCGCCCAGGTCGTCCGGGCTCTCTTCGTCCGCCAGCACGATGAGGCTCTTCGCTCGCCCCGCCCCCACCTTGCGCAGGTCGAGCACCGCATGCGGGCTGCCTTGGCGCACCACCACCCGCGTCGGCCCCAGGTCTCCCATGCGCTCCCGGACCTGCGTCTCGACTTCTTCTTTGTCCGCCTCCGACAAGATGACGACCACCGCTTCCGGGAGGTTCGCGTTCGCTTCCTTGAGCTCCTTGAGCAGCGCGAACACCTTCTCGCCGAAGCCCAGAATCAGCGTGTGCCCCTGGTCGATGACCGGGCTCTTGCCCTTGCGTAGGTCGTCCAGCTTCTCGCCCACCGTGCTCGACACGAGGCCGATGAGCAACGCCACCACCGCGACGCCACACAACGTCGCCAGGAAGCCGACGAAGCGCACCGCGAAGCCCTGGTCCCCGCTGAAGGTGCCGGAGTCGAGCACGCGCGTCATCGACCACCACAGCGACTCGAGGAAGTCGAAGCGCTGCTCGGGGTCCTCCGGCTGCGGCATCACCAGCCGCGCCAACACCGCGCACACCACGGTGAGGACGAAGCTCAGTCCGAAGAGGCCAAGGAACCGCGCCGCGGGGCTCCAGGAGAGGAAGCGATCGAGTTGGTAGCGGAGCCTGTCGAGGCGGGTCGGCGTGTCACTGTCGGCCATGGCCGTCGCACCTTAGGCCAAAGCCGGCAGGCCTCCGACGTCCGCCGTGGAGCTTCCGCTCGTCCGTCGATCCGCCGGCTCGGCTCCGTACCGCTCACGGTAGAGTGCCGCCCCTCATGGGGCTCTTCGGCACGACTCGAATCCGCTGTCCGGCCAAGCAGTGGACCTGCATCATCAGGAACTCGTTCGTTCAAATCCCGGTGAGCTTCCAGGTTCAGCTCAAGACGGAGAGCGGGAATCCGGTCGCCGGGTCCTTCACCGAGACCGCGTCGAAGTGGATCTTCCCCGGCACGCCGCGCACCGGCCCGCTCGCCGACCAGCTCCGCTTCGACCGCGGGTGGTTCAACACGTTCTATTCCGTGCAGGTCTGCCCGACCGAAGACTGCGTCGCCGAGGTGGACTGAAGGGCCGCGCGCGGTGCGGGGGCGCGGGTCCGTTCTCCGTCAGTCCAGCTTGAGCCGGCGGAACAGCAGCCACAGCACGGTGATGAGAATGCCGACGAACACCAGCCCGCCAATGTCTCGCGCGGACCAGCCGACCTTCACGTCCGAAGCCTGAGCCGGCACCTGCGTGGTCTGGGTCGTCGCGCCGTCAGCCATGGGCGGTCTTCAACGCGCTTTTCGGTCGGGCGTCAAAGGCGCCGTGACGGGGTGGGGCTGCTACATTCGCTCGGGCGCAAATGACCAAGCTGAACCGAATCGAGCTGAGCGGCTTCAAGTCCTTCGAGAAAGTGGAACTCGAACTGACCGACCTGAACGTGGTGATTGGCCCGAATGGGTGCGGGAAGTCGAACCTCATCGGTGCCTTCAAGTTCCTCGAGCGCATCGTCAGTGAACGCCTCCAGCTGACGGTCGCTGAGCAGGGCGGCGCTGCGCGGTTCCTCCACCACGGGCCGAAGCACACGAACTCCATCGGCCTGCGCTTCGAGTTTGGAAAGAACCGGTACGAGGTCGATGCCGTGCCGGCGGTGGGTGACACGCTGATCATTCGCGACGAGGCGGCGACGTACTTCGGCTTTGGCCGCATGGAGAAGTGGAGAGTCGCCCTCGCGCAGGCCGCCAAGGAGAGCCGGCTGCGCCACGAAGCGCAGGACCCCGCACACCGGATCGCCGCGCATGTGTTGCGCGCGGTTAGCGGCTGGGCGGTCGCGCACTTCCACGACACGTCGGACACGGCTCCGGCGAAACAGGCCTGCGAGGTCGACGACAACCGAACGCTCCGTGCGGACGGAGGGAACCTCGCGGCCGTCCTCCATTCCATGCGCACGCAGAGCCCCGTCGCCTACGCGGCGGTCGTCTCCCACGTTCGGCAGATCGCGCCGTTCTTCGACGACTTCGTGCTCGAGCCGTCGACCGCCAACCGCACGAAAATCAAGCTCGAGTGGCGGCACCGAGGGTCCGACGCCTACTTCGATGGCTATTCGCTGTCCGATGGAACGCTGCGGTTCATCTGCCTGGCGACGCTGCTGCTTCAGCCCAACGTCCCGAGCGTGATTCTCATCGACGAGCCCGAGCTGGGGCTCCACCCAGCCGCGTTGGTGCTCTTGGCCGAGCTGCTGCGCGCCGCGGCGCTGCGTGTCCAAGTGCTTGCAGCGACGCAGTCGGTCACGCTGCTCAACCGCCTCGACCCCGAGCACGTGATCGTCGCCGAGCATGACGGGCGCAAGACTTCCCTCAGTCGCCTGACCGCGCGGTTCGCCGAACGCGGGGAGCTGGATGACTGGCTGGCCGACTACGCCATCGGAGAGCTGTGGGAGAAGAACGTCCTCGGCGGGAGACCGAGGGGATGACGCAGCTGCTGATCCTCGTCGAAGGCCAGACCGAAGAGTCGTTCGTCAACTCGCTGCTCGGCCCGCATCTGGCCGAGCGAAACGTGTTCGTGACGCCGACGTTGGTGGTTACGCGGCATCTCCCGGGGCTGCCCGCGGACAAAGGCGGCATCCACTCGTTCGAGCCGGTCAAGCGAGACCTCAAGCGGTTGCTGGGCCACTCCGCCGCTTGGACGACCACGCTCTTCGACTTCTACGGCCTGCCCGACGACTTTCCGCGGCCCAACGCGCCCAGCGAGACCCCCGAGGAGTGCGTCGTTCAGCGCGAGCAGGCGCTGGCTTCGGCACTCGGTAGCCCAGCGCGCTTCATTCCGTTTTTCGCGCTCCACGAGTTCGAAGCGTGGGTCTTGGCCGACGCCGAGGCGATCGCCAGCCACTTCGGCCGACCCGCCTTGGCGAACGACGTCTCTTCCCTGCTCGCCCAGCACGGCTCGAACCCCGAACACATCAACCACGGCGTGTCGACACACCCTTCGGCTCGACTCAAGGCGCTCGTCCCGACCTACAAGAAGACCGGCGACGGCCCACGGATTCTCGAGCGCATCGGGCTTGATGCGCTGCGGCAGCGCTGCGCGCACTTCGGCGCCTGGCTTTCGAAGCTCGAGCAGCTCGGCGGTTGATCACCACCGCGCTCGCTTGAGCTCACGGCTGGACTGGAGGCCACCAGCGCCACGTCGGCTTCGGCTGCACCCCGTCCACGCACACGGCCAGGCTCACGTCCGGCGTCGGTGACCACCACCACGCGCTCCAGCGGTCCGGCTCGCCCACCCGCTGCGCGCGCCCGTCGGCCATGACGAACTCCTCGCTCGGCAGCGCGTCGTGCAGGCCGATGCCCGTCGCCTTGAGGTACGCCTCCTTCACCGTCCACCGCGCGAAGAAGCGCGCCAGTCGAGACGCCTCATCCGGCTGCTCGCGGAGGTCCGCCAGCTCCGCCGGCCCGAACACTCGCTCGGCCACCTCGCCCGTCGCTAGCGACGGCGTCAGCGCCTCCACGTCGACCCCCACCGCCGGCCCGTCGCTCACCGCGACCGCCACCATCGGCCGGCAGTGCGACAGGTTGCAGTCCCCAACCGCTTCCTTCGCGCGGGGCTTGCCGTGGGGCCCGCTCGAGAACGTCCACGCGCTCGGGGCGACGTGGGGCCAGCGCCGCGTCAGCGCGTGCCGCAACAGCGCATGCGCGGCGATGAAGGCCTGCGCGTCCGCAGCGACATGGAACCGCGCCGCGCGAGCGCGCTCCTCGGCGCTCAGCACGGCGGTGAAGTCGGACCCCAGCGTCGGCACGTCGGCCGGCCGCAGGACCCAGACGTCGATGCCGGTTTCAGCCACGCAGTGCGGGCGGCTGTGCGCCGAACAGCGACTGCAGCGCTTCGCCCAGCAGCTCGACGCCAGCGTTCACCCGCGCCTTGGGCGCCGTGGGCCGGGGCGCCGGCAAGAAGGTCGCCCGGGCACGCTGACGCTCGAGGTCACCTTCCACCGGGCGCGCGGGGCGACGACGGGAAGCAGTCACGACTTTGGATCGGGATTTGAGTGACGACGTCATGTCGCAGCAAGTACGACAACCGCGCTGCGTTGGCTACTCCCTCGTTGTGGAACCACCGTCAGTCAGGCCGTTTGGCGAGGCCCGGAGCCCACGAAAAGGCACGAGAGGCCCTCCCCGGTCGGGACTAGGCTGCCGCACGCCGTGAGCCCCCATCACCCCGAATCCACGCACGCGGAGGTTTCGCGGACGCTGGTCAACGCGCTCAAGCTGGGCGGTTCGCTCGTGATGACGCTCGTCATCGGCTTCGGGGTGCGCGTCGCGCTGCGCCGGTACCTCGGCCCGTCGGTCATGGGGCCGCTCAACTTCGCCGAAGCCTTCGCGTCGACGGCCTTCGTCGTCGTGGGCCTGGGTCTGGACACGCACATTCGCAACGTGGTGCCGGTGCGGCCGCAGGCGGCCAGCGAGTTCCTGGGCACCTTCTTCGTCACCCGGGCGCTGCTGGGCCTGCTCGTCGTCTTCGGCATGGCGGGGGTGCTCCAGCTCATGGGCGTCGCGCCGGAGTCCCGCAAGCTGGTCTGGGTGTACGCCGCCGCGCAGGTGATGCAGTCGCTCAACGTCACCTTCGTCGCGCTGCTCCAGTCGGCGCGCACCATCGACGGGCTGTCGGTGCTCAACGTCGTCGCCAAGCTGCTGTGGGCGGTGGGCTTCGTCGCCACCATGCTGTTCGGCTGGCCGCTGTACTGCATTCCGCTGACGGTGCTGGCGTCGGAGGCCGTCAAGGCGCTGGTGTCGTGGTGGCTGGTGCGTCGACACCTCCAGGTGAAGCTGCACGTCGACTTCGGTCAGCTCCGACCGGTGCTCAAGAGCAGCTTCCCCTTCTACGTGAACGTGGTGGCGCTCGAGGTGGTCAACCGCTTCGGCGTCAACGCGCTCGAGGTCCGCAGCACGCAGCACGAGATTGGGCTGTACGGCGCGGCGTCGGAGCTCGCGCAGATGACCTTCATCCTCGCGCCCATGCTCTTCGGCGTCGTCACGCCGCTCTTCGCGCGCACCAAGGCCAAGGGCGACCAGGAGTACGGGGAGATGCTGCGGCGCACGCTCGAGCTGGTGCTCGTCGTCGCCTTCCCCGCGGCGCTCTTCATGGCGCTCGGCTCGGAGCTGTGGGTGTCGCTCATCCTCGGGCCGCAGTACGCGGCGTCGGCGCTGGCGCTGCGCATTCTCGCGGCGTCGCTGGTGCTGTCCTACGTGGCCGTCATCTGCGCGCTGGCGCTCAACGTGGGCGGCGGCGCGTGGACGGTGACGACGACATCGCTGCTCAGCATGGTGCTCAACCCGGTGCTGGTGCTCGGCCTCGTGGGCTTCGGCAACGCGTGGGGTGAAGGCGGTGCCGGAGCCGCCTGCGCGGTGGCCACCATCACCACCGAGCTCGTCGTCGTGGGGCTCATGTTCTGGCGCATGGGCCGCATGGCGCTCGACGGCCGGCTGGTGCGCCGCACGCTGCTCACGCTGGGCGTGTGCGCCGTCTTGTCGGCCCTCGACTTCTTCGTCTTCGCGCCGCTCGCCCCCGCGCTGCGCCTGCTGGTCGAGGTCCCGCTGTACCTGGTGTTGGTGCTCGTCACGCGCGCGCTGCCGGTGCGCGAGACGCTGGCCTTCGTGAAGACGGTCCGCGCGATGCGCTCGCAGCCTCCACCGACGGCCCCCGCTGCCGCGTCTTGAAGGAGTCAAACGACATGCACAGCCTCATCGCCGCATTTCACGCGCAGGTGGACAAGACGCCGAACGCCACCGCCGTGGTCTTCGAAGGCAAACACCTGACGTACCGCCAGCTCGCCGCCCGCGCGTCTGCCGTGGCGCAGGCGCTCGAGGCCAAGGGCATTGGCCCCGACGGCCTGGTCGGCCTGTGTGTGGAGCGCTCGCTCGATCTACCGGTCGGCGTGCTCGGCGTGCTCGAGGCCGGCGGCGGGTACCTGCCGCTGGACGTCGCGTACCCCAAGGACCGCCTCACCTTCATGCTGGAGGACGCCAAGGCCTCCGTGCTGCTCACGCAGCGGCACCTGGTCAGCCACCTGCCCACCGACGGTCGCACCGTGTTGTGCCTGGACGAGCTGCCGACCGAAGGCGCCCGCCTGGCGCCGAGCAGCGGCCCGGAGCACTTGGTCTACGCCATCTACACCTCGGGCTCGACGGGCAAGCCCAAGGGCGTGGCCATGCACCAGGCCCCGCTCGCCAACTTGATGGACTGGCAGCTCGTCGATTCGAAGCACGGCGCCGGCCGCACGCTGCAGTTCGCCCCGCTGTCCTTCGACGTGCACTTCCAGGAGCTGTTCTCCACCTTCCTCGCCGGCGGCACGCTGGTGGTGATTCGCGAAGAGCTGCGCCTCGAAGCGGTGAAGCTGCTCGCGCTGCTCGAAGCCGAGAAGGTGGAGAGGCTGTTCCTGCCCTTCATCGCGCTCCAGAGCCTGTGTGAGGTGGCCGTCGCGCACCGGAAGTTCCCCACGCACCTCAAGGAAGTCGTCACCGCGGGTGAGCAGCTCCAGGTGACGCCGCAGGTGGTGGGCTTCTTCGAGGCGCTGCCGGGCTGCAAGCTCTTCAACCACTACGGGCCGTCGGAGACGCACGTCGTCACCAGCCTCACCCTCGAAGGGCCGCCGGCGAGCTGGCCCAAGCTGCCGTCGATTGGCCGCGCCATCACCAACGTGCTCACCCGCGTGGTGGACGAGCAGGGCAAGCCGGTGCCCGACGGGCAGGAAGGAGAGCTGATGCTCGGCGGGCTCGCCGTGGCCCGCGGCTACCTGTACCGCCCCGAGCTGACGGCGCAGAAGTTCCTCGACGACCCGCTGGTGCCCGGCGGCCGGCTGTACCGCTCCGGGGACCTCGCCCGCGTCGCGAAGGACGGCAGCATCGACTTCCTCGGCCGCATCGACGGCCAGGTGAAGGTGCGCGGCTACCGCATCGAGCTGGGTGAGGTGGAGGTGGCGCTCGCCGCCGAGGCGGCCGTCAAGCAGGTCGCCGTCACCGTGCGCGAGGACACGCCGGGCGACAAACGCCTCGTCGCCTACCTGGTGGCGGAAGGGGACACCCACGGCCTGGTGGCGAAGCTGCGCGCGCGGCTCGAAGGCGCGCTGCCCGACTACATGGTGCCGTCGGCCTTCGTGCTCATGGAAGCGCTGCCGCGCACGCCGTCGGGGAAAATCGATCGCCGCGCGCTGCCCAAGCCGTCCACGTCCCGGCCGCCGCTCGCGCAGGAGTACCTCGCGCCGCGCACCGAGCTCGAGAAGAAGCTCGCCCTGGTCTGGGGCCGGCTGCTGGAGCTCGACCAGGTCGGCGTCAACGACAGCTTCTTCGAGCTGGGCGGCAACTCCCTCAAGGCGCTCAAGTGTGTCAGCCAGCTGCGGCTCGAGCTGGGGGTGGACGTGCCGGTGGTGAAGCTCTTCGAAGCGCCGACGGTGGCCGGCTTGGCGCGGCACCTCGAGGGCGGCGGGGAAGACGCGCTGGAGGCGGCGGTGAAGCGGGCCAAGCCACGCGGAGGCCAGCAGGAGCCCATCGCCATCGTCGGCATGGCTGCGCGCTTCCCCGGCGCGGACGACGTCGAGGCCTTCTGGAAGAACGTGGCCGGCGGCGTCGAGTCCGTCACCTTCTTCAAGGACCTGCACCCGTCGCTGCCCAAGAAGCTGGTGGACGACCCCAACTACGTGCGCGCCCGCGCCGTCCTCAAGGACGTGGACCTGTTCGACGCCGGCTTCTTCGGCATGACGCCGCGCGAGGCGGAGGTGACGGACCCGCAGCAGCGCCTGCTGCTCGAGGCCATGTGGCACGCGCTGGAGCACGCGGGCTACTCGCCGGACACGGTGCAGGGCGCGGTGGGCGTCTTCGCCGGCGCGCACAACAACAGCTACTTCCCCAACAACCTGGTGCCCAACCCGCACGTCATCGAGCGCTTCGGCAGCTTCCAGGTGATGGTGGCCAACGAGAAGGACTACGTCGCCACGCGCGTGGCCTACAAGCTGGGCCTCACCGGGCCGGCGCTGTCGATTCACACCGCGTGCAGCACGTCGCTCGTCGCGGTGGTGCAGGCCTTCCACAGCCTGCGCAACTTCGAGTGTGACGTGGCGCTGGCTGGCGGCGTGTCGCTGACGGTGCCGCAGGCGTCCGGTCACCTCACGCAAGAAGGCGGCATCATGACGAGCGACGGCCACTGTCGGCCGTTCGACGCCAAGGCCACCGGCACCATGTTCAGCGACGGCGTCGGCGTGGTGGTGCTCAAGCGGCTGTCCGACGCGCTGGCCCACGGCGACACGATTCATGCCGTCATCAAGGGTGGGGCGCTCAACAACGACGGCTCGGACAAGACGAGCTTCGCGGCGCCCAGCGTGCTGGGGCAGGCCGCCGTCATCGCCCAGGCGCAGGAGGTGGCGCAGGTCGACGCGCGCTCCATCAGCTACGTCGAAGCGCACGGCACGGCGACGCCCATTGGCGACCCCATCGAGGTCGAAGCGCTGACCCAGGCGTTCCGCCGCACGACGAAGGACACCGGCTTCTGCGCGCTGGGCAGCGTGAAGAGCAACTTCGGCCACGCCACCGCCGCGGCCGGGGTCGCCGGGCTCATCAAGACGACACTCGCGTTGTCTCACGCGCAGCTCCCACCGAGCCTGCACTACGAGAAGCCGAACCCCGCCATCGACTTCGGCAAGACGCCCTTCGTGGTGAACACCAAGCTCTCGGCGTGGACCGCCTCGCCCAAGCGCGCGGGCGTCTCGAGCTTCGGCGTCGGCGGCACCAACGCGCACGTGGTGCTGGAAGAAGCGCCCGCGCAGGAGCCCAGCGGCGAGGCTCGGCTGCGGCACCTGTTGACGCTCTCCGCGCGCACCGACGCGAGCCTGGACGCGGCGACGAAGCAGCTGGGCAGCTGGCTTGCGGCGCACCCGGGCGTCAACCTGGCCGACCTGTCCTTCGTGCAGCACGTCGGGCGCAAGGCGTTCTCCAAGCGCCGCGCCGTCGTGGTGAAAGACGTGGCCGACGCCGTCGCCGCGCTGGGCAACCCGGCGCGCGTGGTGACGAACGCCGCGACCGCGAGCCTGCCCGTCGCGTTCCTCTTCCCCGGTCAGGGCAGCCAGTACGTCGGCATGGGCCAGACGCTGTACCGCGACGAGCCGGAGTTCCGCGTGCTGGTGGACCAGTGCGCGGAGTGGGCGCAGCCGGTGCTGAAGAAGGACCTGCGCGAGGTGCTCTTCCCGAAGAGCGGCGACACGCAGGAAGCGCGCGACGCGCTCAAGCTCACCGCCTTCACCCAGACGGCGCTCTTCACGGTCGAGTACGGGCTGGCGCGGCTGCTGATGACGTGGGGCCTCGAGCCCAGCGCCATGCTCGGCCACTCCGTCGGTGAGTGGGTGGCGGCGACGTTGGCCGGCGTCTTCAAGCTGCCCGACGCGGTGCGCCTCGTCGCCACGCGCGGCGTGTTGATGCAGGCGCAGCCTCCGGGCTCCATGCTGTCGGTGCGGCTGCCTGCGAGCGAGGCGGCGGCCAAGCTGTCGGGCGGGCTCACCGTCGCGTCCGACAACGGCGCCAAGCTGTGTGTCGTCGCCGGGCCGACGCCCGAGGTGCAGGCGCTCGAGGCGAAGCTCACCGCCGAGGGCGTCGTGGTGAAGGCGCTGCACACGTCCCACGCCTTCCACTCGTCCATGATGGACCCCGTGGTGGCGCCGCTCGAGGCCGAGCTCAGGAAGGTGTCGCTGTCGGCGCCGAGCCTGCCCATCGTCTCGAGCGCCACCGGCCAGTGGCTGACCGACGCGCAGGCGAAGGACCCGCACTACTGGGCCAGGCACCTGCGCGACACCGTGCGCTTCCGCGAGGCGGCGCTGACGCTGGCCAAGGACAAGCGCACCTTCGTCGAGGTCGGCCCGCGCAACACGCTGGCGACGCTGAGCCGGCAGCTCGTGCCGGACAAGGCGCAGCTGTGCGTGGCCACGCTCGGCGAGTCGGCGGAGAACGAAACCGAGTGGGAAGCGCTGCTCGGCACGCTCGGCAAGCTGTGGGCCGCGGGCCTGCCGGTGGACTTCCGCCGCTTCCACGAGCACGAGAAGCGCCGCCGCATTCCGGTGCCTGGCTACGCGTTCGACCGCGCCCGGCACTGGGTCGAGCCGCCGCAGACCGTCGTCTCCGCACCCACCCTCGTCGCTTCACCTGCCGCCACGACTCCTGCTGAAATCCCCGCCGTCCGAGCACCCGCCATGACCCAACCGAACCGCAAAGAGCGCCTGATTCCCCAGCTGAAGACGACCTTCGAAGAGTACTCGGGCCTGGACCTGGCCCAGGCCGACGCCCACGCCAACTTCCTGGAGCTGGGCCTCGACTCGCTGGTGCTCACGCAGGTGGCCACCGAGCTGACGCGGCAGCACGGCGTGAAGGTGTCCTTCCGGCAGCTCGTCGAAGACGTCTCTTCGCTGGACTCGCTCGCGTCGCTCTTGGACAGCCAGCTGCCGGCAGAGGCTGCCGCGCCAGTGGCCGCGCCGCCAGCGCCGTCGGTTGCGCCTCAGGCCGCTGCGCCAGTCGCCGTGCCCACGTCGGCGGCGGCCTTCGCGCCCGCACCGGTGGCCTTCACCCCCATGGCCATGCCGATGATGACCGCCGCGCCGAGTCAGTCGGTGCGCGACGTCATCGACTCGCAGCTTCGGCTCATGGCCGCGCAGCTCCAGCTGCTCGGCGGCGCGCCGCAGGTGGTGGCCTCTCAGCGCGTCGCGGCAGCGCAGCCTTCGGCTCTCGTGTCCGACCAGCCGCCCGC
>JALHOS010000168.1 GCA_022842905.1 Myxococcaceae bacterium | reverse complement strand
TCGAAGGGGAAGACGGGCCGAAGTACCTCAACTCCAAGGAGTCCAAGCTCTACCTCAAGTCCGAGACCCTCTACGGCACGGACCTGGCCAAGGACGACATTCGCAAGCGCAAGTCGGCGGTGCTCTGCGAGGGCTACTTCGACGCGATCGGCCTGTCCCAAGCCGGCGTGAAGAACGCCGTCGCCCTGTGCAGCACCGCGCTCACCCCGGGCCACCTCGGCCTGCTCGGGCGGCTGGAAGCCAAAGAGCTGGTGCTGCTGCTCGACGGTGACGAAGCTGGGCGCAAGGCGGTCGAGCGGCTGGCCGGCCCCATTCTCGCGTACGGCGCCGCGAGCCGCGTGGCGGTGCTGCCCGAAGGCGAAGATCCCGACACCTTCGCGCGCAAGGTCGGCGATGCGGGCGTGCACAAGCTGATCGCCGACGCGAAGCCTTTGACCGAGCACCTCTTTCACACCGTGCTGCCCGAAGGCGTGGCGGCCAGCTTCGAAGGCAAGATGGCGGCGATCGACCGGATCCGCCCGGTGGCGCAGCAGCTCCCCGTCGGCCTGATGCGCTCGGCGTTCTTCGGCGCCCTGTCCCGGCACTCCGGCCTGCCGCAGGCCGAGCTCGAGGTCGCGCTCAAGGGCAAAGGCCCCCCACCCGTTCGCGCGGCGCCCAAGCCGCAGGGGCCCTCCGAGCCACCGCCGGATCAGCTCGAGGCCACCTTCGCCGCCTGCGTGCTGTCCGACCCCTCGCTGCTCCGCAAAGACGCGCACCAGGCCCACCTGGAGCTCAAACACCTCGGAATTCGGACGCTTGTCGAAGCCATTCGGTCTGGAACCGCGGCGGCCGACGCGCTGTACGACGCGAGCGAAGGGCTCAAGCGCGCGCTGACGCAGGCCAAGGACCTGCTCCCGAAGGACGCCTCGCAGGTGGAACTGGGCTTTCAGGTGGTGTGTCGCAAGGTGAAGCTGCGCGCCGTGAATGAACGGCTCGCGCAGATCACCAAGGAGACGGCGTTGGTGCCTGGGGCCAACGAGCTGACCGAGGACGCGCGGGTGCTGCTCGAAGAGCGTGCCCACCTGCTGGCGCTCAAGCGGGTCCTCTCGGAGCAGAAATGATTGTGCAGCGTTCGATTGTCAGTTAGCCGCGATTTGGGCTAACAGCCCCCGCTCGTTTTTTGGGCCTACTCCCTCTCCTCTTGGAGACCTCGCTTCATGACGACGAAGAAGCCTTCCGCCAAAGCCGCGAAGTCCAAGGACGTGAAGAAGCCGAAGGTGAAGAAGCCCGACGACGACAAGGCCAAGAAGCGCGCGAAGCTGATCGCCGCCGCGGCGAAGCTGCAGGTCAAGGTGGTCGCGAAGGGCCCAGCGGGCAAGCCTGAGAAGGGCGCCCCCGCGGCCGAAGGCAAGGTCAACGGCGCGAAGGTCAAGGGCAAGCGCGACGACGCCGAGTCGGTGGACGAGGTCGAAGAGCAAGCCGACACGCAGATGCTGGACGCCGACGTCGACCCCGACGCCGAGAAGGACGCGCCCGACGAAGAGCCGGTGCTCGAGCGCAAGGAAGTCAAAGATCTCCTCGAGCAGGGCAAGCAGAAGGGCTTCCTCACCTACGACGAGGTGAACGACGCGCTCCCGGCCGACGTGGTGTCGAGCGATCAGATCGACGACGTGATGTCGATGTTCGGCGACAACGAGGTCGAGATCGTCGACGCGCAGAAGTCCAACGAGCAGCAGGTCGAGGTCAAGCCGACCGTCGCGAACGAGGACGAGGCCAAGGAAGAAGAAGAGGCCGAAGAGAAGGAAGAAGAAGAAGCGCCGGCCGTCATCCCCGACGATCCGGGCGTCAAGTCGAACGACCCGGTGCGCCTGTACCTGCGCAAGATGGGCTCCGTCTCGCTCTTGACCCGCGAAGGGGAAGTCGAGATCGCCAAGCGGATCGAGGAAGGCGAGAAGGAAGTGCTCCGCGCCCTGCTCGACTGCAAGGTCGCCATGCAGGAGCTCTTGGAGATCGGCCCGCGGCTCAAGGCCGGCAAGCTGCGCATTCGCGAGGTGCTCAAGGACGCCCCCGAAGAGCCGCAGCGCGAAGAGGAAGAGGAAGCCGAGCCGGAGTTCGACCCGGAAGCCGAAGCCCAGGGCGCGACCGGGCCGCAGCCGATTCAGCTCAACCAGGCCGAGCTCAACCGCATCGAGAACATCTGCACGCAGCTCAACGCGCTCGAGAAGATCTACAAGGACATCGTCGACGTCGAAGAGGACCTGGGCGGGCGCAAGAAGCTGTCCGAGGCCAAGAAGAAGGACCTCAAGCAGGAGCACGTCGACCTCAAGGTCAAGTTGATGGAAGGCCTGGAGGAGATGCGGCTGTCGAAGAAGATCATCGACCGCATCGCCGGGCACGTCGCCGACATGATCAACACGGTGGACGGCGCGGAGCAGGAGCTGCGCGACATCGAGCGGCAGTACGGCGTTCCGCTGAATGATCTGAAGGTCAGCCTCAAGGAGACGGCCGGCAACCCCAACGCGGCCAAGCGGCTGCAGCGGCGGATCGCGATCTCCGAAGATCAAATGGAGTCGCTGGACCGCGACGTCCGCGCGGCGCTGCGGCGCATGAAGAAGGTCGAAGAAGACTCCGGCATGGAGATCGACCTGCTGCGCAAGAAGCACGACGCGATCCGGCTCGGCGAGCGGCGCACGCAGCGCGCGAAGGACGAGCTGGTCAACGCCAACCTGCGCTTGGTGGTCTCGATCGCCAAGAAGTACACGAACCGCGGCCTGCAGTTCCTGGACCTGATCCAGGAAGGCAACATTGGCCTCATGAAGGCCGTCGACAAGTTCGAGTACAAGCGCGGCTACAAGTTCTCGACCTACGCGACGTGGTGGATCCGCCAGGCGATCACCCGCGCGATCGCCGACCAGGCGCGGACGATCCGCATTCCCGTCCACATGATCGAGACGATCAACAAGCTGATCCGCACCAGCCGCTACCTGGTGCAGGAGATCGGCCGGGAGCCGACGCCCGAAGAGATCGCCGAGAAGATGGAGCTGCCGCTCGACAAGGTGCGGAAGGTCCTCAAGATCGCCAAGGAGCCGATCTCGCTCGAGACGCCGATCGGCGAAGAGGAAGACAGCCACCTGGGCGACTTCATCGAAGACAAGGCGCTGGTGAAGCCGGACGACGCCGTCATCAACATGAACCTGGCGGAGCAGACCCGCAAGGTGCTCGCCACGCTGACGCCGCGCGAAGAGAAGGTGCTCCGCATGCGCTTCGGCATCGGCGAGAAGTCGGACCACACGCTCGAAGAGGTCGGTCAGGACTTCGAGGTGACGCGCGAGCGCATTCGGCAGATCGAAGCCAAGGCGCTGCGGAAGCTGCGGCACCCCTCGCGCAGCAAGCGGCTGCGAAGCTTCGTCGAGGGCGGTCAGTAAGCCGTCGTCGGTTTCTCAAGGCAGCGCAGACAGCTCGGTGGCGCGTGCGGTGAGCCTGCGCCAAGCGAGGACGACCGCGTCAGCCAGCTTGGGCGCCGACTGGGCGAGCAGCGTGCGCTGCGCGAGCGCCACCGCGACGGGCACGTGCAGCGGCGTGGCGACCCCTTCGGCGCTCGCGCGCTCATGCGCGGTGAAGACGACGGAGCCCGTCAGCGCGTCGAAGAGCGTCGCCTCGAGCACGCCTTCGGCTTGGTAGGTCGTGCCAGGCAGCACGAAGGCGCCGACCAACGTCGCGTAGCCCGCCGCCCAGGCGTTGGGGCGCAGCTTCTCGACGAAGCGGTGGCGGTAGAGCAGCAGGTAACGAGCGCGGTAGCGGGCGGACAGCTCGCGCAGCCCGGGGAGGCCCCGATCGGCGGGCCAGTCGGTGGACACCTCGGTGACGCCGGCGCTCAAGCCCGCGGCGTCGAGCGCCTCGACGAGAATGCGCGGCGCCGCGTCCAGGGGAATCCCTTCCTCCACGCCGTAGCGTTCGGTGACACGCACGACGCCGACGCGCGCCTTGGGGTCGAGCGCGAGCGGGTGGGCGAGCAGCCGCTCGAGCTCCGGCTCGCTCAACGCGAACGCGTCGCGGGCGAAGGGGCTCCGCGACGGTGGCGGCGGAGATGTGACGGCTTGTTCCGCCGCCTCGGACGAGCCGAAGCGCAGGGCCTCGGCGAGGGGGCTCATGCGGAGGGGGCTGGCCGCGGCGCAGCTGAGGAGGACGGGGAGAACGGCGAAGGTGAGGACCAAACGTGACATGCGAAGCGCTCCTTGGTGAGAGACGCCGCCATGGTCGCCAAGGACGCCCGCCGCCCGCAGCAGCGCCGCCGCACGGAAGCCGCACGAAAGCCGCATGCGGGCCCGTCAGCGTGGGTGCTGGCCGTGGAGGCCGCCGTCCGCTCCATCCCGAGAGGACAGACTGTCGGCTACGCGACGATCGCGCTGTGGGCGGGTAAGCCGGGCGCGGCGCGCGCCGTCGTTCGCGCGCTCCACGCGGCCGGTGACATTCCCTGGTGGAGGGTCACGCGGTCGGACGGAACGCTCGCGGCGCCGATCGCACGGGCTCAGGCGGCGCGGCTCGCGCGTGAAGGAGTGGCTGTCGCGCGGGGCCGCGTCACCCCACGGCGCGGTGCTGGGTGAACGCGTCCGGGGCCGGCAGCGGCGAGGCTCTTCGACGCCCCGCCAAGCCGCTCAGGCGCCGCGCAAGAAGTCCGCCAGCAGCGGCCACACCGCGGGCTTCCCGGCCTCGCGAAACGGGCCGAAGTGCCCCAGCGAGGTGAGGCCGAGCTCGGCAGGCGTCAGGTGCCGGCGCGTCACCTGCGCGCGGCGGTAGAGCGCGTGGAGCCAGTCCACCGCGGGCTTGGGCGCGTAGAGATCGTCGGACACGCTCAACGCCAGCATCGGCGCCGTCACACGCTCGAACCCGTCGACTGGCACCCCGTCGTCCAAGAAGAAGCGCGGGCGTCGGCCCCACCGCGCCCACTCCTTCGCCACTTGCGGCGGGAGGTCCTCGCCCACCCCGAGCCAGCCCGGAAAGCGGCCGAAGAGTCCGGTCACCACCGGGAACACGCCGAACCACACCGCGGCCATGCCCAGCTTGGTGACGTGCGGCCAGTGCCTCCAATAACCAGACTGAGAGCTGATCGTGACCACCCGGTGCAGGTGCTGGGCGTGCGAGGCCATGCCCAGGAGCTGCCCGCCGACGCTGTGGCCGACCGCGAGGCGAGGGACCTGCGGCCAGCGCGTGGCGGCGAAGGCGAGCGCCGCGTCGAGGTCGAGCTGCCCCCAGTCGCGCATGCGGCCACCGAAGCCGTCCAGCGTCGGTGGCCGTGACTCGCCGATGCCCCGGTAGTCGAACGTGAGCACCGCAAAGCCGTGGTCTGCCAGGTACGCCGCGAAGCGCGCGTAGTAGCGCTGGCGCACGCCGGTCGCCCCCGCGATGACCACCGCGCCGACCGCGGAGCCCGACGGTGAGAACTCGAGCGCGCCCAGCTCGTAGCCGTCGGCGGCGATCAGCCGCGTCGTGGTGGAAGGAAGGCTCGCCATCACGTCAGGAGTCGCCCGAGAAGTGCGGTAGAAGCCCCGTCGAAACGGAACGACCAAAAGGGTCCTTAGCTCAACGGTAGAGCTGGCGGCTCATAACCGCTTGGTTGCAGGTTCGAATCCTGCAGGACCCACTCGGCGAATCGCTCGGACTCGCTCGGGCTTCCCGAGCCGGGCGGCGGTCGGCGCTCCGCTCGCCGAAGTTCCGCCACCGGCGCACCATGCGGGGCGCTGTCGCCGCTCGCGAGGTCGATCACCTGGGCGCCGGGCTCGGCACTTGGCTCGAAGGACAGGCGCTGCAGGCCGGCGCGCATGTCGTCGACGTCGACGTGGCGGTACACCGCGGCCGTCATGACCGGGCTGGCGTGCCCAAGGATGCGCTGAACGACGGCGACGGGACACGCCGGCCTTTGGGAGCAGCGTCGCGGCGGGCTGGCTCAGTTGTGGAAGCGGATGCGGCGGGAAATGGGGGCGGACCAGAGAACGAGGCCCCAGGTCGGGCACGGCTTCCGATCGGCCACCGGGCTGGCCTCTTGGTGGGCGCACCGGCGGCACTTCAGCTTCAACCCATCGACCAGGCCGGCGCGGTTGAGGGCACCGCGGAGCAGAGCGGCGAGGTCGACCGAATCGCGGTGCATGCGCCCCCCTTCGCGGGGAAAGACGAGGTGAGAGGCGCTGCGGTCCATCGACGCGACGAGTAAGGGCTTCAGTTCGGGGTGAATCGGCAGAAGCCGAGTTCGGCCGCCCTTGGTGCTTTCCGCTTCCCAGCTTCTGCTGACGCCGATCGTCCCGCCGGCCAGGTCGACGTCGCCCTTCTGGAGCGCGACGAGCTCGCCGCGGCGCATGCCCGTGTAGACGGCCGTGGCGAAGAAGGGGCGCCAGGCGTCGGACAGGTTCGCCAGCATGAGCGGAACCTCCTCGGCGCGGAGGTACGTGGGGGTGCGATGCGGCACCTTGCGCCGACGCACGGCGAGCAGTCGGGCCTTAGTACCTTCGCTGCTGTCATTGGCGTCCTCTGGCGGTCCTCAAGGAAGGCGGGCCGGGCCGGTGAGGAGGCCGGCCGCTCACGCGCGGTTCGATGCCGTGCGCTTAGCCCCAGCTGACTTTCGCGCGCCGCGCGCCGGTGTTGTGAGTTCAACCAACGGCGTTGACGAGACGTGTAGCGAGCAGCAGCCACGATAGCCTGGGCGGCATGAACACACTTCTTGCCGTTGTTGTCGCGGCGTCGCTCAGTTCGCCGAACCTGATCGCCGATGTTGTTGGCGGCCGAACCTGCGACAAGGGGAGTTGTCGATTCCGAGTCGACACTGCTGACTTCGAGGTGGCGGGGGTGGGGGCACCCGATGCGCAAGTCGCAGTGTACGCCGCCGACATCGAGCGAACCTGGGTTGCCTTCGGGCTTGGGCACCAGTGCATCATGGTCAAGCGACAGGACACTCTCTCGGTCGCCTTCGTCTCCCCAAAGAACGGCAAGGTCTATGACGACTGGGTTCCGTGCAAGCTCGCCGCCAAGGGGGGCCGTTGATCGCCTGGTTCAGCCGGCGCGTTCAGCAGGGCTGCGCGGCCCGGCAACGCGGGGCGGCGTCAGTCCTCCGAGAACCAAGTGAACCTGTCTCGCCGAGCCTAGGGGGCAGCCGTGTCAATCTGCCGTAGTTCCTCCGGCCGCAGCGGAAGACCCTCGAGCACCCGGCGCAGCGCGTGTCCTGCCACCCACAGCGCGATGGCTGCGGCGTTGTGAGAGCCGCCCAGCGCACGCTTCACTGCCACGACCGTGGCCTTCAACCCTGGCGGCGCAATGCACCAGCCCTCGCCGAGGGCGGCCAGGATGTACCGGGCACGCGCAAGGTCGGCCAGCCGCCGGCGGCCCTCGGCGGTCCTGGGCCCAGTAGAGGCGCCCCCGTGCATGCGCATCGCCGTCGGCTGCGGACCGGACGGGACATGCACGGCGGTCCCGCCCGCGTCCTGGCGGCGTTGGCTCTGTGACGCGGCCCCAAGGCCTTCCCAATATGGGGGAACAGCGAGCACGGGGGGCCGACGCGCGGGAACTGGGAGCTGCAGCTGCAAGCGATATTCCTCGGGGCGCAGCGGCAGCCCAGTGAGCACCCGGCGCACGGCGTGTGGCGTCACCCCGATCGTCGTGGCCGCGGCGTTGTGAGCCCCACCCAGCCGGCGTTTCAGCTCGCCGACCGCGGCCCGCAGCAAAGGCGGCGCGAAGGTCCAACCCTCAGCGAGCGCGGCTGCGATGTACCGCGCGCGCGCCAGTTCGCCCACCCGCCGGCGACCGTCGGCCGTCCTTGGGCCTGTCGAGGCGCCCCCGTGCATTCGGCAGCGCCGGCGACCGCGGACCGGGCGCAGAGCGCACGGTGTACCCGCTCGGGTCCTGGCAGCACAGAGGGCCTGAACGGGGCGCTCGCTGCCCGCAGGCGGCGCCAGCGCGTCCTGCAGAAACCCTGTTCTCAGCCAGAACCCCATGGACCCTCCCTCCTCTTCAATCCGGTTCGGGGGTTATGAGGGCCTCGTTCCCGAGAGAAACGGAGCCACTGCTGCCCCTGGCACCCGTATCGAGTTCAGCACCCGCAGGTGCTCAAGCTGCCCGCGCTTCACCAGCGCGTAGACGGTCGCCGCCGACACTTTGAGCAGCGCGGCGACCTCGCGCACCGTCAGCATCGGCTCAAGCGGCAGCACCAAACTCCGCAACACCGGCGCACCATGCGAGCTCGTCAGGGTGGAATCCGAAGCACGCGGTGGAGCTACGCCCCGCGCCCCGCCCCCGGTGCCTGCGTGAGGATGCAAAGCCGACGCACCCGGTGGAACCCCGTGGAAGGCGCCGGGCGCGGCTCATAACCGCTTGGTTGCAGGTTCGAATCCTGCAGGACCCACTTCGACGCCGCCTTCTCGCCGACGCCACGGCTCGAGGAAGGGCCGCTTCGCGCTCTGCCCGTCGGACGAAGAGCGCCCGCGCGCGTGCCGTATCAGCCAGGGCACCAGGTAGCGTCGCCCCCACCGCGCCTCGGCGCGCAGCCGCTCCCGCAGCGTCGGTTCGGGGCGGTCCGGCAGCGGGCTGGCCCAGTCCGCGGCGGTGCCGGGCAGCCCCAGCGCTTCGGCCAGGCCTTCGGCCATGCGCGCGTGGCCGGCGCTATTGGCGTGAAGCCGATCTTCACTCCACAGTCGTGGATCGGTGCCGACGGGGTGGCGATCGACGTCGACCAGCCGCGCCCCGCTCTGCTGGCAGACGGAGCGGACACGATCGTTGTACGCGCGGCGGCGGCGATCGAAGAGCGCGGCGATCGGCATCACCGGCCGCAGGTCGGGCAGCGTGAACGTCAGCACCACGGCCCCCTGCGCCACGAGGGCGCGGTGCATCGCCAAGAGGTCGGCTTCGATCGCCGCCAGCTCGAACGAAGGCCGCAGCAGATCGTTCATGCCCGCCACCACCGTCGCCACGTCGGGTCGCAGCGCGAGCGCGGGGCCGAGCTGTCGTAAGCGGATCTCCCGGGTGACCAGCCCGCGCACGGCGAAGTTCGCGTACTCGATCTCTCCGAACGCGTCGGCCAGCCGCTGCGCGAGCCGGTCCGCCCAGCCGCGGTAGCCCCCTCGCCCATCGGGGTCGTCCAGGCCTTCGGTGGTGCTGTCGCCGATCGCCACGTACCTGCGAAATGGACCGCTGCTCATGCCGGTGGCCGTCGTAGTTCGCTTCTGGACCGCCGTCAGCCCCACGCACGGTGAGCCACGGCCGCTGCGCGATGGCCCCCGAGGGCAACTCGATTCGGTAGGCTGCTCGCCATGATGAACGCCCCTCCGTCCGCCCGTCTCGTCGTGCTGCTCACGTTGTCCTGGCTGCAGCTCGGGTCGATCGCCTGCGCCGTCGGTGGCGACTGCAGCCCGCAGACCTGTCCGACGGGCTGCTGCAACGGGCAAGGCCTGTGCGAACCCGGGACCAACATCGGTGCGTGCGGCACGGCCGGGGAGATCTGCCAGCGCTGCACGTCGGGCCAACGCTGCGCCGAGAACGTCTGCAGGTCTGCGGGCGGCGGGTCGGGCGGCAGCGGCGGCACCGGCGGCGCCCCGGACGCGCTGGCGCAGTGCCTGGTGGGGTGCTCCGGCGGCTGCTGCACCCAGACCGGACAGTGTGTGTTCCCCAACATGCAGCTCGACACACAGTGTGGACTCAACGCCGCCTGCGTGAACTGCGCGCTCATGGGCGAGCGCTGCGTGTCGAACCGGTGTGAGGCGACCGGCGGCTCCGGCGGAAGCGGGGGCGGCGGTGGGAGCGCAGGCGGCGGCGGAAGCGCGGGCGGCGGCGGAAGCGCGGGCAGCGGCGGAAGCGCGGGCACCGGCGGGAGCGCAGGCACCGGCGGGACCGCAGGCACCGGCGGGAGTGCGGGCAGTGGCGGCACGGCGAATGACGTCACGGGGACGAGCCTCCGCACGCACCGGCTCGCGGACGGAGGCGCGGCGTTGGCTCTCCACGACTTCACGCCGCAGACGATCGACATCGCCGCGTGGGTGCCCCTGGCTGACGGCGGCTACGACGCGATCCCCGGGACCGGCATGCTCGGGAGCTTCACGATCCCCAACGTCCCTCCCGGGCAGTACCTGCTCCAGATGGGCACCCAGTACTTCGAGACGAGCGAGCGCGTGGTGAACATGGACTACGAGGTGCTCGGGCGGGCGACCGCGGTGGCCCCGACCAACGCAGCGACGGCGATCACCTTCTTCTCCATCACGGGGCTGACGGCCTGGGACACGACCAACGACGTGCTGAGCCTGTTCAGCCCGAACAGCGGCAGCGTTCTGGACGGCGTCTCGGCGTACCTGGTTCCCGCGATCGCCGCGGGCTCGACGCAGGTGGCCTCGCGGGCCATGAACTTCTTCACGCCCTTCGGCCAGTACGGCGTGAAGATGATCCAATACAGCCAAGGTGACGTCGCGTACGCGGCGCAGGTGCGCCGCACGGCTTTCGGGACGAGCGGCGGCTATGTCGAGACCGCCGAGAAGATCGGCACCGCGACGAGCTTCAACATGTCCAACGGCAGCACGGCGTCGACGACGGTGGCGCTCGGCGCGGCCACGCCGGTGTCCTTGAGCATTCAGTGGAACACCAACAACTACGCGACGTCCAAGCCGCTGCTCGCCGGCGCCATTCCCACCGGGGCGGAGGCGGGGGGCGATCTGATGCTCGCGGCGTACCCGAGCGCCTTCACCAAGTCGCTCGCGCTGAACGCCGGGTACATCTACGCCGCGCACGCGCCCGAAGGCGGCTCGACGCCGCAGACGATCACCTACAAGAGCCCGTTTCCGGCGACCTACAGCATCGGCGCGCGCGTGGGGTACTCGGTGCACGTGTTGCGCAAGCGCACGCCGCAGTCGAGCCAAGGCGCGTCCTTCTTCCCGAGCCTCTTCAGCGACGCGCCCCTCGCCCACTTCACTTCCGGCCCGGTCCCGCTGGTGCTGGGGCCGGTGACGAACCCGACCATCGGAGGGCAGGACCTGCTGGCCGATCGATCCGGTCTGGGCACCGCTCCGCTGTTGTCGTGGAGCCCGCCGCAGGTCGGCTCGCCTTCGCGCTACTACGTGAGCGTGGTCCGCCTGGGCCAGGTGCCCAACACGTCGACCGGCGTCACGGTGAAGGTCGACGCGCGCATCTTCTGGACGACGGCCACGCAGCTGCGGCTGCCGCCCGGCGCCTTCGTCGGCGGCGAGGCGTACGTCGTGCAAATCGGCGCCGTCGCCGTGCCCGCCGGAACGAACCTGGAGCGCAACCTCTACGCCCGCACGACGCCTTGGCACGAGAGCTTCATCGTGTCCGGTGTGCTGCGGCCGACGAACTGAGGTCAGCCGCTCAGCAGGGGGCGGGGCTCGTCTTTTCGGGGGCACTGGGCTAGGCGGCCGGCGCGCGCTCGTCTCGCGCAGAAAAGGACCAACGCTCCCATGCGCATCATCGTCACTGGCTCGCTCGCGTACGACTACATCATGAACTTCCCGGGGAAGTTCTCGGACCACATCCTCCCCGACAAGGTCCACATGCTGACCGTGAGCTTCCTCGTGGACAGCATGCGCCGGCTGCGCGGCGGCACGGCAGGGAACGTGGCCTTCAACCTGGCGCTGCTGGGGCACAAGCCCATGGTCGTCTCGGCGGCCGGCCAGGACTTCGGCGAGTACCGCCAGGTGACCGAGGCGCTCGGCGTGGACTGGACGCACACCCGTGAGGTGTCGAACGAGTTCACCGCGTCGTGCTTCATCAACACCGATCACGCGAACAACCAGATCGTCGCCTTCTACCCGGGCGCGGTGGTGCACGCGCGGCACGTGTCCCTCGAGAGCCTGGGGTTGACGAAGGACGACTGGGTGATCATCTCCCCGACGGATCCCGAGGCGATGATGCGGCACACCCAGGAGTGCAAGAAGCTCGGCGTCCGCTACATCTTCGATCCGGCGAAGCAGACGCCGCGGCTCGATCGCCAGCAGATCCTCGGCGGCATCGACGGCTGCGCCGCGCTGGTCGGCAACGACTACGAGTTCGGGCTCATGGCGAAGACCACCGGGCTGACCGAGCAGCAAGTGATCGACTCCGCGCCGCTGACGGTGATGACCCGCGGTGAGCTGGGCAGCCGCATGTACGTGCGTGGGCAGGCGCCGCTCGACATTCCGATTGCGAAGATCAGCGCCGTCGTCGACCCGACCGGCGCCGGCGACGCGTACCTGGCCGGCCTCGCGCTCGGGCTCGCGAAGGGACTGCCGCTGCCGGTGACGGGGCGCATGGCCGCGCTCGCTGCGGCGTATGCGATCGAGCACAAGGGCTGCCAGGAGCACCGCTTCACGAAGGAAGCGTTCGGCGCGCGGTACGACGAGAACTTCGGGCCGGCGCCCGAGCTCGCGTCGGCGCTGCGCTGACGGCGCCGCGCGACATGACGCCCGACTCCGCACCGGCCGCCTCATCAGGCGATCGCGGGGGTCGCCAGCGCTTCGCCTTCGTGCCGAACACTCGCCCCATGTGGCGCACGGTGCCGGTGCTGGCGCTGTTGGTCGCGTCTTGGCTCCTCTGGCGCTGGTGGGTGTGGGGCCCAGCCGACTTCGACTGGGCCGCCGTGGCCGTCGCCCTCACCAGCCTCGCGGTGGCGACGCCAGGGGTCCTCTGGCTCCATTTTTCCCAGGCGCGGCGCACCGCCGCCGAGGCGGGACACGTCGAACTCGACGACGTGCGGCTGGAGTGGGTCCGGCCCGACGGTTCGCTTTACCTTGGCCTGCTGTGGATCGAGATCGAGCGCGCCATCGTCGACCCGCATTACTTCACGGTGGTCTTGAGTCTCCGGAATGGAGGCCCCGGGCAGCTCATCGGCTGGATGACCGACACCGGGAATCCGTCGACGACCGTGGCGATCGAACGCTTCGACGCCCTCATCGCGGCGCTGTCGCGCAACGTGCCAGTGGAGCACTTTCGGCCGGCCCACCCAGAGGCGACCTCGCCGCTCCGGCAAGCTGAGCGACGTCAACTCCGTGTGGGCCTCGGATCCGCGCTCCTGGCCGCGGCGCTCTACGGAGCAAACCGACTGGTGATGGCACGGCTGGGGTGGGACAGCGGCGGTGTCACCGCCCCGATCGCGATCGCTGTCATCGGAGCCTTGTTCCTCGCGAGAGGCTTGGGCCTCGCCCGCTCACGTACGCCCCTGGTGTCCGTCGCGCACCACCCCGCGTTCACTCGATCCGTTCTGGGAACGCTCGCGCTGATGGCCGGCGCCAACGTCGTCGACGTCCTTGCTTCCAACCTGCTGCGACGCTGAGCGCGATCGAGCCGAGGCCGCACAGCTCCGAGTGGTGTGGGAGCTGCTACGGGCTGGGCAGCACCGGCAGCAGCGATCGCAGATCGTCGTCGGTGAAGAACACCCCCGCGCCGAAGAAGAAGTCGCGCCCCGCCACCAGCCGGTTCGTCAGGCTGTCGCGGTTGGGGTTGTTGAGCACGTCGTCGACGCCGATCGTCACGAACAGGTGGTCGATCGGCATGAAGCGGAGCGTCGCGCGCAGGCGAGGGAGCCGGAGCGTCTCGACGCTGAAGTTGAATGCGTCCACCTTCAGCACGAGCGCGTCCTCCAGCATGCGTGAGTAGTAGAAGAACTTGATCGGCACGTTCAGATCGAACCCGAGGCCGCCGGTGGACTCGATGATGCCGATGCGCACCGCGAACAGCCCGAAGCGCTTGCCGAGCTGCGCGTTGAACTTGAGCGACTCGCGGGTGATCACCTGCTTCTGGACGGTCGGCTGCCCGTTCGCCGGCGGGTTCTGCTGCAGGTAGACGGTCTCCACCGCGCCCCGCGGATCGTCGACGGCCTCGAGCAGGTAGAACTTGTCCGGCTTGGGGCTCAAGCGAATTCCGAAGAACGTCTTCGCCGCGCCCTGGTTGATGCCGTACTCGGTGCGCAGCCCGACTTCGGTCTGCAGGTTCGTCAGCCGGCTGGCGAAGTCGTTGACGTCGTCGATCGTCTCCGCGAGCTTCTGGCCCATGCGCTCGTCGGTCAGCAACGCGCCGACGGTGCCCTTCCCTTCTTTGATCTTCTGCGTCACCTCTTCGACGTTCGCCAGCGTGCGATCGAGCTTGGCGACGGTGTCCTTGAGGCTCGACAGGCCGCCCTTCACCTCTCCTTCGTTCTCGCCGATCACCTTCTTCACGGTGACGACGACGTCGCGCACGTCCTTGGAGATGACCTCGAAGTTCTCGACGATGTTCTTGAAGTTCTGCTGCTCGCCCGCCGTGAAGCCGCGAATGTCGCGGGACACGCCTTCGACGTTCTTGAGGATCTTCTCGAGCTGCTGCGAGCTGTCGGCGACGGTGCGATCGACGTTCTGCGTGAGCGCCACCATGTTGGTGACGATGGACTCGATCGACGACACGCCCGCGTCGGAGCTGATCACCGTGCGCAACGAGCCGGTGATGGCCTTGACGTCGTCCGAGATGAGGCTGATGCCCTTCTTCAGCGCGTCGAGGCTCTCGGGGTCGGCCACCTCGGTGATGAAGTCGCCGTTCTCGAGCAGCCGCTTGTCGTCTCCCGGCCACAGGTCGAGCATGTAGTCGCCCAGCAGCGACTCGGACCGCTTGGCCAGCGTCGCGTTCTTGCGAATGCCCAGGTCCTTCTTGAGCTTGAGCTGCACCTTCGCGCGCAGGCCTTCGAGCGAGATCTCGCCGATCTCCCCCACGCCGATGCCGGCGATCTGCACGCGGCTCTTCTTCCCCAGGCCCGACGCGTCCTTGAACAGCGCGTAGACGGTCAGCGCTTCTTCTTCCTTCATGCCGCCCTTCTTCACGAAGGACAGGAACAGGAAGAGGATCACCCCGGCGGCGATCACCAGCAGGCCGACACGGAAGGGGGTGAAGATCTTCACGGCGAGAACCACCTTAGGCGAAGGGGGCACCCACCCGAAGGACAACCATGCCGCCGCCGGCGCCCGACTTTAAGGGGCCCAGAAGCGGGCCTGCACGCCGGCCTACCGCGCGAGCCGCTCCACGACGGACACGTAGTCCGCCAGCGCGCCGGCGCTGCGCTGATCGACCCCGAAGAAGTCCACCGCGACGCCTCCGGCCTTCTTCCCGCGCCGCACCGTGCCCTCGAGCTCGACGACTTCGTGCCGGGTCGGCAGCGCCAAGATGAAGCCGACCGTCGGCGGCAGCGCCGAAGCGGCGACGACGAGCCCGCCGGTCGACACGCTGCGCACGGTGACCGGCTCTTTGCCCTTGGGGAGCACCACGGTGGCGGCGAGCGGCAGCGCGGTCGACGCGGGCGCGGCGGCCGCCACGCGCACCAGCGACAGCTCGAGGTTGGTGAGCGCCGGACCTCCCTCGTCGGCGAAGGCGAGCCCCAGCCGGAC
>JALHOS010000167.1 GCA_022842905.1 Myxococcaceae bacterium | reverse complement strand
TCAGGACAGATTGCACGGCGAGCGGCGCGTCGTCGTCGAGCCGGCCCGAGGGCCTCCTCCGCAGTCCTACAGTCAGGCGGGCAGCGCCTGGGTCAGCTGCCGCGCGAGCGCCAGCAGCGCGCCGTCCTGGCCCGTGCGCATGACGAGCTGCACGGCGAGCGGGTCGCCGTCGGCGGTCCGGCCCGCGGGCACGGTGATGGCGGGCCAGCCGGCGACGTTGAAGGGCGCGGTGTACGCGCCCAGCGTGGCAGCCTGCGCGAAGCGCTCGGGCACGGGCAGCGGCGCGTACGTGCCGGTCATGGGTGCGAGGCCAGGGACAGTGGGCGCCAGCCACACGTCGGCGTCGGTGAACCAGCCGTCGACGCGCGCGCGCAGGCGGGCCGCGGTGGCCGCGGCGTCGGCGTGGCTGACGGCGTCGCCGTTCTTGCGAAACCACGTCGTCAGGTCTTCGAGGCGGCTGGGGAAGAGCACGGGCGCTCGCGCCGTCATGCGCGACAGGAGCGGGACGAACTCGTCGACCTGGCCGGGAATGAAGGGTGACGGCGCGCGGACCTGGTGGCCCAGGCCGCTGAGCGCGGCGGCGACGGCGCGCACCGCGTCTTGCACGAAGGGTTCGGTGGGGGTGATGGGCGTCTCCAGCGACACGCCCACGCGGTACGACGGCACTGGCTGCTGCGTCTGCGTCAGCCACGGCGCGTCGGTGTGCTTGGGGCGCAACGTGTCGCAGAGCGCGGCGACGTCGAGCACGTCGCGGCCGAGCCCTCCGACGCTGGCGATGCCGAACTCGTCCATGTGGCCGAAGGAGCTGACCTGGGCGCCCTTGGACGGCTTGAAGCCGACGAGGCCACAGAAGGCCGCCGGAATGCGAATGGAGCCCGCCGCGTCGGAGCCCATGGCGACGGGCAACATGCCGCTCGCGATCGCCGCCGCCGCGCCCCCCGAGGAGCCGCCCGCATAGCGCCGCGTGTCCGTCGGGTTGCGCGTGGGGCCCATGAAGCTCGGGTGCACGTAGGGGAGGATCGCCAGCTCGCTCGTCGCCGTCTTCCCCACGAAGGCGAAGCCCGCGCGCCGCAGGTGCTCGACGACCACGTCGTCACACCAGGGCACGAAGTCGCCGTAGGCGCGGCTGCCGGAGCGCATGGGCATCCACGCGAGCTGGAAGATGTCTTTGACGCCCATGGGCAGGCCCCACAGCCCGGTGCCGGCGCGGCCGCGCGCACGCTCGTCGTCGAGCTGCTTGGCGGCCTTGAGCGCCTTGGCCTCGTCGACGTGGACGAACGCGTGGAGCAGCTCGTCCTGCGCGCGAATGACGGCAAGCGTCTCTTCCACGGCGGCGACGGCCGTGGCTTCACCGCGCTGAATTCGGGCGGCCCGGCTCAAGGCGGTTTCAAAAGGCATGGCGGCGCACGCAACCATGGCGGAGGCGATCGCGGAAGGTGGGTGAATGCGGACACCGTGGTAGGCGGCGGCGCCATGAATTGTCCGTGTGGGACTGGGAAGCCGTACGCCGACTGCTGTGGGCCGGTGCACGACGGGGCGCGCGTTGCGGCGACGGCGGAGGCGCTGATGCGCTCGCGCTATGCCGCGTTCGCGGTGGCCAACGGGAAGTACCTGGAGGCGACCCGAACCGGTGAGCGGCGCTTCGGCGAGGCCGCACAAGTGAGCGAGTGGGCCAAGACCGTCGTGTGGCTTGGGTTGACGGTGAAGGAGTCCGTGAAGGGCAGCGCCGCGGACGCAGACGGCACGGTGCACTTCGTGGCGCGGAGCATCGACGCTGGGGCGCTGGTCGAGCTGGAAGAGCGGTCGCACTTCGTGAAGGTCGACGGCGCCTGGAAGTACGACGAGGCGCGCAGCGAACCGACGGAGCGGCGCACGAAGCTGGGGCGGAACGACACCTGTCCCTGCGGGAGCGGCAAGAAGTTCAAGCAGTGCCACGCGGCGTGACGGGCCTGGGCACCGAGGGGCGTTGGGAGCGCAAGTGTCGTCCGGCCGAGTTCCCGGCGAGCCGACATGCTCGGTGGCCAGCGGCGCCAGCGCACGAGGCCTGACACCCTTCGGCCGCCGCGCGCCGAACACGGAGCGGTCCGACCGACAACCCCAGCTCAATCTCCGGCTTTGCTTGGCGCCGACCGCCTGGTGAACCGCTGGGCCACCGGGGTCCCGTCGCGCTGGTGGCGCTCCGTGGCGGCGTCCACCAGAATGCGTGCTTCCCCCCACCTGAGGACCTACACGCATGACGTCCCCTGCGCCGTCGCCGCTCCCTGTTGACCCGCGCCTCGACGCGCTCGCCGCCCGGCTCGATGCCCTCGAGCGGCGCAGCCAACGGCAGCGGCGCTGGCTTACGTCTGCCCTGGCCGCGCTGGCGGTGCTCGGGAGCACGACGCTCTTCGCGCAGGTGACCTGGGCGCCACCTGGCTTCAACGTCTTCAACGCCGACAGCCCCGCGCTCGCCAGCCAGGTGAACGCCAACTTCCAGTGGCTGGTTCAGAACCCTGGCGCTGCGTTCCTCACGACCGGCACCTGCCCCAGTGGCTACACGGCGCTCGAAGGCGGGCAGTACCTGCGCCTGGGGGCGCCCAGCCTCACGCCCGTGGCGCGTACGCTCGTGACGCCGGCGCACCGTCACGAGGACTTTGGCGGCCTGGTGCTGAGCACCACGGGCGCGCACACGCACACGTACGGCGACCTGTACTGGCACGACTTCGGCAACGTCCCCGAATACGGCACGCCCGACGGCGACGGCAATGGCGAGCGCCCCGAAGCCCCGCGCACGACCGGGAGCGCCGGGCTTCACACGCACACCGCGTCAGGGCGGATCGGCCCGGCTGCGGGGGCGGTCGGCGACAGCAACATCGCCATCACCGGGGAGCTGCAGCACATCACCCTGCGGCTCTGCGTGCGGACCTAAGCGGCGCCGAACAGGTCGGCTCCCGTCGCGACAGTCGCGATCTTGCGTCGCATCCCGTCGTTGCGCCGCGCGCGGCTCACAAGGAGCCGCACTGGTCGCGCCTCGGGTTGCTCACGAGCGTGCGAACTCGCTCGGTCAGCCACGCTGATCGGCGCTCGAGAACGCTCAGCAACCTGTGAGCGACTCGGGGAACACGCTGGCTCAGGCCGTGCGGGCGCTCGGAGCCCGCGCGGTGGCCGAACTTCTAGGATTCGTGCGGGCGGGGTCCGCCAGTGGGTCAGCGCGCGACCTGGCGACGCAGCACGCCCAGGCCGAGCAGCGCCAGCGCGCCCAGCACCAACGGCACCGGCACGGTCGAGCCGTCCGGGGTCGTCGAGCAGCCCTGCATGGGCACGCCGCCGTCCGCGGTCGTCTTGCCGCCGTCGGTGCTCGTCCCGCCGTCCGGGCGACCGGTGCCCACGACGTTCGGGTTGTTCCCGGCCTGGAGCTCAGCCAGGTCGCTCGTGCCGTCCATGTCCGAGTCCGTCATGTCGGTCTTCATGGCGTTGAGGCCGGTGGTGATGACCGACGTCTGCGCCGCCGACATGGCCGGTGGACACATGGTGATGTTCGCCTTGGTCTTCAGCGTCAGCGCGAACTTGGTCTGCGTGTTGCCGCAGCCTTCGGGGACGGCGTTGTGGCAGGTGGTGCAGTCCGGGGTGGTGGACAGCGCGAAGGTGGTCTTCAGCGCGGCTTGGTACTCGGTGCGGGCAAACGCCGCGGTGGACAGCAGGACGAAGGACAGAAGGAGAAGGCGCATGGCGCCGAAGGGTATGTGCGCCAGCCGGCCTGTCAATGCGCCAGCGCGGCGCGTCCGTCACTTCCCAGCGTTGAGCCGCTTGAGCTGATCCGCCGCGTCGGCGAAGTCGAGCGCCGCCGCCGCCTGGTACGCCTTCTTCGCGTCGTCCAGCTTGCCTTCGTTCTCGTAGACCTGCGCCAGGTTGTAGTGGGCCAGGCCGAAGTTCTTGTCGATGTCGATGGCGGCCTTGAGCGTCTGCTCAGCGCGTGCCTTGTCGCCCTTCGCGAGCAGGCACAGCCCCAGGTAGCTGAGCGCCAGCACGTTGCGCGGCTCGTTGATGACGATCTCCGACGTGGTGTTCACGCAGGCCGCTGCCTTGGCCGGGTCCGCGCGGAAGTAGAGGAAGGCAAGCTCGGCGCGGGCTTCGGACAACGACGGGTTGAGCGCGACGGCCTTCTCGAGCGGCTCGAGCGCCTGGTCCGGCCGCTGCTGCCGTGACTTCATGACGCCCACCCGCGCCAGCGACTGCGCGTCGTTCGGGTCCTTGGCGAGCTGGTCCTTGAGCAGCTTCTCGGCGTCGGCGTACTTGCCTTGTTCCAGGAAGAGGTCGACCAGGCCCAGGTGCGCCCGCCGGCTCTCGGGCTCGGCCTTGAGCACGTCGCGGTACAGCGCTTCGGCTTCCTTGGCGATGCGGCGCTTGGTGTACGCCCGCGCCAGGTCCAGCTGCGCGTCGGTGCTCGGCTCGAGCAGCAGCCGCTTCTTGAGCGCGTCCACCGCGCCCTCGGCGTCGCCCTTCGCGAGCAGCGCCTCACCCAGGGCCAGCCAGGCCGACGGATCGTTCGGCACCTTGGCCGCGGCGTCCTTGAGCGTCGCCACCGCCTCGTCCACCTTGCCCTGCTGGAGGAACGCGAGCGCCAGGCCGCGGTAGGCGTCGGTGCTGCGCTCGGACTTGAAGCGCTGCACCAGCAGCTTGAAGCCGCCGGCCTTCTTCTCTTCTTCGTCCAGCGTGGCGATCGCCTTCTTGAACGCTTCGACGGCGCGCTCCTTCTTGCCTTGCTCCAGGTAGAGCGTGCCCAGCTTGACGTACGGCGTGCTCGCTGCGGGCTCGAGCTTGAGCGCCTGTTCGAAGGCCCGCGTCGCTTCCTTGGGCTTGTTGAGCTTCATGTAGCTCATGCCCTGGTTGAAGAACGCCTCGGTGTACGACGGGTCCACCAGCGCGGCCTTCTTGAAGTAGTCGAGCGCCTTCTTGTGGTCGGCCCGGGCGTCCCACACCACGCCCAGGTTGTTGAGCGCCGGCGCGTGTTTGGGGCTCGCGGCCAGCGTGCGTTCGAACTGCGTCTGCGCTTCGGCGGTGTTGTTCTCACGCAGCAAGATGACGCCCAGGTTGTAGTGGGCCTCCGCGTCGACGAGCGTCGTCCGGTTCACCGCGGCGAGCACTTCCTTGGCTTCACCGAACAGGCCCTTCTCAGCCAGCGCCTTGCCCAGGTTCACCTTGGCCGACGCGAGGTCGGGATCCAGCTTCAGCGCCGCGCGGTACTGGGCGATGACGCCGTCCAGGTTCTTCCCCGACTTGTGCTGCGCTTCGCCCAGGTTGAAGACGAGCGCCGCGTCGTTCGGCGAGAGCTCCACGGCCTTGGAGTACTGCGCGACGGCGGTGTCGAAGTCGTCCGTCGCCCGGGCCAGGTGCGCGCGCTCGGCCCGAAGCGTGGGCACGTCGGGCTTGCTGGTGATGGCGGTGTCGAGCAGCACCTTGGCCTTGTCCGTCTCTCCCGACGCGCGGTAGGCGCGGGACAGCAGCAGCACCGCGTCCACCGAGTCGCTGTCCGCCTTGAGCAGCGTCTCCAGCGGCCCGACCGCCTTCTTCGCTTCGCCCAGCGCCAGGTAGGCCAGGCCCAGGCGGTACAGGGCTTCGGTGTCGTCCGGCGAGCGCTCGAGGGCGGCGGCTTCGACTTGCACGGTGCGGCGCAGCGCGTCCGCGTCTGGCGGGGGCGCGGCTTGGCTGAGCGCTGCGTGGAGGAGGAGGGTGAGGATCGTCATCGTCACTCCACGTAAGGGCTGGCGCGGGCGTCGAACGTCTTCTTCGCGAGCGCGGCCTTGGCCTTGTCCCATTCCGCGCGCACTGCCTGGCTGGCCTCGTCCGACAGCTTGAGGCGTTCCTTGAGCTCGGCGTACTTCGCCTCGCAGTCCTTGAGCTGCTGGTCGAACTTCTCCGGATCCAGCTTCTCGCTGCCCTCGAGCTTGGCCTTCCGGGCGATCGCCAGGCGCGCCACTTCGTAGCGGGCGTAGGCGCAGGTCACGTTCTTCTCCGCGAGCTCTTCTTCCTTCACGTTCTGGCCTTGCTGCGCGCGCAGCCACTCGACCCGGGCGTTGGCCTCGAGCAGGGCGAGCTCGGCGATCTCCTTGCTGACCGCGTCCGACGCCTGGTTCACCTCGCTGCGGGCGGCGCTGGCGCGATCGCGGGCGCGGCGGATCTGGTCCTTGGTGCGGCCGACCGCGGCGCTGGCTTCGTCGCGGCGGTCGACGGCGACGGCGAGGTCGTTCTCCGACTCGAGCAGCTCGATCTTCGCTTCGTACGGGAGCTTGGCCAGCACGTCGTTCGGCACGTGCTTGAGCCCGCAGCCCCCCAGCGTCAGCGCGAAGAGCGCGGCGCCCACGAGGCTCGTCTGCGTTGGTCGTCCCAGAGTCATTGCCGCACCCTCGCGTTGAACTGGCCGAACACCGTGCGCCCGCTGGCCACGTCGGTCCCGTTTTCGTACGTCACGTTGAACTCGCCCTGCACGGTGGCGCCGTCGGTGAGCGTGCCTCGCAGCGTGAGGCTGCCGCGGGCGAGCCGAGGCAGCTTCTTGCGTGGATCGTTGAGCACGTTGCGCGAGGTCTGCCCGCGCTGCGCCGACATGGCGTCGTCCGGGTTGACCAGCTCGGTGAGCTCGACGCGCGCGTTGACGGGGTACTCGGCGCCGAGCAGCGCGTAGGTCAGCTGAAAGTTGACGTCGTCCGCGCCGAGCTGGGCGTCCATGCCGCCGTCGACGGGCAGGGTCTGCTTGGCCAGCGCGCGCACGAAGCGCACCGCCACCGCTTCGGGCGACGGCTCGACGACGGCTGCGTCGTAGGTCAGGTCCAACACCGTGCCCAAGCTGCCCTCCAGCCGAAAATTGGGCGGCGGCCGCTTGGTCGGGTCGTCGGGCTGGCACGCCGCGAGCGCCCAGGCCACGAGCAGGGCGCGTGCGCCGGCTGTCACTTGCAGCCCTTCCATTCCGGGTCCACGTCGACGCCCGTGAGCGCCTGGGTGTCCTTGAGGACGGACAGCTCGCGCTTGGCCCCTTCGACGTCGCCGAAGCGGCAGCGCAGCGCGCCAATGTTGGCCCGCGCCTTCTCGTACGTGGGGTCCGCCTCGAGCGCCCGTGCGTACTCCGCGCGCGCGCCGTTCGCGTCACCTTGCTGGAGCAGCGCCCAGCCCAAGGCCGAGTGCGCCGACGCGCGGGCGTCTTCCAGCTCGATCGCCCGGTTGAGGTGCAGCAGCGCGTCGTTGAGCCGGCCCGCGCTCAGGAACAGCATGCCGACGGCTTCGAAGTCGGCGGCGGCCTGCGTCTGCTCGGCCTTCTTGAGCGCTTCCTCCGCGTTGACGGCGCGCTCGGGCCCCGCCCCGCGCAGGGGTGAGGTGGCCTCGTCCGTCTTCTTGCGGCAGCCGACGACGGCGGTGCTGTACACCTCGAGCGCCTCGGCGCGGCTGACGCAGGTGGCGTAGGTGTCGTCGGCCTTCGCGTGCAGCGGGTCCGACTGCTGCTTCACGGCGGCGCGGAACTGCTCGATCTCCTGCGGCTTGCTCAGCTCCTTGGGCACCGGCGTCGCGTCGAGCGCGTCGGCGATGACGGAGAAGCCGCTGGCGATGCGCCAGAGCGACGCGACGGCCCACTCGGCCGAACCCATCTGCGCGGCCTGGGTGAAGACCCCCTGCACCTGCTGGAAGAGGGCGACCTTCTGCTCGAGCTCCGCGGTGGCCTTGAGCTGCCGGTACATCATGTCGCCGACGTGCCAGAGAGCCTTGGCGGTGTCTTCTCCCTGCGCGTTGGGGCCGTTGGTCACCTGCTGCAGCATGGCCACCAAGGGCTCGATCGGCTCGTTGGGAGACGACGCGGCCACCTCACAGACGATCGCCGCCGCCGCGGCGTTGAGCTTGTCGAGCTTCACAGCGGCTTCGGCGGTGGCCCGGGCCTTGGCCGGCTGCTTGGCCTTGAGCTGCGTCTGCGCGAGGAGCACCAGCACGTCGACCTTCTTCGCGCCGGCCTGCTCTGCCGACGTCTCGAGCAGCTTGATGGCGGCGGGCAGGTCGCCCATGGCGATGCGCAGGCGCGCCGACGCGAGCTGGCTGTCGAGGCCCGCGGCGTCCCCTTGGAAGCGCTGGCCCATGGCTTCGAAGTACCCGGCGGCGTCCTGGAAGCGGCCGGACTCGGCGGCGTGCCGCCCGAGCGTCAGCATGACGTCCGACAGGAACTGGCTCTTCGCGTACTCCTTGATGAAGCGGTCGCCGATCTCCCGCTCCTTCTTCAGGTCGCGCTTGTCGCGGGACGCGGCGAACGCGCCGTAGAGCGCCTTCTCGCCGATCTCCTGGCCCTTGTTCTCGTCGGCCACCTTCAGCAGGCCCGTCACGACGTCGCCCGTCTCTTCGGACGACTTGAGCGCGAGCTCACCGAGCGCCTCGCTCTTGGACTGCGTGAGGATCTTCTGCACTTCGGCCTTGAACGTGTCCGGCAGCGTCGACGCCAGGAACGCCTTGCCCGTCGCTTCGATGCCCTTGAAGTCGTTGAGCTGGCGCAGGGAGTCGAACGCGAGGTTGCCGGCGACGACGGCGTCCTTCGCGTCCGCGTGGTTGATCGCGAACTGCTGGAACAGCTCGGCGGACTTCTTGTATTCGCCGTCTTCGTAGAACGCCCGGGCGATGTTGAACTTCACCGTCAGCGCGTTCTCGTGCTTGGGGTAGCGGGCGAGGAACTTGGCGCCGAGCAGCTTGAGCGCCTGCCGCGCGTCGGCCACCTCGAACGTGTTGAGCCGCTCGACCTCACCGGGCTTGAGCGCGCTGTAGTGCGACAGCAGGGCGCCGTAGAGCGCTTCGTCGTGCGTCTTCGTCTCCTGGAGCGTCTTGGTCTGCGTGACGCCGGCCAGCTGGGTGAGCGCGACGCCCGGCTTGCCACCGTCGGGGCTGCTCGGCAGGGCCGCCGCGGGCTCCGCAGCCACAGTCGTCGCGGCCGCCACGCCGCCGTCCGGCTTGCCGCGCTCGAGTTCGAACACGAGCTCTTCGAATTGCCGCGCGGCCTTGGGGAACTGCTTGGCCGAGAACAGCGCGTCGGCGCGGTTCTGCATGAGCGTGGCCGCGTAGGCTTTGGGGCGGAACAGGCCCAGGTACTTGTCGTACGCCGCGGCGGCTTCCAGGTAGAGCGCCTTGTCGTCCTTCTTCTGCGCCACCTGGTGAATGGACGTGGACAGGTCCCGCGCCATCTCTTCGAGCTCGGCCAGCTGCTTCTTGCGCGTCGGCTCGTCGAGCGCGGCGTTCTTCTTCACGCCCACCGCGGCGCGCACCAAAAAGCCCACGTCGTCCGCCTTGGGCAGCACCTTGTTCTTCGCCGCCTTGATGCTGTCGTACAGCTTGCCCACGCGCTCCACTTCGAGCTCCGGGTCCGGCTGAATTTCGAGCAGCTTGCGCAGCGCGGGGATCGCCCACTCGAACTGGCTCTTGATGAAGTAGCGGTTGCCCAGCTTGTCGAGCGCCAGCGCGAGCGTGGTGCGCGACTCGGACAGCTTCTCGAAGTACTGAATGGCGCCCTTGGCCGGCCGCGCTTCGGTGTAGCTGTAGACGAGGTCGAGCAGCGCCTCGCGCTTGACGTTGAGCGCCTTGGCGGGGTCCACGCCGGGCAGCGGGGCGGACGCGGCGGCCTGTTCGAAGAAGGTGACCGCCTCGTTGAAGTTCTGCTGGTTCACGCGGATCCACCCCATCTTGTAGCGGGCCAGATCGTGAACGGGTGACGGGGGCGCGTCCAAGATCGCCTTGTAGTGCTCTTCGGCGCCCTTCAAGTCGGCCTTGTCGAAGAAGTAGTCGCCGAGGATCTGCTCGGCGTCGAGGCGCAGCGGCGAGCTGGGGTACTTGCGAATGAGATCGCCCAGCGTCTTGAGCATGTTCTCGAACTCACCCATCTCCCGCTGCTCGTGCGCCAGGTAGAAGGTGACCTTGTCGCCGTCTCGGAACTCGGCGAACTCGCGCAAGATGCGGTTGTACAGCTGCATGGCCTTCTGCTTGAGCAGCTTGGTCTCGGGCGAGACGAGCGAGCCCTTCTGGCCTTCGGGCCGCGTCTCGGCCTGCAGGTAGTACACGTAGCGGCTCTTCTCGACGTAGAGCTCGGCCAGGCGGAACTGGAGGTCCGGCAGGTACGGCGCGTTGCGGCTCTTGGCGATGAGCTTGTCCGTCTCGCCCAAGCTGCGGTCCACCTTGAAGATGTCGCGGCGCAGCTTCTCGATGAGCTCCTGCTTCTCACGCTGCTTGGTGACGAGCGGGTTCTCGGTCTTCTCGAACGAAGGGACCTGCGCGAGCGACAGCGCGGCCACCGTCAGGATGAGCGCGTTCATTGCGCCGTCTCCTCGATGCAGCGGGACTTGAGCGAGAAGCGGTAGCTGCGCAGCTCGTCGTTCCAGTACTCGTTGACGAAGGGGAAGGCCACCTGCTGCGCGCTCAGCGGCACCTCTTCGATGTTGGCGGTCAGCTTCGAGCCCTTCTTGATGCGCTCGTACAGCTTGAGGCCGACCTCGTACTCCATGAGGCGGACCTGCTCGGCCGCGCGCAAGAGCTTGTCGGCTTCACCGCGCACCGCCTCGGCCAGCCGGTCTTGGTACACGCGCACGGCGTCGGCGCGAGACAGGTCGTAGATCTTGGTCAGGCTCGAGACCAGCCGCTCCCCGAAGGTCCCGGCGTAGCGGCCCAGCTGCTCACCTTCGCGCTCGAGCAGCTCCAGGAAGCGCCGCGCCCGCTTGGTCGGCCCCTTCGCGGACGCCGCGCGGAGCAGGCGGGGGTCGCGGGTCAGCTCTTCACGCTCGTGCACCGCGTCGAGCGACTCGGCGTACTTGCGCGTCAGCTCCTTCGCGGCGCGCTTGGCGGGCAGGTAGTGGCACAGGTCGCGGAAGATCAGCGCGCGCAGCAGGAACTTGTCCGGCTGGAACTCTTCGCGGAACGTGGGCGCGTCGAGCGTGGTGAGCAGACCGTACGCGGCGTGCACCTGGCCCAGCTGGTACCGCGTCCACGCTTCTTCCAGGTACAGGCTCGCGCGGCCCGGGTCGAGCTGCGGCAGCTCCACCGCGTCGTAGGCCTTCAGCGCGCCCTCGTAGTCGCCTTGCTCGTACTTGAGCCGGGCCACCGCGAGCATGGCGTCGTTGCGCGCGTCGCGCGTCAGCTTGCCGTCCTTGGCCACCTCGTAGAACTGCGCGACGATCTCCGGGGGCAGGTCCTTCTTGGCGCCCTTGAGCCGGTTGACCAGCAGCGCGTACTTGGCGCGCGAAGCGAAGGCGCTGCCTTCGGGGAGCTTGGCGAAGTGGTTGTTCGCCCAGCGCTCGTTGCCCACCCGCAGGTCGACCAGGCCCTGCTGGTAGTGCGCGTAGCCGGCGACGTCCTCGGGCAAGAAGCCCAGGTCCAGCGCGCCGAACACCTGCTCGTCGATCATCACTTCGTCGTGCGGGCCGTCGGTCAGCGTCTGCAGGGCGATGAGGGCCTTGGGCAGCACCGCGGGGTTGGTGCGCTCTTGGGCGATGCGCGCGAGGTAGACGGCGGCGGCGTGGCTGAGCTTGAGCTCGATGAAGGACTGCGCGAGGAAATACTGAGCCCAGGCGTAGTTCTCGTCGGTCGACGTCGAGCCTTCGAGGTACGCGAAGAGCTTGGGCGCCGCGTCCTTCGGCCGGCCGGTGAAGTAGTCGGTCAGCGCTTCGTCGAGCAGCGCCGGGGTCGCCTTCTTCGTCGGCGGTGGTGTCGGGGGCGCGTTGGCCGTCGTCGCGGCCGTGTTGGGCGCCGCGGCGCTCGGCGCGGGCGCAGGCGCTCCGGCGTCGGCTTGAGCCAAGGCCACCGCGGGCAGCGCGAGGCTCGCGAGCGTGGTGGTGAGGGTGAGCAGTCGCATGGGTGGCTGCGCTCCCGTCACTCGGTTCCGCCGAAGTTGAGGCTCAATCCCAGCGTCATCGTCATCACGTTGAGCAGCGACGTCGCCCCGCCCAGCGGCAGCACGATGTTGTTCGTCACCTCGAGGCGGAAGCTGACGGCCTTGGACACGAACAGCCGCCCGCCACCGCCCAGGTTGACGCCGGGGCGGAACGCGTTGGTGAACTTGAAGACCGTCGCGCCGAGCAGGAAGTACAGCTCGCCGTGGAGCACCCAGCGGTTGAGGAACGAGAGCTTCCCGTAGAACGGCTTCCACAGCAGATCCGAGCCGACGAAGAACTGCACTTCGTCGAAGGCGGTGGGCAGCACGGCGAAGTCGCGCTCGAGCTGCTCACGCAGGCCAGTCTTGGCGGCGTAGCTGTACGCCCCGCGGCCGATCTGCCAGCCGAAGTGATCGGTGAAGTGGTACGCGTAGCCGACCTGCGCGTAGAGCCCCTTGTAGAACGCGTCGAGCGGCAGCACGCCCAGGCCCAACGTCAGCTCGTGGTGCATGCGGTACGCGCGCTCCTGCACGGCGGCCACCGAGCCGGGGTTCTCCAGCTCTTCGGTCTGGGCCAGCGCCGCGGCAGGCGCCACGAGGGCGGCGAGAAGAATGACTCGGTACACGGTGGAGCCCCTCCGGAAAAGCTGCGGAATGACGGCTGAACGGCGGCTAGCGCTTAGCAGAAAAGCGCCTGACTGACGTGCGTCGCTTGCACGGGGGAGTCCGTCGGCAGTCGGCGAGCAGCGGGGCCCCAGGCCGACCGCGTTTCGGTCAGTTCGTCCGGTCTTGGGCAAGCGACTGAGCGAACCAGTCGTGAGCGGCGACACCTTTCGGCGCCGAGAACGCTGCACCCATGTCCGCCGCCGTCGCCCCGCAGACCCGCCCCCAGTCGACCCCTGTCCCGAGCGCTCCTCCGGCCGCAGCGCCTTCTCGTCCGGAGTCCGGGCGGTTGAGCGTGCGCCTGGGTGACTCCACGGTGCCCGTCGTCTTCGTGCGCAACGGCCCCGGCAACGTCTTGCTGAACCTCCACCAGGACGAGGTGACGTCGCGGCGAGTCGGCGAGGCGCATGTCCGCCGAGTGGGCGGCACCTACCTCGCGTTCGACACCGGCGCGGCGACGCGGCACCTCAAGCTCAAGGTCGCGGGCCGCACCTACACCGTGGACCCCAACCGCATGTTCGACAAGCGGGGGCTGTTGGCCGGTGGCCAGGCGATCTCTCCGAAGCCGTCGGCGGCGGTCGCGGAGCGGTTGGCGGCGGACGCTCGCGCCTTTCTCAAGACGGTGGTGGTGCCCGAGCTCGTCAAGGCCAAGGCCAGCGCGCTGGTCGCGCTCCACAACAACCACGACGGCGGGGCGGTCAGCCTGGCCGGGCTCGACGGCGACGCCACGGTGGCGCAGCTGCACCGGGCGACCCACGGCGGCGATCACGACGACTTCGTCCTGACGCCGGACCAGCTCCTGTTCGATCACGTCCGGCACGCGGACACGGTGCATGCCGTGCGCGAGCGCCAAGGCCTGGCGGAGGGCGACGAGGCCGATGGCTCCCTGTCGCAGTACTGGCAGGGCGCGAACGCCAAGGTCGGCGGCCGGGTGGTGCCGTACGTGAACTCCGAAGCGCAGCACGAGCACACCTCCGCGCAGCGGCGGCAGCTCGAGCTGGTCCAGACGTTCGCCGGCACCTCGGCCTTCGCGCAGCCGCAGGGCCAGGGAAGCCAAGCGACGCCGAGCGCGTCGACCCAAGCCCCGGCGCGTCCGACGGAGTCCAGCGCGTCCAGCCAGCGACCGGCCGCGGCGGCGCTGCCCAACTGAAGAGGCGCAGTCTCCGAGCGCGGCAGCGGCGATGGACGCCGTCGGCAGTCTCCAGCGAGGTGGACGGCGGCGCAGCGCCCGCCTCCGAGCACTCGCGAGCGGCGGTAACGCTCCCGACCGGCTTTGGGGCGACAGCGGCGCAGCGCAACCGAAGAGGCGCCGACCCGGCACTGACGCGTCCGCGGCAGCGTCCATCAGTACCGAAAGGCCGTCGTCAGTAGCCGACGGAGTTGAACATGAACGGATAGCTGATCACGACGCCGGACCCCTGCGCCTTGGGGAACTGCCAGCCCTTGAGCGCGCCCAGAATGCACTGCTCCACCGCGGCGCTCTTCATGGTCGACGACTTGGTCTTCGCCGAGCTCACCGTGCCCGAAGTGGAGATGGTCCACTCGAGGACGATCTTCCCGGCCAGCCCCGGCTCCTTGAGCAGCGCGCGCTCGTAGCAGCTGGACACCTCGTGCAGGTGCGAGTTGATCACCTTGGCCACCGCGTCCTTGTCGATCGTCCCCTGGGCGCTGACGGCGCGCGCGACCGCGTGCGTGACCGTGCCGCCGACGGCCCCCTTGCCGATGTTGCCGGTCCCGAACGCGCCAATGCCGCCGCCGCCCTTGCCCCGCAGGAGCTCCGCGCCCTTGATGCCGAGGCCACCCGCGCCTCCGCCGCCCAAGCCGAAGGCCCCCACGCCCGCCGCGGCGATCGGCTGCTTGCCGACCAGCTCCCCGAGCTTGAGCGGGTTCTTCGCGTTCTTGAGCCCCGGGCCCGAGCCCAGCTTGTCGACGGCAGCCAACAGGTCCTTCATCGCCGGACCCGCCGCCATCAACTTCTCGACGGCCTTGATCGCCTTCTTCGTCTCCTGGGTGACCTGCTTGGGCATGGCCTTGTCGACCTGGGTCACCTTCTCCTCAGGCTTGGGCCGCTTCACCTTCTGAATCTTCTCTTCGATCTTCTTCTTCTCTTCAGGCTTCGGCGGGGCGATGAGCCGCACCGCCACCGGGTTGAGCTTCTTGCCTTGGAAGTCGGGCTCTTCCCGCGACTTGGTGAACACCTTGACGAACGTGAAGAACGCGCCGCCCAGCACGCCGATGAGGGCCAGCACCAGCCAGGGCACACCCTTGAGCGGGTTGACGGCTTCCTTCTTGAATGCCGGCTGGACGTACGCGACCAGCGTCACGTCGCCAGGGCCGGACAGCCGCAGCGCGTGGCCGTTGCCCAAGGTCACGCAGGGCTCGCCCTTGTCCGTCTTCTCCAGCGAGTCCGGCATGGCCGGGTAGAAGTTTCCGTCGGTCGCCTTGCGCTCGACGCCGGCGCTCGGCGGAATGAAGACGCGGAAGACGTCGGGGCCGACCTGCTCGGCGAAGCGCACCGGCTGCTCCAGCCCAAAGCCGTACAGCGGTACGTCGGCGCCTTCGGCCTCCGCGGCCAGCGCGGGCTTCTTCGTCAGCGCCGCGAAGGCGCGGGTGAAGCGCCGCGTCTCACCCCAGTAGACCTCGACGAAGAGGCGCGGCGTGCCGGTGGCTTCCGTGGCCGTCGGCATCGCCGGCGGGTTGGTGATGGTGCGGCGGAAGGACGGGCGGGTGCTCGGCGCGGGGGCGGCGGTCTTGGCGCTGGGCGCGACGGCCGCGGGCTTGGGGGGCTGGCTGACTACCGGCACCGGCTGCGTGATGGCTGGCGCGGACTCCCCGGAGCCGAGGGGTTGAG
>JALHOS010000166.1 GCA_022842905.1 Myxococcaceae bacterium | reverse complement strand
GGGGGAGCAGTCCGTCGCTGAACATCTCCGTGTGGATGCCCAAGCTCTTGTGGTTGACGAGCGCGCGCAGCGCCGCGTCGGGAATCGAGCCGATGCCCATTTGCAGCGTCGCGCCGTCGTCCACCAGCCCCGCCACCAGCGCGCCAATGGTGTCTTCGACCTCACCCGGGGGCGAGACGGCGTGCTCCGGCAGCGGCGAGTCCACGGGCACGAGGGCGGCGAACTGGCTGACGTGCACCGCGCCGTCGCCCAGCGTGCGCGGCATGTTGGGGTTGACCTGGGCGATGACACAGCGAGCGGTCTGCACGGCCGCCAGCGCGCAGTCCACCGACGTGCCCAGCGACACGTACCCGTGCACGTCCGGCGGAGACACGTGCACCAGCGCCGCGTCGAGCGGGAGAATGCCCTTGCGGAAGAGCAGCGGAATCTCCGACAGGAAGATGGGCATGTAGTCGGCGCGGCCTTCGGCGACCGCGCCGCGCAGGTTGGAACCACAGAAGAGCGCCGTGGCGCGAATGTGCCCGTCGAGCTCCGGCGCCACGTGCGGCGCGTCGCCTTCGAGGTGGAGGTGCACCGTCTCCACCTGGCGCAGCTGGTCACCGCGTCGGGCCAGCGCGTCGAGCAACACCAGGGGTGTGGCCGCGGCGCCCTGAATGAAGACGCGCCACTTGGACTGGATGAGGGTGAGGGCTTGGTCGGCGTTCATCGTTCGGCTCATCGCGCCCCAAGCAATTGCTCAGGCCGGGGCCGATGCCAAGCACCAAGCGCAGCCGTTGCGTCACGACGCCATGGCGTCGGCTTCACCGTTCCGTGTCGAGCCGCGGGCTTGGTTTCCTGGCATGGCGGGTGAACGAGCTGCACTTCGAACGACCTCAGACGGGAGCCTTCATGAAGCAGGTGCTCATCACCGGTGGGACGCGTGGACTCGGCCTGTCGACGGCGCAAGAGCTGACCCGGCGCGGCCACGCGGTGTGGCTGACGGCGCGCTCGGCGGACGCGGGGCGGGCGGCGGTGGGCGCGGTGAAGGCGCAGGTGCCCGGCGCCATCGTCGACTGGCTGCCGCTGGACTTGGACTCGCTGGACGCGGTGCGCGCCGGTGCGGCGGAGGCGCTGCGAAGGGTGCCTCGGCTCGACGTGCTCTTGCTGAACGCCGCCGCGCTGTGGGCCGAAGGCCAGGCCGACGTGCTGACGAAGGACGGCTTCGAGAAGCAGTTCGGCGTCAACCACCTGGGGCATTTCCTGTACACGCACGCGCTGCTCCCGCTGCTGAAGAAGAGCGCTCCGGCGCGGGTGGTGGTGGTGAGCAGCCAGCTCCACCTGAGCGGCCGCGGCGCGACCAAGGGCATTCCCGCGACGCTGGACCTGGCGCGCGTCCGCGAGGCGGCTGGAGACCACACCGAGCGCTACCGCAGCTCGAAGCTGGCCAACGTGCTCTTCACCTACGCGCTGGACCGGCGGCTCGCGCCGAGCGGCGTGCGCGCCGGCTGCATGTGCCCAGGCTTCGTCCCCGAGACGGGCGTGTCCCATGCGCGCGGCTTCAAGAAGTTCCTCTTCGGCACCGTGCTCAAGGCCATGCCCTTCGCGACGACGCTGAAGACGGCGACGGGGCACTTCGCCGACGTGTGCGTCGACGTCCCGCTGGACGAGCTGGGCGGGAAGTTCTTCGTCGCCGGCAAGCCGGTGCGCTCGAGTGAGGTGTCGTACGACGAAGCCCAGCAGGAAGCGCTGTGGGCGCGGTCGCTGTCGTGGTGTGGGCTGACGGACGGTTGACGGCGGGGCCGCGCGGGTGCTGTGGCGGCTGCCATGCACACCGGCGGCTGCTGCTGCGGCGCGATTCGCTTCGAAGTCCTCGGCCCGACGACGGGCGTCACGTACTGCCATTGTTCGAAGTGCCGGCGCTGGCACGGCCACGTGGGCGCGTACACCGCCGTGGACCGAAGGGACTTTCGCTTCGTTCAGGAGCGAGGGCTCGCCTGGTACGTCGTGTCCGCCACGGTGCGGCGCGGCTTCTGTCGCGAGTGCGGCTCGACGCTCTTCTTCGACGACGCGGAGGACCTGGCGAAGCTCGCGCTCTGTCCTGGGGCCTTCGACGCGCCTACCGGCCTGAAGGAGAAGGCGCACATCTTCCTCGGCAGCCAGGGCGACTACTACGCGGTGCAGGACGCGCTGCTGAAGTTCGACGCGCTCCCGGTGCGCGCAAGTCCGAAGCCCTGAGTCGGTTCCGTCGCGCTACAGCCCTCCGCTGTCGTAGCTCTTGGGCACGTCCACCACGAAGTCGAAGCGCACCGGCTTCTTCTCCTGCGGGGCCACCTTGAGCTTCCACGTCACTCGGCCGTCGGCCTTGTTCCGCTCGAAGCCCGGCGTCGTCGTCTCGCTGATGGCCACGGTGACGTCGTCGACCTCTGGCACCGGCACCTGGTCCACCAGCCACAGCTCGACGGCGCTCTTGCCGTAGTTGGCCAGCTCGAACCTGTAGCCGTAGCGAAACCGAACCTTGTCCTGGAAGAGGCCTTCGGCGCGGCGCAGCTCTTCGGTCACCGTGCGCTTGACGCGGACCGTCTCTTCCAGCCCGAAGGTGAGGCTGAACGCGCCGCCTTTGGGCACGTGCTCGAGCGTGTAGCGACCGACGAAGCCGCCGCCGCGGTACGCCTCCACCACCCCAGGCAAGAGCGGCCAGGGCGCGGTGTTGGTCAGCTCCGCCACGCGGAAGGCGGCGGGCAGCAGCTTGGGCGTGCTGCGAAGCGACACCGCGCCGGCCAAGCTCGCCGAGCCGACGAAGACGCGCTGGGCCTTGCCGTCGCCGCTGACGGTGCTCCGAGACGGCACGGCGAGCTGCACCGACAGGCCTTGGTCCCGTGTCGCCAGCGACGGCTTCTGCGGCGCGGGGGTGGACACGCTGCCCGAACGCGCTTCTTCGACGGCCTCGGCGCGCGCCGTCAGCACCTTGCGCACGTCTTCCTGTTGCCAGGCGTGCAGCATGAGCGTCTGCAGGTGCGGCGGGGTGGCGTTCTGCGACGGGGTGGCCGTGGACAGCGCCAGCTCCACCGCGTCCCACGGCTCGCCGGTCGTCTGCTGGAGCGTGGCCCACAGCGAGAGCTCGACGCCGCTGCCGGTGGCCCGCGCTTCGTATGCGGGCGTCCACGACGCGCCGCCGACGACGTAGGTGAGGGTGACGGTGGAGCTGCCCGACGGGCACGACGCGAGGACCTCGACGCGCCAGGCTTCCCGTCGGCCCAGCGCCTGCGCCGTCTGGAGTTGGTGCCGCACCAGCGCCTCCTCGACGCTGAGCGTGGCCAGCTGCAGCTCGGCCTGGGCGGTGCTGCGCGAGCTCGACAGCTGCGCGGCCGTCGCCTGTTCGAAGGCCTGGCGCCAGGCCTTGAGGTCCGGCTTGTCGGCCACCAACTCCCGCGCGACGTGCTGCGCGGTGACGTGCTCGAGCGCGGCGCCGACGCGGGCGCGGGCCGTCGCTCGGGCCAGCTCGTCCTTGAGCGCGTCGGTCTTGGCTTTGAGGGCCTCGGCCTTGGCGCGCAGCGCGTCCAGCGCGGCGCCGTACTCCTTCTCTTTGGTGACGCGCTCGGCGCGCAGCCCGTCCACCGAGCCCTGGCGCACGACGGCGCGGAAGCTGTCCGGCACGGCGCTCGGCGGCACGTCTTCGAAGGACACCGCGACGCGGGCGCCGCAGCTGATCTCCACCGCGCGGCTGACCTGCGCGCGGTCCGGGTAGACGACGACACTGGTGGGCGGGTGCGCGGCCAGCACGACGAGGAGCGCGGGAATCATCGCTGCACCTCCGACTGGCTCAGCTTCCAGCCCTTGGGCCGGCGCACGGTGTAGCTGAAGGTGAAGACGGCCTTCTCTTGGGGCTTGAGCGTGGCCAGCCACTCGAGGTGGCCGGCTTTCTGGTCCTGCGTGGCCAGCGGCTTGGACGAGACGAGCGCGGTGACGACTTCCTTCTGCGTGCTCAGCGGCCACTGGTCCTTCAGCCGCACGTCGATGGAGGCCGGGTGGGGGTTCACCAGCTCGAGCGTGACGGTGTACGTGCTCACGTCTTCTTTCGTCAGCAGGCCCTCGACGGCGCTGACGACGGCCACGTTGCGCACCGGCTTGAGCGCGCGGTCGATGCCAAGGGGCAGCGTCACGGCTTCACCCGGCGCCATGACGGTGAGCTGCGCGGCGCCGGCGGGGTCGTTCCCCACCGACAGCGTCGCGGCGCCGCCGGGCAGCACCTGGGGCGACGGGTTCTTGAGCTGCGCCGTCAGGTACGCGTTGGGGGAGAGCGCGGGGAAGAGCTGCCGCTCGACCTTCACCGGCCACTGCGCGGACCACAGCGCCACGCGGCGCGTGCCGGAGCCGGAGGCGACCGTCTCTTTCTGGAGGGAGCTGAAGGACAGCTCGTACCCGCCGGCGAGGCCGATGGCGGAGTTCGGGACGACGGGCGGCGGTGTCCAGGACGGCGGCGGGCCGAAGCCGACGCCTTGGGTGGGCTGGGCGCGGCGTTCGACGCTGCCGGGTGTGCTCTGCGTAGCGAGCGCGACGGGGGCGGGCGCGGCCGAGGGCCGCTCTTCGGCTTCAGGGCGAGGGCGGCGCCGGCTCAGCTCCTTGGCGAGCACCGGTGAGGGGACCGGTGGTGGTGGTGGCGGTGCGGGTGGCTCGGGCGCGAGGCGTTCCTCCTCGACGAGGACGTCACCGTCGTCGGCGCGGACCTCGGCGCTGGGTGGCGGTGGGCTGTGCGTGGGACCGGCGTGGCTCACGGCGCTCAGCGGCGCGGCCAGCAGCTGCCGCCAGAGCTGCACGTCGCTCGGCGCGCTGGCCGGCGCTCGCGTCGGCGGCAGCGGGGTGACGCGCTCGAGGTGAGGAGACGGCGTGGGAATGAAACGGTCCGTGGTGCCAATCTTCCAGGCGAGCAGCTTCGGCGCCTTCGCGGCCTGCAGGGGGAAGGCCGTCGAGACGACGAGGCCGGCCTGGGTCCAGTCTTCGCCCGAGCGCTGCGTGACGAGCGCGGCCAGGCCCAGCTGCACCGTGTTGGTGGCGGGGAGAAACTGCACGTCCCACGTCGGGAGCCACTGCGCGCGCTGCACGACGTAGCTGAGCGTGACCGTCGCCGGGCCGCTGCCCTTGAGCGTCGCCTGAGGGCGCACTGCCGTCGGTCCTCGGCTGAGCGCGCCGAGCTTCTGCGCGTCGGCGTGGAGCTTCTGCTGCGTGGTGAGCAGCTCGCGTTCTTCCTGCTCGAGGCTGCGGGCCTTGCTCTGGGCCGCGGCGAGCGTGTCGGCCAGCGCCGTGGTGGCCTGCTGCCAGGCTGCGGGCGTCAGCTTCGGCGCGGGTCGACCGGCGAGGTCCGGCGGCGCCTGCGGCGTGAGGTCGGACAGGCGCTGCGCGTGCTGGCGCGTCGTGGCCAAGTCCCGCCGTACGCGGGCGAGCTCCACCGTCGTCGCCTGGAGCTGCGCCACGAGCGCCTTCGCGTCGTCGACGGGCAGCTCGCTGGTGGCCACGCGCTCGAGGTCCACACGCAGCACGTCGGCGCCGACGGCCTCCAAGCGAATGCTGGGCTCTTCGGCGCCCGACGGCAGCGCGGGGAAGGTGACGGTCTGTTCCCCTTCGACGCTGAGCTTCGCGGTGCGGGTGACGCGGGCACGGTCGGCGAAGACGGTGACGTGGGTGACGGGTGCGTCGAGCGGCGCGGACAGGATGAAGGCGGTCAGGCAGGGGAGCATTCGAGGCCTTCCAGCGTGGCGGGAGGTCCCTGCATAGGGCGGCTGGGCGGGGTTGTCGTTCGTTTCGGAGGGCGGACTCAAAGGCTCGCGCGATGGCGGTGCCCAACGCTGGGAGTTCGACTTCAGCCCGCCGTCTGCCCTGGCGTACTCTTCAGGTGGTGAGAACTGCGCGACTTCGAGTCCTTGCGGTAGTGCTGTGTGTCGTCGGGGGGTGTCGGGACGGCGGGGGTGACGACGGAGGCAGTGGTGACGCAGGCGGAGCGGAGGTCGATGCCGGAGGCGTCGATGCGGGAACCGTCGATGCGGGAACCGTCGATGCCGGGGCCGTCGATGCAGGAGCCGTCGATGCAGGAGCCATCGATGCAGGAGCCGTCGATGCAGGAGCCATCGATGCAGGAGCCGTCGATGCAGGAGCCATCGATGCAGGAGCCATCGATGCAGGAGCCATCGATGCCGGTTCGTTCGTCCTGGACGGTGGCCGTCAATGCTCAGTCACCAGTCCTTGCGACGAAGGTGTCACTGATTGCGTGGACTCGGCTGGCTGTCGGACGGGTCTGAGCTGTGCCGTGGGCGGTGGCGCCTTGTACGGAGGCTCGTCGTCTCAGTCCGCCTGCGCGCCAAACTGCTACCAGCCGCAGGGGCTTGGCCTCCAAGCGAGCTATTACACCTCCTTGGACGTCACGTTGGACCGCACGCCCTTCGACGCGGGGACGTTGTTTCTCAGCACGCTGGAGCCAGCGCTCGACTTCTCGTGGGGCTCTGCTCCACCGCGAGCGGGCATGGCCAGCAACGGATATTCGGTTCTCTGGAACGGCTTCCTCGTCCCTCGCATCACTGGCGCGCATCGCGTCTGTTTCGACACGGAAGGCGCCTCCAGCCTTGCACTCGACGGTGTGTCGGTCTCGTGTGCAAACGGTGTCACGCTCGTCGCGGGCCGCCGGTATGCGCTCGACGCGCGCTTGCAGCATCTCTTCGGGCTCGAGTCGGCGATCCTTCGTTGGCAGGAGCCGGGATCTGCAGGCTTGAGCACGGTCCCTACCTCCGCGCTCCGCGCCCCAGACGACCTCCTCACCGACTCCTACCGCTGTGACGCATTCCCCAACGGGGCCTGCCGCGCGACCCGCCTCCCGTTCTGCGACGTCCAACACCTGCACGACCTGTTCGTCCCCGGAGCGGCGTGCACGGCTGACGCTCAATGTGCCCCGAGTCGATGTGACACGCAGCGAGGCCGCTGTGAGCCGAGCGCCGCCGTGTGTCCACAGGGCGTGGGGACGGGGCTCTGGGGCTCGTACTTCTCGATGCTCACCGACGGAGGCCTCTCACCCCAAGGCGCCCGACTCGACCCGCAGCCGGCCTCGGTCGTGGTCAGCCCGACCAACTCGACTCAGTACCTCGTGCGCTGGGCTGGCTTCGTTCGCGCGCCCGTCGACGACCTGTACACGCTCTGCGTGACGGACGGAGTCGCCGCGGTCCTCCGGGTCAATGGGCTGCTGGAAGGGGCCGATGTTACGCCGGCCTGTACCCGAATTGGGCTGCGCGCCGGTCAACTCGTGCGGGTCGAAGCCCAGGCGCTGAAGTTCACTTTGGCCCCTGTACGACTGACCTGGCAGTCGCGGCGCGTGCCGCACGAGGCGATCCCCACGGCGTACCTGTTCCCAACGCCAACCCAGACAGTCGACGCTGGGGTGCAGTCGCTGAGGCTCGAGGCCGACGCGGGCGCCTTCATGCTCGCCGATGCGGGTGTGGTGCCGTTCTGTGCCGCACGGCCCTCGCCACCCGCGTCGTGTCGCAACGGCGTCCGAGACGGCGATGAGCTGAACACGGACTGCGGCGGCGTGTGCGCGGTCTGCAACGGCTGCGCGGCGGGGCTGCTCGCCACGTCCTGCCCCGTCGGTCCCCTCGAGGCCTGTTCGAGTACGGCGCAGTGCCCAGGGCGGCTCGAGTGCAGCGGCGGTCAGTGTCGCGACCTGTGTCCGGCGCAGGTCCAGGGCGACGGCTTCGCGGTCTCGCACTTCTCATCGGCGCGGGTGTTCGACACTCGAGACGGAGCCGTCTTCATCGGGCCGCCCGAGGTGACGCGGCGGGAGAGCACCGCGGAGGTGCCCGTTCAGTCAGCCATCGGCGGGCAGCAGTTGAGCTTCACTGGTACTCAATGGGAAGCAGAACTCCAACCAACGGTGTCGGGTCTGCACGAGTTCACCCTCGTGCCGTCGACTGTGTTTGCCGAGTGGGGCGTTCAAGTCGGTACAGCGAGGGGCGCGGCCAGTCAACCGCTCGCAGTCACCTTGACGGCAGGCCAGAAGGTGCGAGTCCGGTTTCATTACGTACCGCGGACCCTCTTCCCCGGCCCCGCGTCGTTCCAGTGGCGCCTTCCGAATGCGGGGGCCCCGACGCCGATTCCCACTTCGGCTGCGTTCTCGGGCCTTGCGCCGTGTGGGTGCTTCGATGGGGGCGGCTGCCCCGCGGTCTGCACCGCCGACTCGCCCTGCACCTCGCAGGAGGGCGCGTGCGTCGGCAACGCCGGCTGCGCCGGTGGTGCGGTCTGTAGCGACGCTGGCGTGTGCCGAGATCCATGCCCGTCGGGCTGGGGTTCGGGGTTGCACGTCGAGTACTTCCCCGGCACCTCCGCCGTCGGCGCACCCGCGGCGGCACGGCTGACGGCGCTACCCTCTGTTTCGGGTGCCGACGGTCCGCTGCCACCTCCCTTCGTCGCGCAGCTTCGTGGCGGGCTGCGGGTTCCGAAGACGGGCCCGTACGTGCTCTGTCTGGTCGGCACCGCCGCGGCGACGCTCGAGCTCGATGGCAGGGCCGTGGCGACGGCGGGAGGGACCTGCGCGACCGTGCAGCTCGTCGAAGGGTCGCTGCATGACGTGCGTGTGCACAGCGTTCACGAGTTCTCCTCGAGCCAGGTGCAGCTCACCTGGGCGAGCACGTCCATTCCGACCAACGTCATTCCCACCAGCCAGCTGTTTCCCGCTGACGCCGGGGCCGCGCGGTGCCGTCCGCCCACCACACCAGGGCCCGAGTGCAGCAACGGGCTGCTCGATTCGCGTGAGCTGAACGTCGACTGCGGCGGTGACTGTCCGCCGTGTGTCGACTGCGCCGTCGTCTCAGCTCCGAGCTCGCGCTGTCCGCGCGGGTTGGGTGCGCCGTGCGGCAGTGACTCGCACTGCGCCGGGCGCCTGGTGTGCGGAGCGGACGGCGGCTGCGCCGATGACTGCCCGCAGCAGGTGTTTGGTGATGGCGTCTGGGCCCGGTACTACGACGAGTCCCGCCTGGTCGTGGTCGACGGCGTGGAGACCCGCATCGAGCCCCCCGTCGTCAGTCGCGTCGAGCCGACCGTGGACGCCGACTTCACCAGCAGCGTGCCTCCTGGGCTCTCTGCGCCGAGTCGGCCGTACCTGGCCACCTGGGATGCAGAGCTCCTCGTCCCGACGTCAGGCGACTACAGCTTCGGCTTCGATGTGAGCGCCGGGCTTGGGGCCGCGACGCTCCGGGTCGCTGGCAGCGCGGTGCTGCCCAACGGCACCGTCGCCCTCGTCGGCGGCACGCGGGTGGCGTTGCACTTCGAGTACCGCCACTTCCCGCGACCCGGAGAGCACGTCCGTCTGAGGTGGATGCCGCCGGGCGCTTCGACCTTCGACACGATTCCTCGAGCGCTCTTGGTGTCCGGGCGCGCCCCGTGTGGCTGTCTGCCCGGCTCGTCGTGTGTTCAGCGGTGTGAGGCGGCCCGGTCGTGTCACGTGGGTGAAGGGCGCTGTGTCGATGACGCAGGCTGTGCCGCGGGCGCGGTGTGTGGCGTCGCGAATGGCGCTGCCTTCGGACTCGAGCCCAGCGAGAACGTGTGTGTCGACCCGTGTGCGGCAGGCCAGGGTGGCGGCCTGTGGGGCGAGTACCGCGACGCGACGGGCGCGCTGCGGCTCGCGCGGCTGGACCCCAGCTTCTTGAATGCACCCGTCCCTGGTCTGGCGCCAGGGTGGACCGTGCGCTGGTCGGGCAGCGTTCGTCCTGAGTTCTCGGCGCCGTGGCGCTTGTGCCTGCCCACCACGGAGGTGGGGCGCGTGTTCTTGGACGGCGCGTTGATTGCCGACAGCCAGAGCTGTTCCCTGCCGATGACGTTGGTGGGTGGGCGTCGCTACGAGCTGCGCGTGGAGCTGCTGGTGACTCGCCCCTTCAGCCAGCTCGCGCAGGTGACGTGGCAGTCGCCCGAGACGCCGAAGGGCGTGATTGCGCGAACGGCGTCGTTCCCGCCTCCGTCGGTGAGCGGCGGCTGTCGCAGCGTGGAGCCTCCTCCGGCCGCGGCGTGCAGCAACGGCGTGCAGGACGTGGGGGAGCTCGACGTCGACTGCGGTGGCGTCTGCGCACCCTGCCCACGCTGTGTCCCCGGGGTCTGCTCGGCGGCGTGCCCGTGTGGGGTCGGCTCCCCCTGCGCGTCGAGCGACGAGTGTGTCGGGCGCCTGGCCTGCGTCCCCGGCATCGACCTGTGGCGGTGCCGCGACGCCTGCCCCCAGAACCCGGGGCCGTTCTTCGACGACGCCGGGGTCGTCATCGGTGGGCTGGGCAGCGACGGCTTCCCGGTGAAGCACGGTGATGGCCTGTGGGCCGAGTACTTTGGGCCCGATCAGCAGTGGAGCATGGTGCCCACCGATGCGGGCCTGGTGGAGACGAGTGGGCGCCCCGTGCTGGCGCACGTGGAGCAGACAGTCAACGTGTCGTCGGGGAGCCCGGTCGTGGGGCTGGCGACGAATTCGCTCCTCTTCGTTCGGTGGACTGGCGAGTTCGAAGCCGCCAGCGAAGGGGTTCACGAGTTCTGCCTGACGAGTACGTCGCCCGGGGCGGTGACACGGCTGAGCGTCGACGGCGTTCCGACGGCCTGCGACACTCCCTTCACGCTGGTGCCCCGTCAGCGGCTCGCGCTGACCGCCGAGGTGCTGCTCGGAAGCGTCCCGCAGCTCAACGCCGCGCTGACCTACCGGCCACCGGGTGCGTCTGTGGCGACGGTCATTCCCCAACAGCGGCTCTTCTCGCTGCGCGCGCCGTGTGAGACCCAGGCCGACGGTGGCGGCACCGTGGCCTGCTCGGCGACCAAGCCCTGCGTGTCCGGCCAGGGCGTGTGCACCCCAGCGCGCGACGCGCTGTTGAACTTCGTGACGTGCACCGCGGGGACGTGGTGCGTCGCCGGGACCTGCGTCGACCCCTGTGGAGGTCGCGCGGGCGTCGGCCTCACCGCGGAGTACGTGTCGGCAGGCGGGTTCGACGGCGCCGACGCCGGGCGCGCGGTTCGCGTGGAGGCCCCGGCGCTGGCCGTCTTCGCGCCACCCATCGCCGGGTTTCCGTCGGCGGGGTGGAGCGTTCGGTGGCGCGGCGCGCTCCGGCCGTCGGTGACGGGGCTGCACAGCCTCCTCGTCAACTGCAACCGAGACTGTCGCCTGCGTGTCGACGGGCGGCTGGTCGCCGACACCGCTGCACCGCGCTCTGCGCCGCTCTCGTTCGTCGCCGGGCGCCGCGTGGCCGTCGAGTTCGAAGTGCTCGAAGTGCCAGTCAGCTTCGTCACCGCCCAGCTCGGCTGGAGTGGGCCGTCGACGGGGTTTGCCGACCAGCTCGTGCCCGTCGGGGTGCTGTTCCCTCTGCCGGCGGTCGTTCGCGACGCGGGGGTCGCCGTCGGCCTCGACGCGGGGTGTGCGCCGTAGCCTCGGTGCGCGGTCGACGCTGCACGCTGAGCTCATGGACAGCTCCGGCGACTTCCGCGACGGCCAGTCCAAGGTGTCCGTCGACGAGTTCGTCTCCGCCATGCGCGGCATCGGCGGGCAGTGAGTCGCTGACGCCGACCGGGAGCGACGCCTCACACGCTCGCGCCGCTTCCCTCACCGGGCCCTGCCCGCGCGCGGCCCAGCACGAAGAACAAGCTCGCCGCCGCCAGCTGCGTGAGGGCCGAGAACACCACCGCCCCTGCGACGCTGCGCTCGTACAACACCCCCAGGCACGTGCTGCCCACCCACCACGCCAGGCCGAACGCGGCGAAGAACAGTCCGTACGCCCGCGCCCGCGCCTGCGGAGGGACGAGGCTGGCGATGGCCGCCTTGAACACCGACTCCTGCGCGCCCAGGCCCACCGCCCACAGCGCGCCGCCGAAGACCAACACCGCCGTCGACGGCGCGAAGAACACCGCCGGCGCGAAGCCCGCGGACACCAGACACGCCACGCCCAGCACCGTCAGCCCGTGCACGTCGAACGCGCGCCCGAAGCCGAGCGCGGCCAGCGCGTCCACCCCCATCATCGCCGCGTAGAGCACCGGGAGCGCCGGCTGGCTGAGCAGCCCTGACTGGCTCGCGTGGAAGGCGACCAGCGCCCAGTCCGCGAAGCCCAACGCCAGGAGCAGGCTCGCCGCGACGTACCAGCGCAGCCGGGGGGCGCCCTTCCAGTCGACTGCCACGGCGCGCCGCTCGAGCACGTCGGGCGAGGGCAACAGCCGGTGCGCCCGCGACACGGCGACGAGGTTCCCCAGCACCGGCAACACCAACACGAGGAAGGCCAGCTGGTAGCGCGCGACGGTGGGCAGCTCGACCGGCGCCAGGAACAGCACCAGCGCCGTCACGAGCGGGCCGGACACCGCGCCGAGCTGATCCAACGCCTCATCGAAGCCGAACGCCTTGCCCGGCCCCACCGCGCTCGCCGCCGAGGCCACCAGCGCGCTGCGCGCGGGGGAACGAACCGCCTTGCCGACGCGCTCGAGCAGCATGAAGCCCAGCGCCACTTCCCAGCGGTCCGACGCCCACAGCCCGACCACCACCACGCCGTTGAGCGCGTAGCCGACGACGACGAAGGTCCAGTACGCGCGAGCTCGGTCGGCCCACAGGCCCGTCACCAAGCGCAGGCCGTAGCCCAGGAACTCACCGAAGCCGGCGACGAAGCCCACCGTCGCCGCGCTCGCCCCCAAGCTGCCCAGGAAGGGGCCCATCAGCCCGCGCGCGCCCTCGTACGTCATGTCGCCAAAGGCCGCGGCGAGCGCCATGACGACGACGAAACGCCGGGCGAGCGCCGCGCCCGACGCGCTCTGTGCGCCGTTGCCCAGTCGTCAGCCGTGAATCGCCATGCCGACGATGAAGGCCAACCCCAGAATGAACGCGGCGATGATGACGCCGAGCGCGGCGTTCTGGTCGACCTCGATCTCCTTGTGCACGTCGAAGGGCAGCAGCTTGCGCATGACCTGGAAGCCCACGACGAAGACGACGATGCCGATGACGGAGAAGACGAGCGACGTGACGGCGGTCTGCGCCAAGTGTTCCCAGTTCATTTGCCCCCCATGAAGCCCGTGTGCCACAGCAACAACCCGCCCGGCGCCTTGCGCACGTCTTCGGGGACCTCACCTCGCTCGTCGTCGGGGAAGCGGTCGTTCCCCGTCAGGTGCGCGAGCGCGTAGCCCAGCACCAGTACGCCTCCGAACAGCTTCATGCGCCGTACCCTCCTTCAGTCATCGTCACTGGACCAATCCGAAGAATCGTCGTCATCGTCACCCTTGGCGTGCGGGAAGATCGACGTCGTCGGCGTGTACTGGAACACCGACTCGTTCCACCGCTCCGTTTCGAACGACGAGCTGCGCAGCCAGTTCCACGCCGGCACCACCAGCAGCAACAGGAAGATGGCGTACGGGCAGCAGAAGCCAGGCTTGGAGTCGGCGCGCACCGTCACCCGGTAGTCCACCTCGCGGCCGGGGTCGAAGGTCGGCGTCACCCGCACCAGGTACGTGCCCGGCTCGACGTCGTCCGTTTGCTTCGAATCGCGGCTGCTGCCCTCGGACCAGCTCTCGCCGTCGGTGACGCCCGCGTAGTAGCTCGGCTCCGCGTACACGGCGATGACCTCGCCCGTCTGCACGTTCACCAAGTCCACCGACACGCCCAGCCAGTTGTTGTTGAGCCCCGGCGCGTCGACGCCGACCTCCAGCGGCACCTTCTTGTCGATGCGGAACTCGCTGGAGAAGCGCTGCACTTCGGGGCTGCCCGGCGCCACGCCCGGCGGCACGCTGAAGCGCTCGTCGAGGTATTGGGCGCTCGACCCCTTCGCGCTGAAGACGACGAAGAGCACGAACAACACCGCGCTCCAGATGCCGCTCCACACCGCGGTGGACTTGGCCTTCGCCTTGAACGGGTTGGGCTGCGCCGGCGCCTTGCCCGTCACCGCCGGCAGCGCCTGGGGCAGCTTGAAGGCAGCCTGCACCGCCTCGGCGGGAATGAGCTTGCCCAGCGTGACGGTCGCCTCGCCGGGCACCTCGTCGAGGTTGACGGACAGGCCTTCTTCCGGGAGCACGTACTCGGTGGCCCGCGCCAGCTCGCCGACGCTCGCGGTCCAGTAGCACTCACCCACCACGTAGTCGGTGCGCGCGAAGACGGACTGGAACACCTTGTAGGACTTGCCGGCGTACGTCGCGACGCCGGTGATGGAGTGCGGCTCGGCGTTGAGCGACAGCTCACCTGCGGGCGACGGCACCAGCCAGGTCCAGTGCCCGTTGGCTTGCATGAGCCAGACGAAGCCGCGCTGCGCGTTGTAGAGCAGGAACTCGTCCCACGCGTAGCGGGTGCCTTCCACCGTGCAGCTGCGAATGAGGAAGGCCAGCACCGTCCAGTCGGCCCCGTCGAACTGTCCCACGCGGCCCAGCGGCAACAGCGGCTCGTACGGCGGCTTCTCGAGCAGCTGGAGGAAGGCCAGCTCGCCGTGCCGCACGTCGAGCAGCGCGCCGCAGAACGGGCAGCCCACGCGCTTGGTGGCGTCCGGGGCCTTGAGCTCCAGCATGCCGTTGCAGTTGGTGCAGCGGGCCTGGGACAGCTGCGCCTTCTTCGGCGTCGGCACCAGCTCGTTCCGGTCGAAGCCCAGCGCGAGCAGGTTGACGCGGTGCCCGACGAAGGCCTCCGCCGAGCCTTCGGCCTGGTCCAGCGTGCAGAAGACGCCTTTGGGGCCGGTGGCGTCGACGTAGACGTGCTGGGCGTTGAACTCGGGCAGCTGGCCCTGCGCCGACGTCGTGGTGGCTTCGGCCTTCTCTTCGACGACGAAGCGTGTGCCACGCAGCTGGAACGAGAGGAGCGGCTTGAGCTCCTCGACCTTCGGGAGCGGCGCAGCGCCGACGGGGAAAGACAGGTTCCAGTCGCCCTCGGACTCGGACAGCCAGCCTTGGCGGCCGTCGTCGAAGGCGAGGTACCACTCGTCCCAGGTCCCGGTGGCGTTGGCTTTCTGGACGCGGCCGGCGACGGTGAAGGGCGCCCCCGAGTAGTTGCCCGACAGCCCGACCTTGAGCGGGGACTGGGTGTCGACGAGGTCGGCGACCTTGCCCAGGGACTCGAGCTTGGCCTGCCCCTTGAGGACGACGGTGTTGCAGTACTCGCAGACCTTCACCTTGCCGGCGCCGGGCTTGAAGTCGACCGGGGCGCGGCAGGAAGGGCAGTCACCCGTGCTCATGGCGAAGTGGCGTCCCCTCGGTGCACGGGCGTGTTGTAGCGCCTGCGCGCCTGGGTGCGAAGCGCGACGTCGAACGCGCCGGGGGCGCGCGGCTTCGCGGCTAGAGCGCCGAACAGGTTGGCGGACCGAGCGAGATCGCGAGATTGCGAGCAGACCGAGGCGCGACGAGTGAAGCTACTTGCGGTACCTGAGCGAGGAGCAACGACGGGCTGCGACGCA